>JAFDVY010000032.1 GCA_018268785.1 Acidobacteriota bacterium | reverse complement strand
CTTCTGTCGTGGCAGGCACGCTCACTTGTTCCGCCGGCTCCATTAGTTTCATTTCCCCGAGCTCACAGGAAGCATGGCCTGCGCCGGGATGCAGCTCGTTCAATTGTCCGTTGCTCAGCAGCAAATCGCTGTTCTGCGGCACAACGATGCTTTGACCCGTAAGTTGCTGCTCAATTCGTACAGCGCCCGCGATCGCCCGCACGGAAAGCGCTCCCAGCGAATCGAGGCCAACCACAGTGTCTCGTGCTGCGCCGCCAATCGCGAGCGGCTTTGCCTGCAGCAGAGCCGTATAAACCGTCAGGGAATCTTCCATCACAAAAGTGTGAATCGTGCCCGAATCGAGGGCCACGGTAAGCGCCGTTCCCGATTTCAAAACCGAAAGGTGCGCCGGCCCGCAAATTGCGATTCGTCCGCCTTCCATCAAATCAATCGTCGCTCGGCCGGACTTTACCCGCACATCTCCGCCGCTGCGCAAAACCGTTTTCACCTGCCCGTTCACAACGCGAACCGTCATCGGCCCTTGTACCGAAATCGAATCGCCTTCAATGACTCCCACCAGCGCTTTTTCAGGCTCATCCGGAGACGCGGCCCGCGACGCCAGCGCGAAAGCGCAGGGAAGCGCCGCGGCCAGCGCTAAACAGGACTTGCGATGAGAGATGATTCTTGGACTCGGCATGGTTCAGTCAGAAGTTAAGGATGCGATTTCCTGTGCCCGCTATACTATAACTCGCCGCGGGCCAAATGCCTTGCGGCACCACTATAGTTAACCACGATGAGCGCACCCGACGCAGCCGCGGATTCCCAGGAGCAACAGGAATCCGTAAACACACACTACGATACACGCCTGCCCAAATTGAAGTGGTCGCGGCGCATCCAGATTCCCATCATCGCCGCGCTTGTTTACAGCGTGATCAGAACACTTGGGCCCACGTTGCGCTACGAAGTGCTGGGCTGGCATCACGCGGAAAAAGTGTACGCCCAGAAAAAGCAATGCATCTGGGCGTTTTGGCATCGCGTGATTATTCCGATTGTGTGGTGGTATCGCAATCACGGCGTCGTGGTGATGAACACGACGGCGTTCGATGGGCAGTGGACGCGCAAAGTCATCGAGTGGCTCGGATTTGGTACGGCGCAAGGAAGCTCGTCCCGCGGAGGTTTGCGCGGACTTGCGGTGATGGCGCGGCGAATTGAAGAAGGGAAGGATTGCGCGTTCACGATCGACGGGCCGCGCGGCCCGCGCTATATCGCGAAACCCGGGCCGGTGATGCTCGCGCGAAAAACCGGCGCACCGATCATGGTGTTTCACGTGGGAATCGACCGGGGAAAAACATTCGAGAAAACCTGGGACCACTTTCTGCTGCCGATGCCGTTTGCGCGCGCTGCGATTCTGTTTGCGCCTCCGATTTACGTTCCGAAGGATGCCAGCGTCGAATTGATGGAAGCGAAGCACACGGAAATGCAGCAGGAATTGGAACGAGTCCGCGATATTGCAGAAGGCTGGTTTTCGCTCAGCGACGCCGAGCGCGAAGAATATAGAAAAGAATTTTCCGCCTAGTGTTTTTGCTTAGCGCTCGCGTTCGCCAAGTTTTACGGCAATGTCCACTTTCTTGCCCCCGCGGTAGACGGTAACCGTTACTTGATCGCCGGGGCGTTTCTTGTTGAGTATCAAACCCAGATCAAGTTGCGATGAAACTTTCTGCCCATCCACCGCGGTGATTACGTCCCCACCAATATAGAAGCGGCGCATGCCCGCTTGCGCGATGCGGTCGCCGCCGCGAATTCCCGCCGTGGCCGCGGGACCGTTGCGGGTGACGAGTTGCACGAGTAATCCTTCCTGTACGGGCAGGTCAAGCGCTTCCGCGAGGCCGCCGCCGACTGCGAGCGTGTCCGCTCCCAAAAATGCCTGGTGAACGCGGCCATCGGTAATCAGGTCATGCGCGATGCGCTTTGCAGTGTTGATGGGAATTGCGAATCCAATACCGGCCGTCGTCCCGGATGGAGTATAGATTGCAGAGTTGATGCCGATGACTTCGCCGTGCGAATTGATAAGCGGGCCGCCGGAATTGCCGCGGTTGATTGCCGCGTCGGTCTGAATCGCTTCGTCAATAAAAGTGGTTTGGCTGGTCTGTACGGTGCGGCCGAGCGCACTGATTACGCCCGTGGTAAGCGTGCTCTGAAAGCCGAACGGATTTCCAATCGCCAGGACCTTCTGGCCGACTTGAATCGTGGAGGAATCGCCGAGGGGAAGCGCTACGAGCGGTTTGTTTTTCGGCTCGATTTTGATGAGGGCGACATCATTGCGGGCATCGGCTCCCACGACTTTTGCAGAATAGCGCGATTGATCGCCGAGGACGACTTCGATCGTTTGCGCGCCTTCCACGACGTGATTGTTCGTGAGGATGTAGCCTTTCGTGTCCATCACGAAGCCGGAACCCGCGCCTTCGACGGGAACGGGATCCATGAAGAAATCGTATTCGGTGGCTTTGGTGAGGATGTTTGCGACAGCGGGAGAAGCCTGGCGATAGACGCGAACGTTGATGGATTCTTCGTCCGTAAGTGCCGCATCGCGCTGCGAGAACGAAGCGTTTTCGGATTTCGGGCCGAGCGGGATCGCTTGGACTTTTTGCGGATCGCGCGGCCCCCAATGAGCGCCGGCCCAGTAGGCAGCGGCGATCAGGAGCAGAACGACTACGATGATTCGCGAGGAATTGCTTTCAAGTTTTTTCTTCGGGCTCATGACTGCTTTCCTTCCGGCCTCTCAAGTTCAGGCTTTCATTATAGGGAAAAGTAAGCAAAGAGGCCTACGTTTCCGCGGCACGCAGCGATTTTGCGAGCGCCGCAACTTGTTCCTGCGTGTACTGCATTGTTCCCGACGTGTCGATTTTGTACGTCGCGAATTTTAATTTTTCCTCGTTCGGCATTTGCAACGCGATGCGGCGGCGCGCCTCTTCTTCGCTGAGACCGCGAGAGAGAAGCCGCGTAACTTGATCTTCGGGTCTGCACCAAACGACAACAAGGCCGTCGAGGCGTTTGTGCATGCCGGCTTCAACGAGCAGAGCGGCTTCGACGAAGACCGGATCGGTGTTTCCTTCGGCTCGCCATTTTTCAAATTGAGCGTTCATCGCTTCTTCGATGCGCGGATGCAAGATCGCATTGAGTTTTACCAGTTTTTTCGGGTCTGCGAAGGCGATTGCGCCGAGTTTCTTTCGATCGATGGAACTATCCTGGCGAAGGATTTCCTTCCCGAATTCGCGCACAACATCATCGTATGCGGTTGCACCGGGTTCGATGAGTTGATGGCCGAGAAGGTCGGCGTCGAGGACGCGGAAATTGAATTCACGAAGTTGCAACGCGACCCAGCTTTTCCCGCTGGCGATTCCTCCGGTGAGTCCGATTCGTTTCATGGTGAGCCGCGAAGAACGGGTCTAAAGACCCGCCACTACAACGCCGCCTTTGCTGCATGCTTTGCACGGCGGAGGCGGGCGGCTTTGACTGTGTTGGACATGAGCATGGTGATGGTCATGGGGCCGACGCCGCCCGGAACGGGCGTGAGCGCGCCGGCGGTGTTGATGGCGTCGGGGTGAACGTCGCCGACGAGCACGGAACCTTTTTCGCGGAATTTTGCGAGGCGTTGCGGAAAATGTTTCAGGAGCGATTCGGCTTCGGCAGCATTGGTGATTTTGTTTGTGCCGACGTCGATGACGGAGGAGCCGGGTTTGAGCCAATCGGCTTTCACGTAACCGGCTCTGCCCATCGCTGCGACGACGATGTCTGCACGACGCACAACATCGGGAAGGTCTCGGGTTTTTGAGTGGCAGATGGTGACGGTGGCGTTGGCGTGCATGAGGAGCAGAGCCATCGGTTTGCCGACAATGTCGCTGCGGCCGAGGACGACGGCATTCGCGCCTTCGATGGGAATTTCATTGCGACGGAGAATTTCCATGCAACCGGCGGGAGTGCAGGCGACGAGGCCTTCGCGTCCGCTGACGAGTTTACCGAGACTGACGGGATGAAACCCGTCCACGTCTTTTGCGGGGTCAACCGCTTCGAGAACTTTCTTCGTGTCGACTTGCTTTGGAAGCGGAAGCTGGATGAGGATTCCGTCCACATTGTTGTCGCTATTGAGTTTTTCCACGAGACCCAGCAATTCGTCGGTAGAAATGGAAGCGGGCGGCGTGTGCAGCCAACTAGCGAGGCCGAGCAGTTCACAGGCGGCGATTTTGCTTTTCACATAAAGCTGAGAAGCCGGATCATTTCCGACCAGGACTGCGGCGAGGCCGGGCTTGATGTTTAGCGCGGCGAGGCGAGCGATTTCGCCCTTGAGTTCGGCGAAAATCTGGTCGCGAATCTTGAGTCCATCGAGGACGCGTGCGGTCATGCAGGGCTCACTTTCCCGGGATCGAGAAGGAAGAATAACATACGAGAAAAGTGGCGAGTGGCGAGTGACGAGTGGCGAGAAGGAGCTAGAGATACTTGCAGTATGCGCACTGGAGGCCGACAGCCCGCAAAGATGCTGGCGAGATATGGAGATGCCCCCACCCCCCTCCCCCCATTTTGCGTAAGTATTCATTCTGGAGAACTTAGGCCAGGGGTACCCCTTGGTTCGGGAACTGAGATCGTGAGTTGGCGTACCCCACCCTGGGGCAGTCCAGATGGTTATCAAAAGAAAGGAGTTACGCGCGGGGCAATTCAGATCGTTGTCAAAACAAAGGGGATAGGAATTCCTGGCAAAGAAGGCCGCTGGTTTTGTATGTGGGCGGACGGTGAAGACGGGTTGGGGCGAGCAAGACACATGAGAAGATAGCACATGAAGATTATTAAGTCAAAAAATAATTAAATATATAATTCGAATGAGCTGTGGAAAATGCTGGCCAGAAATCCTGCGGTTGGTATCTTCTGTGCGGCATTTTGAGGAATTAACCAGAGCGCGCTCTTGTGCGACGTTTACCGCACCAGATACGGTATCTCAATGTTTCGTTGTGGCGGCGCAGTCTCCCATTCACGGCTGAGCTGAAGTTTGAGAACGCCAGTGCCGCGAGAGGTGGCTCTAAACTGGAGGACTCGCAGGCCTCCCTGGCCTGCGGCAACGGCGGTGGGAAGGACGAACTGATCACCGCATTTCACGAGAGCGTCCGGTGAAATCTGCCAACGGAATCCGGTGGTTGGATTTTCCAGCAACTCCAGAGTGATTGTATCGTCCACACTGAGTTCAATAGTTTTGCCGAAGTCCTTCGGCTCAATCTTAGTGTCAGCCACGCGACTCCCTGGGTGGTGAAGCGGGAGAATTTGGAACGACAGGATTGCCGTGCATCGCAAGCAGGGCATCGCTTGGGCGGCTCTGTTCGCCGCTTTGCGCGGCGAAGTTGCCTGAAACAGAAGCCAAAGCGCTGCCCGGCGGATTCTGGACCGGCCTCGCATCAACTCCATGCGATCCAATTTTCATGGCGTTGAGGTCGTCCCCGGTCAGTTCCCTGGGCCTGCTCTCAGAAGTTGTTGTTCGCCAAAAGAAACCGGGATCCCGTGCCATGTCAGCCTCCGTCCTACCAGGCGTAGATCTCGTGGATCATTCCATCCGCTTCCTGACGGCAGTTTACTATCGTTTGGAGTTCCTTGGCGTGCGAGGCTAGCTTGGTCAAGGCGACTACGGCAGTGTCCGAGTTGTTCGCCAACTTGACCCAGCCAGGGCCGCTCAAGGCCATCCAGGAGTTTCTGTTCTCGGCAATCCCCCAGAGCGCGGTGACCTTTTGGTTGTTGAGCCAAGTGGTTGCCGTCACCCCGCCATCCGCAGTGGCGGCCACAGCTCCAGCCGCGACAAGCACGCTGGCGGGTGGCTGGGCGGTTGGAGCGGACCCTGTATCCGAAGTCTGAGCTTGCGCCTGGACATCCGGCGGCACTTGTTCTTTCGGCTTTGTATCGGGCATAGCTATCTCCTTACCAAACATAAATTTGTCTGATTATCCCTTGTTGCTGATAGGCGCCCACAAGCCTGCCGGCAGCCTTTGCTGCAATGAGCATCGTCAGAAGGTCGAAGAAAATATTGTCATTGTCATTTGCGATTTTCCGCCAACCCACCTGGCTGAGGTAAACCCAGGCATTGCGATCCTGGTCGATAGTCCAAAGGCCGAGCACTTTCTGATTCTGGAGCCAGCCTGTTTCTTCGATGCCATCCACGGCCCACATTGTGGCGTCGATGCCACATTCACCGTATGCAATGCGGAAGAAGCCTGCGTCTCCCCACCCTGTGCTCCAACTGTTCTTGCAGATCCAGCATCCCTGGGCATCATCGTAGCCCACACAACTGACGCAATGGCCGCCCGCCACGCCGCCAGTTACATGCCGGTAAACGCCGCTTTTGTAGGCGAAGAAATCGTTATAGACGGTAAAGCAGGTCGACAAGGGGCCACGGGTCGAAAGCCAGGTCTTCATGTCTGCCCCGGCGGTGATAGCGTGCCAGCCTGTGATCTTTGTCAGGCGGTTTTGCCAGTCCGAGCATAGGTTGCAGTTTTGGTCTCCCGCTGTGTAGGGGAAACAGGCCTCGTCAACGACGCCGGTCTTGTAAGAGTCCAGCGCGGGAGGGACCCACCAGCCGTTTCCACAGTTTCGTCCCTGAGATTTTGCATAACAATAAAACAGATGGGCTTCAGAAAGATCCACGGCAAGATTCGGGTCGTTGCGCTGGACGCGAAAAGTCCCTTCGACGGTCGCTGTGCTTCCAAAAGCGACACAGGAACCGCAACCTCCCTGGTCTTTCACCGGGGTTATGAAATTTTTACCGCCGACATTGCGCCAGTCAAAGGAGGCTGGCGCGCCTACAGCCCCGATGCCAATCGAAGCGAGATTTGCGAGGGAGACGGTCTCCCTGTCCGTGAGGGACTGCTCTCCCGGTCCCGGCGAGTAGCCCAGCCGTTTCTTCTGCTCTTCTGGAGGCAGGTCAGAAAGCGTAGTGTATCCGGCTTGCCAACCAGCGTTGGCATTTTGAATCAGCTGGGCGAGCTGTCCGAGGTCAATCTTATCCTGGGCCATGTGAATTCTCCTGCAATGAGGCCTAAGTCGTGGGAGATTGTTCTTCGAGTTCCTAGGAAGGGAGGAGCAAAGCCACTATGCTCAAAATGAGCTGCGCATGGCAATCAAGGTTTGTTGGCTTCTTCCGCTATTCGTTGGCCAAGCTTGCTAAAGCCATCCTGAGAACCCAAAAGATCCTCGCGGTATCTTCGCGGAGTCTTGCCATGCAATTTTTCGAAGTCCCGAACGAAATGGCTTTCGTCATTAAAACCGCACCGAGCCATGATTTCTTTTACCAAGAGGAAAGAGTCTTCGAGCAGCTTTTTTGCGTGGCCCATGCGAACTTGCTTCAAGAATTCCTGAGGTGGTACGCCAATTTCCCGTTTGAATAAATGAGAGAGACGCGACGGGGATAGATTTACTTGAGCTGCCATTTCGGCCAGCGACAGTGGTTCACAAAAACGTTCCGTGAGGTATCCTTTGAGCCGAGTGATCCGGCGGTCCATTGCACACCTTTGCCGCAAAAACCTGCTTAGTATAGTGGCGCGATAGCGGACAACTGTTACAGCGTCCTTGAAAAATAAAGCAAGACGCCGCGGGAACGGCTGCGAAACGAAGGCCAAAACGCACCTTGAACCCCATGAGCAACCATCAATTCCTTGTAAAGCGGGCTAGTACCGAGTAGGGCGCCTTCGAAGGACTGCTTGGTGACGAAAGGCAACTTTCATTTCACGAACAACCGGAACCAGAAGCTGTCCGGTGAGCAGACTGCCTCGGTAGGGCGAGAGACTCTGTGAAATTTAGGGCATCGAACGAGTAGGAGAACTGTGTGACTACGGCGGATGAATCGGTGGCGCGGAGAGAACTGGAGAAGAGAGCGAAGGCGGAGGGAAGGTTGCCGCCCGGACAATCGGTGACGCTGAAGTGGCCGATCTTACATTATGGAAGCGTGCCGCACTTTGATGAGGAGAAATGGGACTTCCAGATTTCGGGCGAAGTGGAAGCGCCTGTGAAATTGAGTTGGAAAGAGTTTCGCGCGCTGCCGCGGACGGAAGTGACCTCGGATTTTCATTGCGTGACGCGCTGGAGCCGATTGGATAACCGGTGGAGGGGCGTGCTGTTTACGGATGTACTGAAACTGGTGGCACCGAAGGCGGGGGCTGCGTTCGCATCCATTCTGGCGGAAGAAGGTTACACGGCGAATGTACCGCTGGCCGATTTGCTGCGGTCGGGCGTTCTTTTTGCATTCGATCACGACGGCGAGCCACTGACTGCGGAACATGGCGGGCCGCTGCGGTTGGTTGTGCCGCACCTCTACGCGTGGAAGAGCGTCAAGTGGGTTCGCGGGTTTATGCTGCTCGACCACGACCGGCTGGGATTCTGGGAGCGCAACGGGTATCACGAATATGGCGACCCGTGGAAAGAGCAGCGCTACGCGGGACGCTGACGGATTCCGTACCTTGGCACAGACTGTGTGATGATGTCTCCTCGTTGAAGAGCTGCGGGGAGGATATGCGCAAATCATTGATTTTGCTTTTGGCCACACTTGGAATTTCGTTGAGCGCTGTTGCGCAACAAAGCGGCTGGCAGCCGCCGGCGGGACACACCACGATCAGCATTTGGCCGAAGACGGTGCCTGGCGGTGTGGAGAATCCCGCGCCCGAAGCGGACACGACGACGGCGAAGGACGCATTGATTGCAGGGAAGCCGCTGGTGCGTCTGGGCAATGTTGCAAGGCCCACGATTACCTTGTACACGCCGAAAGGGAACAACACGGGAGCGGCAGTGGTGGTGTTTCCAGGAGGAGGGTACAAAATTCTGGCAATGGACCTGGAAGGGACGGAAGTCTGCGAATGGCTGAATTCCATTGGCGTAAGTTGCGTGCTGCTGAAATATCGCGTGCCGGACTCAGGGCCGCTGCCGAAATCGCAGGCGGCGCTACAGGATGCGCAAAGAGCTGTGGGAATTGTGCGTGCCCATGCGCCGGATTGGAAGATCGATCCGAACCGGATCGGAGTGCTGGGATTTTCGGCGGGAGGACATTTGGCTGCGGCGCTGAGCACTCATTTCGAGCAGAGGTTGTATGAGCCGATTGATGGTGCAGACAAGCTTTCGTGCCGGCCGGATTTTGCCGTGATTGTTTATCCCGCATATCTCGCGATCGCCGAACAGAATTTTGCGGCGAATCCGGAGATTCGCGTGACGGACCAGGCGCCAGCCACATTTATCGTGCAGGCGGAAGACGATCCGGTGCACGTGGAGAATGCGACGCTCTATTTTCTGCAATTGAAGAATGCGAGGGTGCCCGCGGAGTTGCATGTTTACTCGGAAGGCGGGCATGGGTATGGATTGCGAAAAACAGAAAAACCCGTTACGGGGTGGCCAAAGCTGGCGGAGGCGTGGATGCACACGATTGGGGTGCTGAAGTAGCGTCCCTGCCGGGAACTGCGCAACTTGTCCGGCGTCTAACTATTGATGCCGCTCTGGCTCGAATTGAGACGCCAATGCTACCCAGCCAAAACGCGAAAATGCACATACGAAAGCGCCGATCACGCGTTTGGGCAACTATTGGTTTCTTTCCGATGGTTGGGACTGTGGTCATGATTTTGCTCGTGGTGATGATCGCAGAAGGTATGACGCCGCATCGCGGATATGCCGTGGATTTGGCGATGACCTCGACGGCCATTCCCGAACCAAGTGCGGCGCGCGAGAACGCAATAACCGTGATGATTTCGCGGGATGGCAGCATCTTTTTTCACAACCTCAAGATCGCTCCGGACGAACTGAGCGGGTCAATTCGGAAAGCGGTGAGTGAGGGCAGCGAAAAACGTGACTATCTAAAGGTGGATAGCCGGGCGAAGTACGCAGACATTAAATACATAACCGATTTGATTGACCAAGCCGGAATCTGGAACGTAACGTTTCTAGTGGAGAAGCGAATCGGGAAGCCGTAGCGATTACGGCAAGAGCGAAGCGTAACGAGAGTTCGCCCCCGTGGCGAGGGTGTTTAATTGTACAGCGGAGGCAAGTGTGTCCTGGACGCCGAGTCGTTCTGTGCGGGAAAGAACCACGAAAAGGCGCGCTGGATCCGCGACAAGCTTACAGGCGGTGCGGCGCGGAAGGTGTATTTGTCAGGAGATGCGAGGGCAAAGTACGGAGATATCCAAGCCGTCGTGGCGAAGATTCGAGAAAGCGGAATCACAAATGTGGTGATTTTGACGGAAAAGCAGCCTCAGCACTAGGGAAACTAAACAACTAAACTGAACAAAGCGCCCGGGAATTAGGCCGGGCGTTATTCGTTATGGCTTAAGAGTGCCGGGCTGAAGCCCGGCGCTACGTAATGAAAAAAAGAGGGGCACGATATATCGTGCCCCTACGGAAGACGAAACTATTCGAAGCCAGCGCAGGCTGAAAGCCCGTGCCACCACTAACTACTAATAGATGTCGTACTGCTCCCAGTGGAGCGTGGCGTCGGACTGAATGATGACGTGCTTGTGCGAATTTTGCTCGAGCTCGTCAATCAGCATGGATTCGCGCGTCTTGAGCGCTTTGGCGATTTCCGGATGGACGCGGAGCGTCAGGTTCGGATTTTCGCTATCGGTAGTCGTGGCCATCTTGCGTGCTTCGGACTGAATTTCGTAACAGAGCGTTGGAATGGATTTGACCATGCCGGAGCCGCTGCACGAGGGGCAAGGCTGGCAGAGGACGCGTTCGAGCGCCTGTTTGGTGCGCTTGCGGGTGATGCAGACGAGGCCGAACTCGTTGAAGGAAAGCGCTTTCGAAGGCGCTTTGTCCTGCTCGAGGGCTTGCTGCAATGCGCCAAGAACCTTCTCGCGGTTGCGGCGCTCTTCCATATCGATGAAGTCCACGACGATGATGCCGCCGAGGTCGCGCAGGCGAATCTGGCGGACGATTTCCTTAACGGCTTCGAGGTTGGTCTTGACGATGGTGTCCTCGAGGCGCGTAGAGCCCTTGCCGACGAATTTGCCGGTGTTGACGTCGATGGCGACGAGCGCTTCGGTGTGGTTGATGACGATATAGCCGCCGGACTTGAGCCAGACCTTGGCGCGGAGCGCTTTGTCAAGATCGTGCTGGATGCCGAACTCTTCAAAGATGGGCTGGTCTTTCGTGTAGAGCTTCACACGATTGGCAAGTTTTGGCTGGAAGCGGCTGACGAATTCGACGACCTTGCCGTATTCCTCTTCGCTGTCAATCCAGATGGCGGTGAAATCGTCGCTGACGTAATCGCGCAGGATGCGTTCGACGAGATTCAAGTCGCGATGAAGGAGCGAAGGCGCTTTGCGCTCATCGTTCTTGTGCTTGATGTCGTTCCAGGTCTTGCCGAGGAACTCGATGTCGGTGCGAATTTCGTCATCGGTGGCGCCGCCGGCTGCCGTTCGAACGATGAAGCCGCCGGGGAATGCACCGCGCGCTTCGCCAACCAGGCGGCGGAGACGCGAACGGTTTTCCGCGCTGGCGATTTTGCGCGAGACGCCGATGTGGTCAATCGTCGGCATGTAGACGAGGAAGCGGCCGGGGAGAGCAACGTGGCTGGTGATGCGCGCGCCCTTCTTGCCGAGCGGTTCCTTGGCGATTTGCACGACAACTTCCTGACCCGCCTTCAGCATTTCTGAAATCAGCTGCGGACGGCGTTGCGGTCCGCTGTGGCCGCGATAGCCGCGCTGGCCGCTGTGATGGCCATGGCCGCCTCCGTGGCTCGGGCCGCCGCGACGATCGAATCTGCCGCGCCCGCCGCGTCCGCGATCGGGGCGTCCACCGCGGTCTCCGCCGCGTCCGCCGCGATCCCGGCCACGATCCCCGCCGCGGAAAGGCCGCTGGAAGCGGGAACGACCGCCGCCGCCAATGCGTGCGGAATCACGCGGCGTAAATTCCTCGCGCGGGCCGCTGTGAGGAGCGCGCGTTTCGCCGGGGAGAAGGATCGCATCTTCACCAGCCCCGGCTGCGGCAATCTCAGCCGGCTGGGATTCGTGTTCGTGCTGCTGATTTTCTTCGTGTTCGTCTTCGTGATCTTCTTCGCGGCCATCTTCGTGACCGTGAAATCCTTCGTCGTGATGGTCGCCGTGCTCTTCGTGAGAAGGCTCGTGATGTTCCAGCTCGACGTGGTCGCCGAGAGCGGCAATATGAAGCGCATTTTCGTGCGCTGCGTCGGCTTCCGCTTCAGCAATGGCTTGAGGAGCGCTGACGATTTCCTGAACGGAAGGCTCGTGAGCTTCGTCTTCGTGTTCTTCTTCGTCGTCGGCGAGGTCTTCTTCGTGTTCTTCCTCTTCTTCGTCTTCTTCGAAGACGGCGCCTCCCGCGGCGCTGTCGGCATGAGCCTCTTCGCGGATCTCATCCTGCTTTGCTTCAATCAGGCTGGAAGAGAGCGTGGAGCGTTCGTCGTCACTGAGCTCGGCGCCGCCGTTTTCGGATGCTTCGGCGAGGGCCTGCGCTTCTTCGAGCTGGTCGAGTTCCTCATCGTCGAGTTCGGCGATTTCTTCGGCTTCCGCCTCGGCGTCAGACTCGCTTACAGCTTCGGTTGACTCCGAGCTACCGCCCGCAAGCAACCAACTGGGCAGGGAACCACGCGAGCGACGCGGACCGGGAGCCGTACCGGGCAAGAGATTTGCGTTGCGCGGCTGAGCGTCTTCGGGAAGTTCGGGCTGCGGTTCGTCGTGAATCGGCTCTTCCACTGGCGCGATAGGAGCAGCTGCAGCGGGCCGATTGCGGAATTTTGCGAGCGATTCGCCGGGCAGCAAGAAGGCGTCTTCTTCCACCGGAGCAGACGGGCCGGACGGCGCGCTAGGCTGGCCGTAACGAGGACCATCGGGGCGATTATTGAACTCGCGACGCGGGCCGCGCCTATCGTAACTGCCGCGGTCGCCACGATTTTCGTAGTTGCCGCGATTATCGCGATCGCCGCCTTGGGGCGAAGCGTATTTCGAGGGTGGCAGATTTCTGCCGCCTGGCCCCCCGGGACGGCTACTGCCGCCACGGCGGCGTCCGCCTCTGCGGCCCCAACGGCCTCCACGGCCACGATCGCCGCCGCGGTCTCCCCCGCGATTGAAATCGCCGCCACGCCCGCCGCCCTGATTGGGGCGATTGTTGAAGCGGGGCGCGGGATTGTATTGCGTTGGATTGTACTGTGGAGCGAAATTCTTCGGGGCGGATTCGTTCGAATCGGGCTGACGCTCGTCGTCGAACTGTTCGGCGTGTTCCGCAACGCCAGGAGCCGTATCATCGCTTCCGGCTTGAACTTCTTCAACGTGAGAGCGGATTTCCTGATCCTCGGGATCAGCGTGGGGATCCGCGTGTCCGTTTTCGCGTGAGTTTGCGCGGGTTGCCGATTCGCTGGCGCGGCCGAGCGATTCGCCCGGGAGAACTTCGATGGACTGGCCGCCGGCTTCTACGGGAGCGGCCGCGTGCTCTTGTCCGTGGCCATGATCGTCGTGCCCGTGGTCGTAGCCTTCGAGATTTTCGAAAACGTCACTGACGTAGAGAAACGCGTCGCCATCGAGGCCGATGTCCACGAAAGCGGACTGCATGCCCGGGAGGACGCGAGTGACTTTTCCTTTATAGATGCTGCCGACGAGGGCGAATTCTTTTTCGCGCTCGATGTAGATTTCGACTAGCTGGCCTTCTTCCAAAATTGCGACTCTCCGCTCATGGGAGGTCGCGTTGATAACCAATTCTTTCGACATGAAAACTCCTTATGCTTGCTAGCTGCTGAGCAGCTATCGGGATGCATCGCCGCGGTTCGAGTTCCGTTGGCGGTCCGGGAGGGAAAAGCCGTTGCCCAAAGGAAGGGCACACACGCTGACGACACCCGTGTGCGGGCGGCGAAGCGTTCGCTGCTGATGGGGAATCTGTTGTTCCTCAAGCTAACGAGGCTGGTTCGTTCCCGGCTTGCTGCAACGGGAACGGCGGACGATGCTGTCCTCACTCTAACTGTCCTAAGTAGGCAGGGAGCGTGTTCCTTTGAACTTCCGAACTATTGTGTCACGAACAAGAAAGTTCAAACGAACTCACCGGGCCTAGCTACTGAAACTTGACTTACTCCGGGTGGCGGCTTTGCCGCTGTCCCGGGTTACATCTCGGCCTAGTTGACGAATCGGCGGAGCCGTACATTCATCACCAGGCCAATCGCCATGAAAACAAACAACGTGGCCGAACCCCCGTAGCTCATAAGAGGCAACGGGATGCCGGTGACCGGCATGGCGCCAATCACCATAGCCACGTTCACCAAAACGTGGAACCCTAGCGCAGCCGCCACGCCCATCACCAAAAACATGCCGGCGCGATCTTTCGCGCGCTGTGCATTCTGGACGAGGCGCAGAAGCAGCGCCATGTACAGCCCTAAGGCAAGCAGCACGCCTTTGAATCCCTGTTCTTCCGCCCAAGCCGACATGATGAAGTCGGAATACCGGACCGGAATGTAACCCAGTTGATTCTGACTGCCGTTGCCAAAACCTTTGCCCCAGAAACCACCGGAGCCGACAGCTATCTTGGACTGCAACAACTGATAGCCTGAGCCCTTGGCGTCCTCTTCCGGGTGCAAGAAAGACGTAATCCGTTCGCGCTGATAGGGCTTGAGGATATGTTTGCTAACGGGCGGATAAAAAACTGCGCCAACGAGCAAAGCCCCCACGAGGACAATCGCCGCCATATGTTGCCACTGCAAGCCAGCCAGGAAAGCCCCGACGAACAAAAGCGGCACAAGAACCATCGCTGTGCCCAAGTCCGGCTGCTTGAGGATCAAGACAAGCGGAACGCCTACCAACAACCCTGCCTTAATCAAGTCACGCAGGTCAAGCTTATCGGAACGCACCTCGGTAAAGAAGCGCGCCAATACAATAATTATAATCAACTTTGCCAATTCCGACACCTGAAACATTTGTCCCATGATGGGAATCCAGCGTTTGGCGCCAAAGCGGCTGTTTCCCAATAAAAGCACAGCAGCCAGAGAAGCGATGCAGACGAGGTAAAGAATCAGGGACTGATCCAGAATCAGGTGATAGTCGATGCGCGAGAGGATAAACATCAGGACGACGCCGACGGCGAGCCAGCGAAGTTGTTTGTATTGCATGCCGGCAAGAGCACTGCCGTGGGTGGCGGAATAGATTTCAAGCACACCCAGAGCGCAGATCGTCGCCAGAATGGCGAGCAGCCACCAATCGTAATCGCGAGTGCCTGGAGCGTCTTTCATCGTTGATCCTGCGCGAGGGCTGCGTGGCCCGCGGGTTCTTCATCTTTAACTATTACGGCGCGCGGAGCGACAATCGCCGCCGGGGCATTATGTGGAACAGGCTTGGAGTTGTCTGCAGTGGTCTGGCCCTGCAGTTTTTTGTTTTTCTTGTCGTAGTAGGCCTTCACGACATCGCGCACGACTGGGCCCGCTGTATCTCCACCGTGCAGACCGCCGCCTTCCTGGACAAGTGCTGCAACAACGATTTCCGGATCGCGCTTTGGCGCATAGCCAACAAACCACCCGTTATCGTCAAATTTTCTCTGTTTGCCAATTTGCGCGCGCTTGTCGTAGCTGATGACTTGAGCCGTACCGGATTTTCCGCTGAATTCAATATCTTTCAGTTTCAGAGCTGCTCCTGTGCCGCCGGGTTCGTTCATAACGCCGTACATGGCGTCGGTGACTTTTTCGACGGTGGGTTCAGAGATGGCAAACCTTTCTTCGCCGATGTTTTGCAAATCTTTACGAAGATGGGGCTGTTTGAAAACGCCACCCGACGCAATTCCGCCGATAAGACGCGCAAGTTGCACGGGCGTTGTCGTGACTGCGCCTTGCCCAATGGAGACGGAAATCGTTTCGCCGGCATACCATTTGCGATGAAAAACGCGTTCAACCCATTGCTCCGATGGCATAAGGCCGGGTTCTTCTGAAGGAAGGTCGATTCCCGTTTTGTGGCCGATGCCGAGTTTATCGCCGTAATAGGCAAGCCGGTCGATGCCGAGCCGCATGCCGGCGGTGTAGAAGAAAACGTCGCAGGAATGCAGGATCGCGCCATGAAGATTTAATGTGCCGTGAGATGTTGGTCCTTTCCTCGAAGATAAGACCCAGCATTTGAATTGTCGGCCGTAAAAAGTTCCGTAACCCGGACAGTACGTTTCAAAGTTTTCTGGCGGATTGTGGTCCTCTAGCATCGCGGTAGCCGTTACGATTTTGAAGACGGAGCCTGGAGCAAGTTGCGCTTGAACCGCGCGGTTGAAGAGGGGACGAAGCGGGTCATCGTTGAGTTGCTTCCACTCTTCCTTTGAAATTCGCACCGCGAAGTCATTTGGGTCCATGGTCGGACGGCTGACCATGGCGAGCACTTCGCCAGTGCGCGGATCGAGCGCGACAACGGCACCCGGACGCTGTCCGAGGGATTGCTCCGCGACCTGCTGCAAATCCATATCAATCGTCAACTGAATCTGTTTGCCCGGAATGGGATCCTGCTGCGAGAGGTGGTCCACTTCTTTGCCGACGCTGTTCACGATGACGCGGCGCATGCCGTCGGTGCCCATCAGAATGTCGTTGTACTGGCGCTCGAGGCCTGCTTTGCCGACGACGTCACCCGGACGCAGCTTGCCGTTGCTGGCCTCGATTTGTTGTTCGCTTGCCTCACCGACATAACCTGTCGCATGCGCCAGGAAGCCATTGGGCAGGTAGCGTCTGCGCGAAACGGAAAGCATTTCGAGGACGGGAATGTCTGCGCGATGCGATTCGATGAAATCGAGATCGGCGCTGGTAGCTTCCGGCTTGATGACAATGGGCTGAAATTTCGGAAGGTTGCGCGTGTTTTGCAGTTGGTCATGGAGATCGTCAACGGACAGGCCCAGGCCGTCCGCCAGCGCTGGAAGATTTTTTTCGACGAGAGCAGGATCGTCGCGAAGTAACAACACGCTGAAAGACGGACGATTGTCTACGAGGACGCGGCCATCACGATCGAGCATTCTGCCTCGGGGTGCGATGATGGGAATGGAGCGAACGCGGTTCTGTTCGGCCATTTGGCCGTACCTGTCGCTGTCAATAACCTGAAGCTTCCAGAAGCCGAGCAGCAACACGCCGATCATGCCCACAATGATGTAGGAAACGACGGCCAGCCGCGCTTGCGGCAACCGATTGTCGCTGCCAAATGAAAAAGACACGCAAACCCCGCGCGCGAGCTTTCTGGCTTTCACTCCGAATTTTCGGAGCCGCTCGCGATGTACTTCCGTTCACAGCGCGGTAATCGAAACTTCCGTTGAAAGATTTCGGCTAAAAGTGCGCCCGGAAAATTCCTTCGGACCTTTCCAATCGCCTTGTGACGCCACCGGACGGGCCTGGTGGACGCCTTTTCCAACGTAGCACTTGGGGTGAGTGGCGGCAAGTTGTCCCGAAGAACAGGTTTCCGCAAGGTTACGGCGCGCGACGTTGCTAAGGCGAATACGACTGCGTATAGTCAAGGCCTGCGACGATTTTCCGGGAGGTCCCATGAAAATGCTCCTTGCAGTTTGCCTAAGCGGGAGCGCGAGCATTTTCACCCTGGCGCAAGAACCCAATGCGCCAGCGGAAACGAAGCCTCCTAAAGTCGTGAAAATTATCCCCTCGGGCGGCACTCGAATAAGATTGGGCGGCGCAGTCACTGCGCCAAAAATCATCAAGAAAGTGAATCCTGTTTATCCGCCCCTGGCAAGGCAGACGAAAATCCAAGGCACCGTGCAGCTACACGTAGTTCTTTCGAAAGATGGATCGGTGCAACAGTTGGAGGCATTGAGCGGACATCCCCTTTTGATGCAATCGGCGATAGATGCAGTGCGACAGTGGAAATATCAACCCACGCTGCTGAATGGGGAGCCTGTCGAAGTGGATACGACAATCGATGTAATCTACTCGCTGAATATCGACACGCCTGACATAACGGGCGGCCCACCCACGAAACCGGTCGATCCCCAACTCAGAACCGACATCATCGAGATGCTGAACGTCGTTCACGCCCGGGACCGGAGCATTCAGGCTTCAAACGCTTTTTTCGGCGTGCTGCGGCAGCAATTGTTTTCTGGCATCAAGGATCAAGATCATCGAGAAAAAATCACAACTTCGTTTCATGAAAAAATGCTGCGGATATACGATTCACCGGAGTTTACGGAAGGAGCTGTACTTGCGTATTCGAAGTATTTTACCGATGACGATATCAAAGAGCTAATCAAGTTCTATCAGACTCCGATAGGGCAGAAATTCAACGATGTTTTGCCGAAACTGATGCCAGACCTTGTTCAGTTAGGCCAGAATCTGGTGCAGAACGCGATCCCTGACGTGTTTCGGGAGCTGTGCAAAGAATATCCGGAAGACTTGGGAGGAAAACTGCCGAATTGCCCCGCCACGGAAAGTGATAAGAAAAGCTAATTCCTGCCGCCAGACGTACACAAATAATCGCGACTCGCATCTCGCGCGTTTTTGCATAGCAAAAAGCAAAGAACGTTATCAGTTTTTCTCATTCTTGCCGGTGGCGCTCGCCATCTATAATTGATCCTGGAAATTAATAGTGGAGATGCTGTTCCATGCAAATTGAAACTCCCACGGTGAAACCGCGCCGAGCGCTGTTGTGGGTTTCGTTTCCGGCCGTAGCCCTGGTCGCGGTGGCTGCATTTACGTTTGGGACCTCGCGAATGAAGTCTGCCGCGCCGATTGTGGATCGTACGGCGCTGCAGATCGAAACGGTGCGGCGGGGACCGCTGCAGCATCACGTTTCCGGCTTGGGCACTTTGGTTCCGGAAGAGACACGCTGGCTGGCGGCAGAGACGCAAGCGCACGTGGATCAGGTTTTTCTGCGGGCCGGTGCGCGAGTGCAGCCCGATTCCGTCTTGCTGCAACTGAGCAATCCGGATCTGGAGCGTCAGGTGCGCGATGCGGAACTGGCGACGAAAAAAGTCGAAGCGGAGCTTGCGAATCTGCGCGTGCAATTGCAGGCGCAGCTTTTGGACGAGCACGCGATGGAAGCGCAATTGCACTCGGATTTGACGGAAGCCAAGCTGCAAGCGGAGCGCGACGAGGCGCTGCAAAACGCGGGAATCGGTTCTGCGATGAACGCAAAGATTTCCCGGGCTCGTGCGGACTCGCTCACCACGAGATTGCAAATCGAAAAAGAGAAGCTGGCGATTGCGGAAGAAGCGCGGCAGGCCCAGCTTGAAGCGAAGCAAGCGGAAGTAGCGCAAATCCAGGCTCTTTATGAGTTGAAGTCGCACCAGAAAGAGTCGCTGCTCGTGCGCGCGGGAATCGCCGGCGTGTTGGATGAAATTTCGGTAGATGCGGGGCAGCAGGTCGGCGCGGGGACAAATCTGGCGCGAGTGACGAGTTCGGAGCGGCTGGTTGCGCGGATTCATATTCCGGAATCGCAGGCAAATGAAGTGCAGGTGCATCAACGCGCAGCTTTGCAAATTTTAAATCGCAAGATTGCGGGAGTTGTCTCGCATATCGATCCGGCTGTGCAGAACGGCGCGATCAGCGTCGACATTCGCGCGGATGGCCGGCAGACCGCGGGAACTCATTCCGGCGTGACCGTGGATGGAACAATCGAGACAGAGCGTGTGGCAAATGCTACCTACTTGCCGCAGGAATTGCAGCCGCATGCGGATGCAACCCTGCCGATTTTCAAGATTTCCGACGATGGAACCGAAGCCCGGCGCGTGATGGTGCAGCTTGGCCGCGTGTCCGAAGATGGCACGGAAATTACCGGCGGACTTGCTCCGGGCTGCAATAGCCTTTAATGGCCACTTCGCCTCTTTTTTCCAAGCAACGACGCAAAAGGCAGCTTCCGCACGCGAAGATAGGTAGGGAGTTCCCTGTCGATGAATTCTTCATCGGGCCTCTTGGGTTTTTGGTTGTCCAGGTCCATAAACGTCTCAGATTTGTCCAACAGCTTGCCCTTTCCGTCGTAACTATATCGACGTCTAGCGACGATCATGCCGTAAAACGAGCGAAGCTCTTCTTGGATTCCTGCGAGCCGGCCGCGAGAGTCGAAACAATAATCGGCATATTGAAACCAATCTTGAGATCCGTCGCTGATTGTGAAGTTTGCAGCGACGACTCTTCCTTCGCGCAACCAAACGAACGCGGCGGTGTAGTGGTTTTCATCCTTTTCCATGTCTTCCTTCGTCGCGAATTCCTGCCATTTTGTGTTTTCGCCCGGCTCTTCAGAGGGATTCTCGATTTCAGCAAAGAAGCGATGCGGAGGATTTGTTTGTGTGTATTCCCAGACACTCTTGCAGTAGCGTGTCTGCGCTTCCACACCGGATTTAGCGTTTATTGAGGGTTGATTGGACGGGGCGGCTACCAGGCAGAGTGCGCAAGTCACTTGTACAAACCTCATGGCAGTCTGAATTGTCAGCATTTGACCGAATTTGCTCCCTTTGCTTTTGGCCGCGAATTACATCATGCAGGTTGCTCGCCATGCTCGGCACGCGCTATCGTTATTGATTCTCTGTTATGCAAATTTCTCGCCATAGCCCGCTCCGTCTCGCGCTGATTGGCATGTCCGGCGCGGGAAAGACGTTTTGGTCGCGGCAACTCGCTTCGGCAGGGCATGCGGCGATTTCTTGCGATGACAAGATTGAATCGCGACTGGCTTCGCGACTCGCGGCGGGTGGGTTCTCTGGAATCAATGGAGTTGCTGCATGGATGGGCTGGCCGGATTCCGCGACCTATGCGGAGCGCGAATCGCAGTATTTGAGCGAAGAGATTGCGGTACTCGAGGAAGTGCTCGACGATTTGGCGAGTTCTCCGGAGAAATCGCTTGTGCTCGATACGACTGGCAGCGTGATCTATTGCGGAAATCATCTACTGATGCGATTGCGAAAATTGATGACCGTGGTGAATTTTGCCGCTTCCCCGCAGGAACAGCTGTTGCTGATCGAGCGGTACTTGAACGACCCGAAGCCTGTGCTTTGGCGCGGCGCATTTCAATCGAGGCCGCAAGAAGCACCGCGGGAAACTGTGACGCGCTGCTATCCCAATTTGATTGCCGGACGCAGGCAGAGCTATGCGGCTTTGGCTCATTGCACGATGGAAGTGGCGCAATTGCGCGAACTGCCACACAAGCCGGAGGCATTTCTGGAATTGCTGGAAAGCAAGATGGGCGGCGCCGCGTGAGGTATCGCAGCACGTCGCAAAAAGCTCCGCTGACTTCCTTGCGCGGCGCGGTGTTGCGCGGAATGGCGCCGGACGGCGGACTTTATATGCCGGCGGAAATTGCGCGGCGTTCGCCGGAAGAGCTGGAAGAATTTCGCTCGCTGCCGTTCACGGAAGTTTGCTTTCGCATTGTAAAGCCGTTCGCCACGCCGGATGTACCGGAAGAAATTCTCTGGCAAATCGTCAGCGAAGCAATCAATTTTCCGGTGAAATTGGTTTCGCTTTCACCGGGTCTGCACGTTCTGGAGCTTTTCCATGGGCCGACGCTGGCGTTCAAGGATTTTGGCGCGCGATTCATGGCGAGGCTGATGGGCTATTTCGTGCGCGGAGAATCGCGCCCTCTGACCGTACTGGTAGCGACTTCCGGGGACACGGGAAGCGCGGTCGCGCACGGATTTCTGGGCGTGCCGGGAATCCGCGTCGTAATTTTGTATCCCTCAAAGCGGATCAGTGAAGCCCAGGAAAAACAGTTCACCACACTCGGAGAAAACATCACCGCGCTGGAAGTCAGCGGAACATTTGACGATTGCCAGAGGTTGGTGAAGCAGGCCTTTGCGGACGAGCCGCTGAACAAGAAGGCGTTTCTCACTTCGGCGAATTCGATCAATATCGGGCGGTTGCTTCCGCAAATGTTTTATCACGTGGCCGCGTACCGGCAGCTTCCTGTAGCGTCCGTGCCGCTGATTGTTTCCGTGCCAAGCGGAAATTTCGGAAATCTGACGGCGGGACTGTTTGCGAAGCGCATCGGATTGCCTGTGGCGAAATTCATCGCGTCCACGAACGCAAATGACGTTGTGCCGGAATACTTACGCAGCGGCGAATTTCATCCGCGCCCGGCGCAAGCGACGTATTCGAACGCCATGGATGTCGGCAATCCCAACAATTTTCCGCGCCTGCTGGATTTGTGCCGTGGCCGCCTTGAATACGTGCAAAAGGAAATTTGGGGACACGGAGCGACGGATGAGGAGACTCTTGCGGAAATGAAAGCGGTCTGGGATCGCTATCGCTACATCTCCGATCCGCATACCGCCGTCGGCATCTTGGGTTGGGAAGCCTATAAGAAGGAACATCCTGAGCCATCCCAGGGATTGGTTTTGGCCACGGCGCATGCCGCGAAATTTGCTGAAGTCGTGGAGAAAGCAATTGGAACTGCCCCGCCTTTGCCCGATCGCCTTGCCGCCTATCTCAAACGGCCGAAACTTTCTCTCTCCATGTCGTCATCCTACGACGACTTCAAGCAGTTCTTATTGACGCACTGAATCCTGATTAATTCCGGCGCTGCGGGTTTTGCCAAAGAGAAATTATGATTTGCGCAGCCGGTCGAGCAGGAAGTAGAGCACCACGCCGACGGCTGCGTTGACGAGTGCCGCGATCGCCAGGCGGGGGGTGAAGAGCGTTTCGGCGTGTGCGAGAAGCAGGCGTTGCACTAGAACGATGATGCCTTGATGGATCGCAAAGAATACGACCGTTAGCGCAAATCTCGCGGCGGGATGCTCCGTATCGAGCTTTCCGCCGATGGAAGACGCAAGGAACCCAATCAAAGTCTTGGCAATTCCGTAAAAGCCGAGCGGAGTCTTGCCCAGCAAATCCTGCAGGCAGCCGACCGCGCAGCCCAACAGCAATCCGGTCGAAGGGTTTCTGCGGCTCAAACCAAAATAGATCGTAATAAGCAGCGGGAGATCCACGGTCGCTACTTTTGGCAGATACACCGGCAAGAAAGCCTGCACGAAAAGCGCGAAAAGCGTTGCGAACAGAATGGTGCCGCCACGAAATTTGTGCACTTCGATGTGCGTTTCGCCGCTGCGAAGATCGAAGGTATCGTTCATTGAGGTTTATCCGGATTCTTTGCGTCTGGTTCCTGCGCGCGTTTTCCTGTGGCGGATTTTGCCGCGGCATCTTTCGGCGCTGGTCCCGAGGATTTTGCCGCTGAATTGGTTCCGTCCGTATCTTCCGGCGCTTTCTTCATCATGATCGGGCTGGTAGTCAGCAGCACGATCACTTCTTCCAGTTTTTCGAGCTGAGCGGAAGGGCGAACGCGAATAAATTTGAACGGCGGCGGCCCCTGCTTCACTTCGGAAATTATTCCCACCGGCAAATCGCGCGGAAAAATCCGGTCCATTCCGCTGGTGACGACGTGCTCGCCCACTTTAACTTCATCGTCATTCGAAATGTATTTCATGTTGAGCAGTGGCTCGCCGTTGCCGCCGACGGGGCTCTGCAGTCGCGATTCCTCAATCATGGCGCCCACGCCGCTATCGCGGTCGGTAAGCAACAGCACTTGCGCGGTGCTGCTGAAGGATTCGATCACTTTTCCGACGACTCCATCGGGAGTGATGACTCCCATATTTTTCTTGATGCCGTCGCGCTGGCCGCGATCCAAAAAAATGACCTGGCTGTTCGAGTCGGGGCTCGCTCCGATCACCCGCGCGCCAATCATCGGAACTTTTTCCTGCGATTGCTTGAAATTGAGCAAATGCGCAAGCCGGTCCGCTTCCGTGGCCTTGCCGCGCAGTTGCGTAATCTCCAACTTAAGCGAATCGTTTTCCTGTTTCAGCCGCTCGTTTTCGCGCGATGTATCGCTCAATGCGAAATAGTGCCGCCAGGTGCCGCGGACTTTCCCCACGCCCCATGCACCGGCTCGTTCGAACGGCGAAATCAGTCCGACGCTCCACGACCGCATCAGGCTGTTCTTTTCGCCTTCCTTATCCGTCCGCTGGATTTGCACGGCAAGCATCAGCACCTGCACCACAACCACTATGGTGAGCAGCAGCAATGAGCGATGGCGCGAAGGTATGCCGACCATGAAATTAGTTGCTTCTCAGCTTTCCGTCAAAAAACGCAAAGAGTTTCTTGCGAAGAGAGGCTGGCGCCTCGACGCAATTGTTTTTCAAAATCCAGGCGGCCGCACTCAGTCGATACAAACCATGCGCAGCAGTTTGAAATCGCTCAGCATCTTGCCGGTGCCCAGCACCACGGATGCCAGCGGGTCATCCGCAATTGAAACCGGCAAGCCGGTCTCCTCACGGATGCGCTTATCAAGATTCTTCAGCAACGCGCCGCCCCCCGTTAGCACAATGCCGCGGTCGCTGATGTCCGCGGAAAGTTCCGGCGGAGTCCGTTCCAGCGCCACGCGCACCGCGTTCACAATCGTCGCCACACATTCACTCAGCGATTCGCGAATCTCGCTGTCGTCAATCGTCACCGTGCGCGGCACCCCTTCGATCAAGTTGCGGCCTTTCACTTCCATCGTGAGCGGTTTTTCCAGCGGATACGCCGACCCAATCTCCATCTTGATCTGTTCCGCCGTACGCTCGCCCACCAGCAAGTTGTACTTGCGCTTCAGGTACTGCATCACGGCTTCGTCCATTTCGTTTCCAGCCACGCGCACCGAGCGCGAATAAACGATGCCGCTCATCGAAATCACGGCGATGTCGGTCGTGCCGCCGCCGATGTCCACCACCATGTTTCCGCTCGGCTCTTCAATCGGCAAACCCGCGCCAATCGCGGCTGCCATCGCTTGTTCCACGAGATAAACTTCGCTTGCGCGCGCGCGATACGCGGAGTCCTGCACGGCGCGCTTTTCCACCGGCGTAATTTCGCTCGGCACTCCGATCACAATGCGCGGGTGCACCAGCACGCGCCGGTTATGCGCTTTCTGAATGAAATACGTCAGCATCTTTTCCGTGACTTTGAAATCGGCAATGACGCCGTCTTTCATCGGCTTGATCGCCACCACATTGCCCGGCGTGCGTCCGAGCATCTCTTTCGCTTCGCGTCCCACGGCCACGACTTCGCCGCTCACCTTGTTGATCGCAACGATCGAGGGCTCATTCACCACAATTCCTTTTCCGTGCGAAAACACCAGCGTGTTCGCCGTCCCCAGATCGATCGCGAGGTCGGACGAAAACAAACTGAACACCGACCTCATGTTGTAACCGTTCTTGTTCATTCCCCCAGTCCTTCTGTGAAGCTCTGCCCTTCACCCATCCAAGAGACAACTCTCTTCTCTATTGTCCCTGAACGCCGCATCCAGCGCAAAAACCGCGCCGCCGCGATGAAATTTATTTCGGCACAACGATCGTAATCTGCTGCCGCGCTGTTCCGCCGCGCCGGTTCTGCCCGATGATCACAATCGTATGTTCGCCTGGGTCGAGCGCTTCCGTGAAATAACGGAAATTCCCGTCCGGTCCAATATTGGCCACCGGCTGTCCATTGATGATGATGGCTGCACCCGGCTCCGTGCGCCCGGAGATTTCCGCAAGCCGGCCGTGAATCTGCCAGCCGGTAATTTCCAGCGCCATTTCCGCCGCTTTGCCTTGCGCGAATAATGCAAATTTGAATGGCTCGCTGGGCTGGCTCGTTTGCTTTTTCGAATCCGTGGCGATCACGTTCCAGAAATAATCTCCCGCTTCAAGCCCGGTAATGTCAGCCGAAGTTCCGGAAACCTTCACGTCGCGGATCAGCTTCGTGAACATGGTCGTGGCACTGATGCGCAAATTGTAGGAGACCGCGTCGGGCACCGGCTTCCATTCAAAGTGAATACCCGCCGTCTTGGGATTTTCCGCAACGATGGGAGCCAGGTTGCGCGGTTCGGACAGTTCCGGCGGCGCGAGAACGTCGCTTTTCGTGATTGGCCCGTGATCGGGGATGTTCAACCGCTGGTACGTTCCAATTTCCACTTTTTCCTGGCCGCGCTGTACTTGCGCGCTGCCCGCAGTGACTGTGACTTCGCCCTCACCGCCGTTGGGATCGGCTTTGACCGATGCGTGGCTGTTCGGCCGCACTTGCGTGCTGAAGGATTCCGTGTTGACCGCCGCGATCGAATTCGGCGAGCTCGCCGTGGAAAGGTCCACCTGACCGGTATTGATGTGCACGGCAGACGTGGTTTGATCGTGCGTAACGTTGTTTTCTTCAACGGTCACGAGCGTGTCTGGCTTCACGACATACGCCGTGGAATCCGCAAAGGTGATGCGCGCCAGGCCGTCTGAGCCCGTTTGGATCAAATCGCCCTTGTCCAGTGTCGTGTGAAAATCCGCGTCCACCCACTGCACGGAGTTCACTTTTTTTACCTGGACTTTCCCGTCCAGGTTCACGAATTTTATTTTGGACTGCGCGCTTGCCACGGCATCAGGATCGGGCTGGCCCGCTTCCGTGACCTTCTTGACCACGTAAGCGTAGGCGCTCGGAAACACAAAGTAGACCGCGACGAAAATAAGCGCAGCGGCAAGAATGACGACCAGAGCCACCGTTTTGTACGAAACCGCATGCCAATAGACTTCGACACGGGGAACCTGTTTGCCTGAGGTTGAGCGCTGCGAATCCATGGACCTTTTTCCCATTGGCGCGGCGAGTGCGCCAATTTCGCAATTTAGCACAGCCCTCGCCCCGCGGCGCCTCCGCGAAGGGCAACGTAGTCAAACTGCAAATAGCATCCGCGCCACAATTGCCGGAAGTGTGGAAAAAATGGAACTTCCAATTGGCGGCACTCGAGTTTGTCCGGCTTGGACATTCTCTGGTCTTGGTTTAAAACAAGTAAGATGCCAGCGGTATAAACTGCTCACTTTTCGGAACTAAATCGAATTATCTGTTCTTGACACTTTCCCCTTCCCCGTTCAGGATGAGCCCCACGATTTTAGATGGAAACCGGTGCTGGCCTTCCAAGCTGGCCGTTCCTCGACAGTCGCTAACGCAATTTCAACTTAGAAGGAAATAGATTCCATGAAGCGATGGCTCGTGTTGGTTGGATTCGTGTTTTTTGCGCCCCTGTGTTTCGGCCAGTCGGTTGCTACTCTTCGAGGTCATGTTACGGACGCCAGCGGTGGTGCCGTTGCGAACGCGCGCTTGAAATTGACCCTGGTCGCGACGGGAGCGGTGCGCGAAGCGGTTTCCGGTGTGGACGGTGGATACGAGTTCAGTCAGTTGCAGCCCGGCAAGTATAACTTGGATGTGGACGCGCAGGGGTTTCAGTCGCGGCGCAGGGAAAATCTCGATTTGCTCGTTGCCACCACTTCCACGGTCGATGTCACGCTGAGCGTCACGTCCGTAAAGCAGGAAATCGTCGTCACCATCGATTCGGGCATTGCGGTAAATACCACCGATGCAACCATCGGAAACGCCTTTGACGAGAAGCAGGTCTCCTCGCTTCCCATCGAAGGCAGAAACGTCGTCGAGCTGTTGAGCCTCCAGCCCGGCGTGACCTTCCTCGGCAAATCCACGGGGAACAACGACGGCGATTCGCGCAGCGGTTCGGTCAACGGCGCTCGCAGCGATCAATCCAACGTCACCCTGGACGGAATCGACGTCAACGACCAGAACAAGGGATACGCGTTCAACAGCGTCCTCCGCATGACGCAAGACGCGGTCCAGGAATTTCGCGTGACCACGAGCAATCCCAATGCCGATGGTGGCCGCGGGTCCGGCGCGCAAGTCGCTCTCGTCACCAAGTCCGGCACCAATTTCTTTCACGGCAGTCTCTATGAATACAACCGCAATGCCGCTTTTACCGCGAACGACTATTTCAACAAGCGGACGCAACTCGACAGCGGTCTCCCCAACAAACAGCCCCAACTCATTCGCAATGTCTTTGGCGGCGCGGTTGGCGGGCCCATCAAAAAAGATAAGATCTTTTTCTTCTTGAACTACGAGGGCCGCCGCGACGCGGAAGCCGAAGAACAAACGCGCACCGTTCCCGGCGATGCCATGCGGCAGGGCATCGTGAAGTATTACGATAATTCCGGGAACATCGTCGTTCTTCAACCCGCCGATATTCAAAACATGGACCCTCTTCACGTCGGAGTGAACGCCCCCATGCAGCAAGTTTTGAATTCTTTTCCCGAACCGAATGTCAGCGTCGGCGTGGGAGACGGCTTGAACACGTTTGGCTATCGCTTCGCCAGCACCCTTCATCGCAGCTACAACACCTACATCGCCCGTTTTGACTGGAACCTTACAAAGAATCAAAGCCTGTTTTGGCGCGGAAATCTCATGGGTGATAAGGAACCCGGCGCGCCTCAGTTTCCCGGACAACCGGCCAGTGGCACGGGCCTCACGAACAGCAGGGGCCTTGCTCTGGGCTACACCGCTTTATTGAAGCCCACGCTGATCAGCAATTTTCGCTGGGGTTTTACCCGCCAAAGCGGCTCGAATTCCGGAATTTCCAATGAGCCTTCCGTTGGTTTACAGGGACTGGATTCTCCCGTCTCCTTTTCGCGCACCAGGAACTTCCGTATTCCGGTGAACAATTTCGTGGAAGATTTGGCCTGGACGCACGGCACCCACACCTTTTCCTTCGGCACGAACATCCGCGTGATTCATGATGCGCGCCTTAGCAACGCCAATTCCTTCCCCGACGCCTTGATCAATACCGGCTGGCTCGGGCCGAGTTCTTCCGTTGCGGGAACCGGCCAGCCTCTCGATCCAGCCGCTTCTGGCTACCCGGTCGTTGCCGATGGAAGCAATCCGCAAGGCAACGATTTTCGGTACAGCTACGACAGCGCCATCATGGATGTCGTCGGCGTCGTTACCGAAGGCGATGCCATTTACAACTACGATCGCAATGGAAACCCCCTCGCGCTCGGAACGCCGGTCCAGCGCGAATATCACTGGAACGAATTTGACTGGTACGGACAGGACAGTTGGCGCCTCAGAAAAAATCTCACCGTCACTCTCGGCCTTAAGTATTCCTACTTGCAGGTGCCCTCCGAGATTAATGGCTTGCAGGTTTCCCCGTGCCTCTTGAGCGGATCCACTTGCGCTCCCTATGCGCTTACCGATTACTTCAACGCCAGCGCCCAGCAGGGACTGAATGGCGGTTCCGCCAGTAATGTACCCGGCCTCTCCTTCGATTTGAGCGGCCGCGCGAACGGCAAACCCGATTTTTGGACGCCGGGCAAGAAAGACTTCTCGCCGCGTGTCGCCATTGCCTGGTCTCCAGGCTTCGACCACGGTTTACTCTCCGCTCTTTTCGGCAGCGGTGGCAAGAGCTCGATTCGCGCGGGTTACGGGTTGGTCTTCGACCACTTCGGCGCGGCCATCGTAAACACGTTCGATACTTCCGGCTCGTTTGGCCTCTCCAGCAACATCTCAAATCCGGCGGGCACCCCGACGACCACAACTTCACCGCGCTTTGAAGGGATATCCACGATTCCGGCGGGCCTTTTGCCTTCCCCGCCCGCGGGAGGCTTCCCCGCTTCTCCGGATCCCAACCAGTTCAACATCAGTTGGGGCATCGACAACAAAGTCAAGACGCCGTATTCCCATCTGATTGATTTCTCCGTCTCGCGCGAAATCACGCCGTCCACCTCGATTGAAGTGGCATATATCGGGCGCCTTGCACACCGCTTGCTCGTCCAGCAGGACGTCGCCATGCCGCTCGACCTGCGTTCAAATGGGGTGGATTATTTTGCTGCTGCCGCGGCTCTTTCCAAACTCGCTTACGCCGGCACCGACGTAGCCAATGTGCAGAATATGCCGTATTGGCAAACCGTATTTAGCGCGCTCGACAACGTCGACATCGGTTATGGCACGCTTTCGGCGACACAGAATGTCTACGAACTCATTTCCGGCAATCTCGGCAATGAAACTTACGCGCTCTATCAACTCGATCGTCCCGACTCCACCACCGGGGCGGGCATCAACGCTGGCTCGCACACTTATCCGAGCTACCGCTTCTACCATAGCCAGTATTCGGCGCTCTATGCCTGGCGCTCCATCGGCAAGTCTTACTACGACGCGATGCAAATCGTCCTCCATCACCGCTTCAATCGCGCTATCCAGGCCGACCTGAACTACACCTACTCCAAATCCCAGGATTGGACTTCCCAGGCGGAACGCCTGGCCACTTCCGGCGGAAACAATCTCGCGCAGATTATCAACACCTGGCAGCCCGATCAGTTGAAGGGCGTATCCGACTTCGACATGACTCATCAGGTCAACGCCAATTACATTGCCGAATTGCCATTCGGCAAGGGCCGCCGGTTCCTCGGCAACAGCGGCAGGGCGTTGAACGCTCTCTTTGGCGGTTGGGAACTGACCGGAATCGTCCGCTGGACCAGCGGTTTGCCCTTTATGGTCGACAACGGTTCACGCTGGCCGACCAACTGGGACATCGAAGGGTTTGCCACCCAGTTCCAGCAGATTCCAAACGCAGCCTTGAAGCGCGGCTCGGGTCCGCAGATGTTCGCCGACCCGCAAGCCGTCTACAACAGCTTCCGCTATGCATTGCCCGGTGAATCCGGCACGCGCAATCCCTTGCGTGGCAATGGCTACTACAGTTGGGATACCGGCCTCGACAAGACGTTCAACTTTACCGAGCGCGCTCACCTGCAATTCCGGTGGGAAGTGTTCAACGTTACGAACAGCGTGCGTTTCGACCCCCATTCCGTCAGCGCCACCCTCGATTCCCAAACCAATTTTGGGCTGGCATCCAACACCCTCACCGACAAGCGCGTCATGCAGATCGCTTTGCGGCTCGAGTTTTAACAGCATCAACCGCTTCTTTTTCGAGGGAGCCGCTCTGTCCGCGGCTCCCTTTTTTCTCAAACTCGAGTCATAAGCAAAGCGGGCTAGCGGGTCAGTTTGAATTTTTTGGCTCGTGACACAATAAGTAAAAAATTCAAAACTGGCCCACCGCCTCAAAAGCAGAAACTGTTTGGGTCTCCCCTCCCGCTCGTCCATAATCTTTGGATGCTCACCTTCGACGCGGAAAACCACCTCATCGCCGCTGGCGGTCTCGTGTACAAATACGATGGTGACGGCAATCGCGTCTCAAAAGCTCCCTCAGGCTCGCCCACTTCGCCCAATCTCATCTACTGGTATGGAGGCAGCGGCAATCTGCAACAGGAAAGCGACGGCGCTGGCAACGGCCAATACGCGCACATTTATTTCAACGGACGAAGAATCAAACGCATCGAATGGAACCACGGAGGCTGGTTCGACCACTACGCTTACGACCACCTCGGCAACGCTCGCTTTGTTTATGGCTATAACGGCGCCTCGGACGTTTCCGATTTCTACCCCTTCGGCGGCGAACGCCCGTACACTAACACCTGCACCACACACTACAAATTCGAAGGCAAAGAACGCGACGACGAAACCGGTAATGACGACTTCGGTGCCCGCTACTTCTCAAACCGCTTTGGCCGCTGGCTCTCCGCCGACTGGTCGAACGTTCCCGTTCCGGTTCCCTACGCAAACCTCACGAACCCGCAGACGCTGAATCTGTACGCCATGGTCGCCGATGACCCTGAATCCGTCGCCGACTTCGACGGCCACTCGAATGTGACGCCAGATTGGTCATCCGACGAAGCAAAGGCGCGACGAGTCCATACTGCAAATGCATCTTGGAAGGAAAACCTGATTGCTTTTGGCATTGTTGCAACACCCGGCGCCGCAGTCGCTGCGCCGGAGGACGCCATCAACCTGGCTAATAAAATCCTCGGCCAGAAGAATGTTACAGTCTTCAACATCGTCCAAAAGCATTGGTGGTCGTGGTAACTTCCATGCGACATGGATGGGTTTACATTTACGGGTCACCTCCTGTGGAGGCACGATTCAAAGAGATAGTGGAGATTCTCTCAAAGAAGGGAATCTTCCTAGAAAGGCCCGGGAGTGGAGAGGTTGCGAGGGTCTCCACGGAAGGCGAGAGAATTGTTTCTTCCGAGCAGGATATTTTGAAAGAACTCCAGGCATCGCACGATGTCCCGATTCAGCTCTATCTGGATGAATCCACCGGCATATTTTGCTCAATTGAGAAGCTCGGACCGGACGTGATCCGGGAGAGCTACAGCCTCGATGGCAAGACCGAGGAAGAATCCCTGGATGTCATCCAAAGTTTGATCGAACTATTTAGCTATAGGGCTAAGCACGCAACAGCTTTTGCTATTGTCGTGGATAAGTTCGCCGAGCTTCACCGGGACTTCCATTGGGATGATTTCGTTTTGGGAAATACTGTTCCCCCAGAATGGCCAATGTTTCTCGGATTCTCCAAGAATTTTCACATACCGAAAAACCTTCCGTCTTCGTACGCTCTGAGTGATAAAGGAAGCTATCTGTCGGGCGGTACACTCAACCCGAACCTAAAAAAGCTCAATCATTAAAATCAGGGCGGGTGGCAGGCCCTTATCCCCTCCGAAAAGATTTTGGGTGGCGCTCGATAAGAGCGAAGGCGGTGTCAAGGCACAAAACTCCTGCGCAGTGATTCCTCACCGCTGACGAACTCGGGCGAACTCGGGCGAACTCGGGGACGAACTCGGGAACTCGGGGACAGACGGGACGTTTTCTGATAATTTGTGCAGACGATGGCACGTTTGGCACGTATCGCAGTTGTGAATGTTGCACACCACGTGACGCAGCGTGGAAACGGGCGACAGTTTATTCTGGCAAATGATGACGAGCGGACTGTCTATCTGAATCTGCTGCGAAAGTATGTAGAGATTTACGAGCTACCGCTGCTGGGCTATTGCCTGATGTCGAATCATGTGCACCTGGTTGGGGTGCCGCGCAAGAGCGATTCTTTGGCCCAGGCTCTAAAACAGACGCACGGCAGATACGCGACCTATTGGAACGCGAGACATCGGTCCAGCGGACACGTTTGGCAGGGAAGATTTTATTCTTGCCCGCTGGACGAGAGTCATTTGTGGATTGAAACAGGGGGACAGACGGGACGTTCTCTATCCGCAGGTGGGACACTCGATCGGAATCACCAAAAACGGAATGAGTAACCACGTCAGGGTGGCCTTCGCTTTCGGGTTGTGAAAGCGTGGGGCGCTCTTGGTCTTGACTTTCCGGCCGTCCCGACAAATTTCCACAAACCATTCGAATTACATTCACGCCAACATAATCTTCTTGACAATATAAGCCGGTTGCGCTAAACTGTCTCCCACGATTTCGCGGCGGCCAGCCCGTCGTAGCCGCTCTTTGACAACCCTACCTGCCATTTTAGATGGCCGCAGCTTGGCCCTTTGACCTTCAACTCTAAACTTTCGACGATGCGCTTAACCCCCTTTAGAATCAACACATGCAGATTTGATAGAAAACAAAGGACTTTAAC
>JAFDVY010000031.1 GCA_018268785.1 Acidobacteriota bacterium | reverse complement strand
TGCAGAAGCTATTGGACTAAAACGGCCCTCATAAACCGCCGATGGCACGCATTCAAATTTTTCATGTGCACAACGCGAATTTCTGCTTTGACTTGTCAGCTTTATTCCCACAGACTGAACGTATGACGTCTCTCGCCAAGTCGAACGTAGCGACGCGCCTCTGTTGTCGGTGTTGGGGGCTCATTCGTTCTGGCGAAGGCAGGCTAATTCCCTAGTTCTCGCAAATTAGCCCGGCTATTTTAGACACCCACCGCCAGAAAGAAAATGGCAGGTGGGTTTTTCGTTTTTGGTTTGTCTGATTCTTGATTCGGCAGGCACCAAGGCGCGTTCGCCAAGTGGTAAGGCAAAGGTCTGCAAAACCTTTATCGGCGGTTCGATTCCGCCACGCGCCTCCAAATTCTTCCCGACCGCTCATACTTTCCAGGAACGTCGTTCAAGACTCTTCGCCGAAGATTTTATTCTGTAGGCCGCGGCACAGAGTCCACAGGCAGGAGTGCCTGCGCTACCGGCAATTCATGGAGACGGGGTATAGTCCACGCGGAGGATTTTTCGATGCGTGGGAGCCGCCGTGCTTTTTCTCTAGCGATTGCGGGGGTGGCCGTACTTTGCTCGGCAGTTTTTTCCAACGCACGCTTACAAGATTCCGCAAAGCATGCCACGGTCGGACAACACGATTGGCCTGCATACGGCGGCGGGCCGTTGGGCGATCACTACTCCCCGCTTGCGCAGATCAATCGCTCGAATGTAAAGCGACTGGAAGTCGCTTGGAAGTTTGATACGGAGGAAACAGGCGGGCTGCAATCGAGCCCGATCATTGTTGACGGAGTACTCTATGGAATCACTCCGACGCAGAGAGTCTTTGCACTGGACGCTTCGAGTGGCGCACTCCTCTGGAAATTCGATTCCGGAATCAAAGGGACGCAGCCTGACCGCGGGCTTGCGTACTGGACGGACGGCAAGACGCCGACTCTTTTTGCCGGTGTAATGAATTATTTGTATGCGTTGGATGCAAAGACCGGTAAACCCATCGCCGGATTTGGCGCCAATGGCCGCATTGATTTACGCGAAAATCTGGGGCGAGAGCCGGTGAATGCTCAGTCCGTTTATTTGACCAGCCCCGGGATTGTTTACAAGGACATGATTATTGTCGGAGGAAGAAATCCAGAGACGTTGCCCGCGCCTCCGGGAGATGTTCGCGCTTACGATGTTCGCACTGGAAAATTACGCTGGTCGTTTCACACGATTCCGCATCCGGGGGAGTACGGTTACGACACCTGGCCCGCCGATTCGTGGAAGACGAGCGGTGCTGCCAACAATTGGGCGGGGATGTCGCTCGATGCGGCGCGCGGGATTGTTTATGTACCGACAGGGTCCGCGGCGTTCGATTTCTACGGTGGCGATCGCGCCGGCGACAATCTTTTTGCGAATTGTTTGATTGCGCTCGATGCAAACACAGGAAAAAGGATCTGGCATTTCCAGGGAGTGCACCACGACATTTGGGATCGCGATTTTCCCTCGCCGCCGGCGCTGCTGACGGTTCGTCACAATGGGATGGAAATTGATGCGGTTGCGCAAACGACGAAACAAGGATTTGTTTATCTCTTCGATCGAACGAACGGAAAGCCACTCTTTCCCATTGAAAGCCGCAAATATCCAACAAGCACGATTGCGGGAGAGTCCAGTTCAAAGGAGCAATCGCTGCCTGCAAAGCCGGCACCCTTTGCGCGGCAATTGCTGACCGACAACCTGCTGACGGAGCGCACACCGGAGAGCCACCAATGGGCTGTCGAAAAATTCGCCCAATTCCGGAGCGAAGGACAGTTCGTGTCTTTCAGCGTCGGCAAAGATACGATTATTTTTCCGGGATTCGATGGCGGTGCGGAGTGGGGCGGGCCGGCAGTGGATCCGCAAACGGGAATCATCTATATCAACGCGAATGAGATGGCATGGACCGGCGCACTTGCGGAGAATACCGGCGGTAATTCTCCGCAGGGAATTTATTTGAGCCAATGCAGCCTATGCCACGGCGAAAAGATGGCCGGTTCGCCGCCCGCATTCCCCTCGCTCGTTGGAATTGTCGATCGGATGACCGTCGAGCAGGTTGCGGCAACAATCAAAAACGGAAAAGGGCGCATGCAGGGATTCCCGAATCTTTCCGACGATCAGATCGCCACACTTCTCGAATTTCTTTCAAGCAGTGCAAGCAAGGAAGTGAAGAGCACTGGACCGCCGCCGGCAGCGATGAAGTATCGGTTTACGGGTTATAAGAAGTTCCTCGATCCCGAGGGATATCCTGCGATTGCGCCGCCGTGGGGCACGTTGAATGCGATCAACCTGAATACCGGTGAATATGTCTGGAAAATCCCGCTGGGAAATTACCCTGAACTTGCAGCCAAAGGAACGACGAACACGGGCAGCGAAAACTATGGCGGGCCTATTGTGACCGCCGGAGGATTGCTGTTCATAGGCGCGACGAACTACGACAAGAAATTCCGCGCGTTCGACAAGGCGACAGGCGAACTGCTTTGGGAAACGATGCTTCCCTTCTCGGGCAACGCGACACCCGCAACGTATGAAGCCGGCGGACGGCAATTTGTAGTAATCGCGGCGGGCGGAGGAAAAGATCCAAAGTCAGGGTCAGGCGGAGTGTACGTTGCGTTTGCACTGCCGAAGTAATTTTCTCTTTTCCAAGAACTCTTGAGCAAAAAAAGAGGGCGGCACAGGCCGCCCTCTTTCGTCACCGGAACAATCCGGCGGTTGGATTATCTGCTTAGTTGCCTGAAGTGGAAGCCGCTGCCGCGGGCGCCGCATTCGCCTTCGGAATGCTGACGTATCCGCTGACGGTGTCTTTGCCAATCTTGTTGATCACGAGTTCCTGAGGAATCTTCGTGCCATGGAGGTAGAAGAAGATCGGCTCGTTCATGGCGCGGTTCTTCTTCTGGAGCAAACGGTCTTCGGAAGTCAGGTTGACGCTGTACTGCCCCTTCTTCTCGTTCACGCCCTTAAGTTCGACGGTCACATTGCCTACCTTCTGCGGCTTGTTCTTGCCGGCAATCGTGAACTCAACGTAATCGCGTTCGCCGAGGCGGCGGAGTGCGTCGATTTCATCATGGTTGCGCGCGATGAGCGTGCCCATTTCGCTGCGAGCCATTTTCAGGTCTTCGCGGGTGCTGTCGAGGTCGGTGCGAACGCCGCCGACTTTGGTGTCAACGTTCTTCACATCGTCATTGCTGGCCTTGGTCGCGAGATCGGTGTGAACCGACGTGTCCAAAGCTGTAAGTTTGGTTGTGGTGTCTTCGTTGGCCTTGGCTGCTTCTTCACGAGCCTTCTTCAGTTGGCCCTGAGTGATCTTCAGCTTGCCGGTCACAACCTTCAAGTCGCCCTGAAAGTCGGTGTTGGTCTTTTCGGCTTGCGCCAAGCGATCCTTGAGCGAGGACATATCCTGATCAATCGCGGTCTGCGTGGTCTTCAACTGAGCGGCGACGTCCTGCTTGGTCGCGTCCAGTTTCGACGTTGCGTTCCATCCAAATGCCAAGCCACCGATGGCAACCAAGCCCAGCATAACGATTGCGGGCAACTGCCACGCTGGCGCACTCTTCACTTCCACATTGTTGTATTCGTCGGCCATGACTAACTCTTTCTCCTCTTCTGGGGAGCCGCTCTGCGGCTTTCACCCCACTGCCTGTCCCTACTGCGGAATCCGTTCGGTGCTCAGAAAAGTGCAAGCGGAGAGCCAAACCTGTACTTTCGGGCAGGCAGCTGCGGATTGGGTGTAACACGATGAAAATGAGGGGGTAAGCGAAAGTGCGACGAAAAGTGGCGAAACATGGCCAAGTACTAGTCCCTGCAATCTTTACGCGGAGATTAAAGCTACCCTGAAATTTTGGGGTTCGGTTAGACCGGCAGGTTTGCGCCCAAGGCGTTGAGTTCTTGACGAAGTTGGACCGGATCCTGGTAGTGGATGCCCTTCATGCCGAGGGTTCGTGCTGCCTCGACGTAGTCTCGGATATCGTCAATGAAGACGGATTCCTCGGCTTTCGAACGAAGGGCCTTCAAAGCATCGCGAAAGATCAGCGGAGAAGGTTTGCTGGAGCCCACGGAGCAGGAATACGTGCGGGCGGACTTCGGGAAAAAACGGAAGAAATCGTACGTGGCTTCGAGATGTGCTACGTGAATGGAATCCGTGTTGGAGAGAAGCCCAAGACGAAAATTCTTGCGCAGAGATTCGAATAACGCATTGTCTTGAATCGGTTGGGGATCGAGAGCGCGATTCCAAGCTTCCGCGAATTGATCGAAGCTGAGTGAACTGCCAAGTCGTTTTGTGAGATGCAAATGCCAGTCCCGGGCGGAGATGCGGCCTTCCTGCCAGTCCGGCCAGCGCGGATCTTTCTCAATGGCGGTCCAAAGTTCCTGCGGCGAAAGTGAAATGCCTTGCGCAAGGCCCTGCATCGCGCGAGAAACGTCCACGCGAACTAACACTCGGCCGATGTCAAAAATGATGGTCTTGATTTGCGATGCGGCCATCGGCTAATGGCCCTCGGATTGGCGTGAACGAAGCAAACCGATAATCGGCGGCAAAATCGAGAGAAGAATGATTCCACCGATAACGAGGTGGAGGTACTTTCCGATGTTCGGCACGCGCGAACCAAGCAAGTAGCCACCCAAGACCATGCTGCCGACCCAGAAAATTCCTCCGAAAATATCAAAAAGCAGGTAACGCGAATAGGGCATCCCTGCAGCGCCTGCAACGGGCGGGCAAAATGTGCGAACAATGGGAACGAAGCGCGCGAGGATTACGGCTCTTCCACCATATTTTTCGTAGAATTCGTGCGCACGCTGCAGGTGGCTGCGGCGAAATAGAAACGAGTCTTCTTTCTTATAGATCGCCGGGCCCGCGGTGCGGCCAATCCAGTACCCGAGTTGATCACCGATGATTGCGCACAGAATGCCGGGAAACAGGAGCCACCGAACAGGCACTACATTCTGGCCGGCAAAGATTCCAGCTGTAACCAAAAGTGAATCGCCCGGCAAAAAGAAACCCACAAATAGTCCGGTCTCAACAAAAAGAATGCCACTAACGATTCCGCAAAAAGTAAGTGGTCCGACCCATTGAATGAGCTGTTTCAAGCCTTCCGAAGTATAAAGAGAACGGAGAAAGTGAAGGATGGAATCCAAAGAAGGTCAGCCGCCAGTCGCTAGCTCAGAACGAGGCGGCAATATTCTCCGCTCGGGAGCGAACCCACAGCGCCGCGCTCCTGGTTATACGGTAGCAAAAAATTGCGATATTCTCTCCGCATTCGTGCCAGAGAAGTACCAGGGAGTTGATTGGGGCCAGCCACCATGCGCGACGAATCACCGATGAACCTCCGCAAGCCAGAGGTGCGAATGTGCTTCCGAAGCAAAGAGGTCTTCCGGTTGAGAGGAGGGTTCAAGTAATTTCTTGATTCGCGGAAGCGCACGCGTGGCGGCGGTCACGCCCGCGTCGATGGATTCACTTGCTCGTTCGAAATCGTCCCATGCAAGGTGCTGCACATCGGGCCGCAAAACCAAGTCTGCCTGGCGTTCCCACGATTCGATCTGATGCTTCTGCGCAGCGGCAACTGAGCGCGCTACCACCTGGAAAATGTTCTTTGGTGCGCCGCGATGCCCGTCTTGCAATCCCACGGAAACGGCAAGAACGCGTTGTGCGCCAATCTGGCGAGCGGCGATCGTGGGGACTTGGGCAACAAGTCCGCCATCCGCAAGACAACGCGTGCCGATTTCGACCGGCTCGAAAAGGCCCGGGAATGCGCAGCTCGCACGAATTGCATCGACGAGGCGGCCTTGCGTAAATACGACCGGATCACACGTGGCCAAATCCGTGGCCACTACGGCCATAGGAATGTGCAAGTCTTCAAATTGTTTTGCCTCGAATACCCGTTCCATCAGATCGGACAATCGATAGTTGCTCGCCAAGCCCAGCCGTGAAACGCGCCACCGCGCGATATCGCGAAATTTCAAGTTGCGAACCGTGGCAAGAATTTTCGCTAAAGGAGCGCCGCTGGCATAGGCTGCGCCGAGAATACTGCCCACGCTGGTGCCCGCAATATGTGTGATTGGAATGTGGTTCTGTTCAAGGACTTGCAGCACGCCCAAATGCGCAAACCCGCGGGCGAATCCGCCGCCAAGAGCCAGGCCAATGCCGGGCTGCGGTGCGCCGGGACGTGCTGATACACCGTTGCGGATTGGGGCTCCCTCAAGCACGAGAAGAGAATCGCGCAGAAGGCTGCGCGGGCCTATGGGAGGGGCGTCCTGAAATAGAGGTACAAAGGTACTGCGCCAGAAACAGACAGAAATCGCTGCTCAAACGCTAAACAGTACCTTTCTCCTAGTCCCCTACCCTCGCTGTACCATTGCTGGTTTTCGCTGCTCCACGCGATCCTCAGGTCGTGGGCGGCAGTATTTCTCTGAGGGAGAGCAAATGGACACCGCATACCAACCTTGGATCGGCCAGGCCGTTGTGCTCCAGGTGGCCTTGGGTGATATCAAAGTCCCCTTGCGCGGACGGGTTCTGAAAGACGGCGGCGAAACGCTGCGCATGCGCATCGGCGATGGCTGGGACGTAGACATCTATAAGGTGATGATTTTGGCCGTGGAAGAAGATGCCATGGCATTGATTCCGGCGTGAGGCGGAAGCCATGAACGTCGTAGAACCAAGATACGTTGGCCAGGCTGCGGCGGCGCTCCTTTTGAAGATGTCAGAAAAGGATCTCTGCCGAATCTCGAAGGAAGCAGGATTTGGCCACAAAGAAGTTGTCGGAATACACGAGGAGTATTTTTTTACGATCGATGAACTCCGGATGCTCACGGAAATTACGACGCAAACGGTGAATTGATCTCGAAATAAATGAGTTTCCCTTAGCCCCCCTCAGGCAGTACCCCCACCCGGGCCGCCACCCCCAGCGGCCCGGGCTTTTTTTCCGGGACATTCATGCAATAATCCTGCGCATCCCTCATGGCGAATTTTTTGGCGGACAAATCTCCAGGCAACACAAATCACCACGCTGTCCTGGCTGGATTTCTCGGCTGGACTCTGGATGCGTTTGACTTTTTCGTGGTGATCTTTCTTTTCGATACCCTCGCCCATCAGTTTGGCGTAACAAAAAAGGAGATCGTTTTAACCACCACCGCCACCTTGGCAATGCGCCCTCTTGGCGCATTGTTGTTCGGCATCCTCGCCGACCGTTACGGCCGGCGCGTTCCGCTGATGGCAAACGTCATCTATTTTTCCGTGATCGAACTGCTCTGCGGATTCGCTCCCAATTACACCGTCTTCCTGATTCTGCGCGCACTCTTTGGCATCGGCATGGGCGGCGAATGGGGCGTCGGCGCTTCGCTTGCGATGGAAGCTGCCCCGAAAAAACTGCGCGGCATCCTGAGCGGAATCCTGCAAAGCGGCTATTCAATCGGCTATCTCCTGGCCGCTTTGGCATATCGTTTTGTGCTTCCCGCCTGGGGATGGCGTTCCATGTTTTGGCTTGGCGCAGTTCCCGCGCTTCTCGCGCTTTACATCCGTACCAAGGTTCCGGAATCTGAAGCATGGAAACAAAACCGGGCTGCAAGCACTAGCCAGGTTTTGCGCGCCGTTCTTGGACAATGGAAGCGCTTTCTCTATCTCGTAATCTTGATGACTTTCATGATGTTCTTGTCTCATGGGACGCAGGATCTGTTTCCCGATTTCTTGCATGAGGTTCACAAAATCGCTCCGAAAGTTGTCGCCAACGTCGCTATTTTCTATAACGTCGGCGCGGTGGTTGGAGCGATCATCTTCGGCTTTGCCTCACAGGCTCTGGGAAGGCGCAAAGGAATGATGGCGGCGCTTGCTCTTTCCCTAGTAACTATTCCGTTCTGGGCTTTCGGTCACGGAGTCTACGCTCTGGCTTGCGCCGCGTTCGTCATGCAAATGGGAGTACAGGGCGCGTGGGGCGTGATTCCCGTTCATCTCAATGAAATGTCCGCGGATGTCGCTCGAGGACTCATGCCAGGCTTGGCGTATCAACTCGGAATCCTGATCGCCTCGCCCACCAATTCCATTCAGTACGTTCTCCGCGATCACGTTGGCTATCAGTGGGCCATGGCTGGATTTGAAATCGTAACGATTGTGGCGCTGGCCGTGCTTTTGCTCTGCGGCACCGAGCAGCACGGCAAGGATTTTACTCACACATGAGCCGTCTTCTCGGGTCCGGGACGCTGCTTGGCGAGTGCAGCGGTTATGCTAAACTAAGAGTCTCGGTGCGCCCTTAGCTCAGCTGGATAGAGCGTCTGGCTACGAACCAGAAGGTCGGGAGTTCGAATCTCTCAGGGCGCGCCATTCTCATTCTTCCCCCGTTCTTGATGGGCGCCCGGCGGAGAGAGCTAATCAAGGCGATTCAAACTGAACGCCAATTTCCACGAGTCTCCATCCTTCACAAATACCGAAGTGCCATAGATCGGGACCATCGGGAGCTTCTGCCCGTTGCAGCTTCCTTCGGCAGTTCCTGTACGGTTGAGAATGCCAATCGTTGGCGACAACAATGTACCTACACCGTCGGTCACACCGACGCTCTTGATATCGCAATACGCCGAGGTCCAGTTTTTCAGGGTGTCGGCCTTGTTGGCAAAATACTCGCCAAATATGTTCTGAAAAGAAAGGTCCGCGGTCGTCAGTTCATCGAGTTTTCTGGCGTCCTTTGCCATCCATGCTTCCCAAGCGGTTTTTTCGACTGCCATCATAGCCGCGGTGTCACGGTCCGCCGCGGCCTTCGCGTTTGCCTCAGATCCATGGTCCTTCTTCGATTCCCGCGCGGCAGCGGCCTTTGTGGGCGGAGGCGGATTCTTGGGATCGAGGATCGTATCTTGTCCATGGAACGCGGCTAGCCACTTGTCACCAGCACGAATCCAAACAGTCGCACCGCGAATCGGGCTTGGTATCATTTCCGGCTTGCCGTTCGGAGCGGTACAACTTCCATCAAACGTTCCGCGGTAGCTCAGCACGTAGGCGTCCGCATCGATCCTCGCCATCAGCGGATCTTCGAGTGCCCAAGTCTTGACGATGCATTTGTTGCCGGCAATCAATTTCAAAATCGCGGCCTTGTCCATTTGACGCCCAGCTTCGCGCATTCCGAATTTGTCGTTTAGCATTCCCTCGATCGATTTCGAATCACTCGTCAGATAGTCCGCAGTGGCTTGCTTTTCGAGTGCGAGCAAAGCGTCCAGCGTAGGGGCCGCGTCAGCCCGCTTGATAACCCCAGCGCTCGTATTAGCGTCTGTCGACTTCTCTGGCGTCCCGCACCCCACGAGTACGAGTGCCGCTAGTCCGAGAAATGAGCTATGGAAGACCACTTTCATGTGCAGGCTCCTTAATCCTTTGGAGAGGAACCGGGATAGTTTAATCCAATCGTTCTGTTGGCAATTGAGTTTGTGCGGACGCAGGGAAAAATGACTCAGGGCCGCACGGCATTCGAGCAGTTAGTTTCTAGGATTGCGCCTTTTGGCATACCTTTCTTTCTGTCGGCTATCCTGCAGCGTCGTTTCCGCTAAGTTAGAAAAGTTGAGGGAAGCGCAGTGTGCCACTGGATGCTGAGAGCATGTTCAATTTTCTCGTACAATTAACTCTTCCTTTGGAGGCCAGACTTGCTGAAGACAAAAGCAGTCGTCTATTGTGCGGTGGACCCGTTTTTGTCTTCGCGGGGCAAATTCCTTCACGGATTCGAGAATTTTCAAGCAGAACTCGACGAACTGGAGATCCCCTGCGTTTGGGTGAGCAATAAATCCCGCGTTCAACTTGACGATCCTCGCCGTCGCGTGAGCCACGCCGAACCTTTCTTCGCGGAAGACGGTTGCGGCGTTTATCTTCCCGAAGACTATTTCCATCTGAAACCTGCCAGCAAGACAGTCCGCTTGGCGCGCTTTACGTGTATCCCGATAGCACAGCAGCAGCCAAGGGCGCAGGAAGCACTCGAATCACTAGCCGAAGAATCCGCCGTTCCCGTCGTGCCCTTGCGTTCCCTGAGTCCGCGCGAGCTTAAGCAAAATATCGGCTTGCCAAATCAGGAAGCCGAACTGGCTCGCCAGCGCGATTTCGATGAACTTTTCTTTTTTGCGGGGGCTACGGAAGATGACATCAAGCGTTTTGCGTCGCTGGCCCAGCAGAGAAATTACACGCTGCGCGAGCAAGGCGTGTTCTGGTCGCTGGCAATAGGTGCAGATATCAAGCGCTGTGTGCGCGAAATCGGCGACCTCTATGACCGTTCCTTCCGGACACATGCGATCCGCTTTGCCGTTGGGCCAGTTGATTTCTCCGCACTTTTTTCCGTGTGCGATCGCGGGATTCAGCTCACCCCATCCTCAAAAACTGAATCTGATGCTGCCAAAAATTCTTCACGATTTCCGGAAATTGCCATTACTCGGCCTGACCTTTGGGAGAGCGTCATTTCCTTCCTCGTCCGTTCCTGATCGCCGCAAAATTCCGCGGGAAACAATGTCTCTCTAAAACCCAAATCCGTGCACACATCCCCCTTCCTCCAAATGAAGGATATTTCCCCCGCACTTTCATTTTTCCCCAGTTTTTTTGCAGATTTCATCGGGCGGAAAGATCCAATTTTCTTGGCCACCAGATTGCACTTCTCTAATCCGTCTAAATTTCGTGAATTGTGGTTGAGTGTCCGAAGTACTAGGAGACCTGTACATGTCTTGGCTCATTCGCACTCTTAGTCTGCCGGCGCGCGAATCACACACCAACTTTGCTCTTGCCATCTGTGTCTTCCTCATGAGCCTTATGTCCATTGGCCTCATCTGGCAGGCTCAGATTATTGCCAATCAGCGTGATGCCATCCGCTGGCTGGAATCCTTGAAGCTTGGCAGTTAGGTCTTCGCCCGGCTTCCGTTCGCCTTCCTATCGAGACTCGCGCGCGCGAAAATCCTCAGTTCTTGCTTGCCATTCTCCCTCTCGACTTTTTCTACGACTTGAGTATTCTTTGTTTACAGGGGATTTCGTTCGGTTGGGGATAACAATTATGAAGAAATTTCTGGCACTAGCAGTTCTTGTTTCTATTCCATGCATCGCATCTTCGCAGGCGGCAGGATCCGCAGCAACGCAATCGCCTGCTGCTCCCGCAGTTGCGCCGCAAAATTCCTCGCAGGGCGCAACAGCGCAAGCTCAGCACCATCACCGCCACAAGAGGGGCCACCGCCATCACCGTCGCCATGCGAACGCAGGCAGCCCGCGACAATAAATCTACAAAGCAAAAAGGGGAGCCTGGCGGCTCCCCTTTTTGTTCGGTTTGCTGAGTCGGTCCCGAAGCGCCTAAACTTTAGCGCAATTTCGGGTCGATAACGCACCGCGTGCGCGGTGTGATCAGCTTTTGTTCAGCTCTAAGCCCGGTGGAGTCATTCTTTTCTCCGTAGCTATGCGAGCCTACAAGCCCCTAGCTACGCTCGCGTAAAGTGGAATGCAAGCGAAGAGACGGAGAAACCCAAAAATTCTTGGTACTAGACCCGGGGTCTGTGGAAATTCCTACTTGATGAACAAGGACTCGCGAAGCTGATCGCGTCCCACGAAAGACTTGCTTGTGCGGAACCGGCCGAAGAGTTCCTGAATTTCGCGGTTTTGGTAAACGCGCTGGGCAGGCCAAATCTGCTGGGAAGTTATGACCTGCAGTGTGTGCGAATCCGCCACACGATATCTTTGAAAAATCTCAGGTTTCTTACTGTGGAACATGGCAAAAACAATGCCGCCTGGCCGCAAAAACTCCGTCAAACAGCCAACTGTCTGCTTCGCAACCGCAGGTTCAAGGTAATCAAGGATGTCCCAGAGCAATACGGCGTCGAATGAGCTTTCCGAGTAACGAAGATTCTCTTCGATAAAGCGGTTGGCCCTCCCTACCGGGGTAAGATCCACCGATTCAGGCCCGGAACTGACATTCTTGAGCCGCGCCTCTTCTTCCTTCATGAACTCTTTCCAGGAGCGGAGCAGATCATCCGAAGTAACGCGGAAACCCCTTTCAATGAAAAAGCTCAGCGTCGTCTGCCAAGCGGGTCCCAAATCGAGCATTGTGCCGCGCCCCAAGCCATCGAGATTCCAGAGGAACTCTTTGAGACCATTCGAAACGCGCGTCATCTCCTGCATTTCAGGCGCACGCGTGGTGCCTACTGCACCGTGAGCGCCTGTCGATGGAGGAGTCAGTCGGCCGCCACTGGGAATTCCCGGCGCGCCAGTCCGCGATACGCTTCGGCTCGTTCCCGCGCCGATCCCAATCCCAAGTTTGCTGAGAAGCCCCATTGCTATATCGCCGTTCCAGCCGCAACACTACCGGCTTTCGGAGATTCGCCGCCGACAGCGGCGCTTTTTCCTATATCCGAGCGATTCCCACGCGGCTTGCCTGCTTCTATTTTGCCGCGCAACACTGCACCATCTTCGATTGCCAGCCGTTCTGTTTGCACTTCCCCTACCACACTGCCCGTGTTCCAAAGTTGCACTCGATCGCGTCCCGCCAGCTTTCCCGTTACGCTTCCTCGCACAACAATTTCGCGAGCTGCAATGTCGGCTTTCACTTTTCCGTTCGGGCCGATCGTGACACTCGCCGCGCCCATTTCCAATTTACCTTCCAAAATTCCGTCAATGAATAAATCTTCCTTGCCGGAAACTTCCCCTTTAATTCTTATTCCTTGGCTGATGCACGCCGCCGCATTCGAAGAGACCTGAGCATTTCCCGGCGTGTTCAGATTGGAACTTCCCACATTCGCCGTCCCCACTGGCGCTGTGGAAATCTCTGTAACTCCTTGCGGCTTCGCGTCTTCTTTCTTCCACACGAGACACCTCGACCCCTGCTGTCAGTTTTTTTCGAAGTCGCATTCGAAATCGGCTGGAGGGGACGCGACTCTGAACGTGAAGATAATATAGGGGTTAGCGGCTGTAAAGCGGAATACGGGGGACCAAATCTAGCGTGTTCCCTGAACCTCTACACCATATGTCGTGGATTCACAGCGATTGTGTCTACAACCCATTGCGATTAAAGATACTTATGGCGTTTTTTCACGCGATTCCCACAGGGCAGCGGCCATTCCTGTCATCTCCCGAAAAAACAGTTTTATTCCCTTTCTCTTCTCAAACCAGCTTTCCGGATCGAAATCTCCATCCCGTGCCGCGGCCACTCTTACGGAAATAGCTTCGGGAAAAACTTTTTCAAAAATGTACCGCGCCCGGCGTGTGTGATAATTCGAAGTCACTACGATAACGCTTCTCCATTTTCTCTCATTCGCAAGTTTCGCTAGAGCGCGCGCTTCCTCGCGCGTGCTATCGGCATCATGGGCGAATCGCAGAATCTTTTCCTTCGGCACGCCTCGTTCGATCAAGTCGTGTTCCATCAATTCGGCAATGCCCGCGTAAGGCCGCAGACGTTCCCCGCTCGCCACCACGATCGGAGCCAGTCCTTGCCGGTAAATTTCTGCCGACCGGGTCGCGCGGTCCGCGTAGAAATTGTCCGCGCTGAGCATGATGATCGCGTCCGACTTTTGCAGGGGATCTTCAACGACCAACTCTTCGCCGGCAAAGCGCAGCAAGGGATGCCGCACCGCGTAAATCGCCGTCAAAAGCAGCACAAAACACAGCAAACCGATCAATTTTGCCGTAATTCCGCCGCGTTCCCGACTCATGAACCCGGGTCCACCGACCTCAAGTACTCTGCCGCTTGTTCCGGCATCACCGCGTTAAAATACGTCTCTTTAATGCTGTACGATTTGCTGCGGCTTTCCACGATCGGCAGGATTTCAATGTGCCAATGAAAATCGTCCGGCAAAGTCTTCCAGTACCCGGCAAGTTCGCCCTTTCTATTACGCGTGTTTGGCGCCGTATGCACCACCAGGTGATAGGCCGGCGCAAATTTGTCCAGCCGCCTCAGAACTCGGCCCAGCAACGCCGCAAGCTGACGGCGGTTTGTTCCGGGTTTGGGTTGCTCGAACTGATGGTTGTGCCGCCGGTGCAATACCCAAATCTCGTAGGGCACCCGCGCAGCATAGGGGCAAAGCGCATAGTAATCGCCCTGCACATCCACGATTCGTTTCCCAAGCTTCTCTTCCTGCCGAACGATGTCGCAGAAAACGCAGCGTTCTTTTTCCCGGTACCATTCGCGCGAAGCTCTTAATTCATACTTGATACGCCGCGGCACAAAAATTGTTCCGGTGACTTCGGAATGAGCGTGCGGCCACTCTTCCCCGGATAGAATTCCCTGATTCTTGAAAACGCTCACGTGCTTCAGCCGAACGTCTTTTTTCAGATCAGCCACCCGCGACGCCCACACCCAGATCACCCTCTCAATCTCTTCGTCACTCAACTGCGACAACTTCTTGTTGTGGTCTGGCGTTTCCACGACCACCTCGTGCGCGCCCACAGGCCCCATCTTGTCGTAGATCCCATCCGCCCTGCGTCCCATTTCTCCCTCGATGCGGTACAACGGGTCGGGATGCGGTACAACTCGTACTTGCCACGGGCCTTCCGTCGGCCAGGAAAGAATCGTCTGCTGCTTATCTATCTCGGGCTTCTCAAACGGGCAGTTCGTCTCATCGCGCTCTTCACGATGCCCCAACACGACCCAGCTTTGTGTAATCGGATCTCTTCGGATTTCCATGCTTAGTCTTGCGCGCTCTTTTCGCGTCGATTTCGTCGCGCTTCGTAGTTTGTTTCCCCCTCCACTCCTTGTCAAGCCGACTGCGCGCCGCTTCTCAAAGCTGCGTCAGCGCATGCTATTCTTCCCTTTCCATGCCAACCGATCTCGACTATCTGCGGCTTGCACTCGAAGAAGCGCGACTTTCAGCCGAAGCTGGCGAAGTTCCTATTGGCGCACTGCTCGTTCACGAAGGCACAATCGTTGCTCGTTCTGGCAACCGAACAATCCGTGACAACGACCCCACGGCACACGCCGAAGTCGTGGTCATCCGCGAGGCCGCAAAGAGTCTCGGCAATTACCGGCTGGCGAACACCATTCTCTATGTAACGCTCGAACCCTGCTCGATGTGTGCTGGGGCGATGGTGCAGGCTCGTATTCCTAAACTGGTATACGGCGCGGATGATCCAAAAGGCGGAGCAGTCCGGTCCTGCTTCGAAGTGCTATCGCACACACGCCTCAATCACCGCGTCGAAATCGTCTCGGGCGTGCTCGCTCGAGAGTCGGCGGACTTGCTTCAATCGTTCTTCGCCGCGCGGCGCTGACACGGGTCTTCCGACAAAACAATCCGGCACAAGTACGCAAATTGTTGAGTATCCATCTGGTCTGTTAGAATAGGACTACCGACCGCGGAGAGGTGACTGAGCGGTTGAAAGTACTCGCCTCGAAAGCGAGCGTGGGGGAAACTCCACCGTGGGTTCAAATCCCACCCTCTCCGCCATTTTCCAAGCTTGATTCGTTTGCGCTGGATCGAATCGCAAGTTTCCTGCACGTCGTCAACTACTCACACGCGCCACTGCATTTCAACTTTCAAGTAGTTCCGGAAGGCTTGCCCAAACGACGCGCCATATCCACGTTCATCAACGCTTGCGAATTGTCAAACGTCGGCCGCACTGGCCCGCGAATCCCGGGGCCGGATGCCCACTGCGCTTTTGCTGCATGGGAAACAACATAAAAATCAAACTCAACACCAATTCCTCGCGGTCCGGTCCCTGCTTCACCTGGAACGACGCGCACGACATGTCCCATGCAAATCCACTGCGCGGCCCGGACTCCCGTGATCTCCTCCGGCATCTCTAGCAACAGATCGAGGACAGCCCCCTCGTTCAGCTGCAGATCTGTCGTGAAAAACACGCCGCGCCGCGACACGTTTTCCGACTCTACTTTTTGCTCGTTGACTTCAGATTTGCGAATGCGCAGGCGCAACGGCGTCTTCACCGCGTGCCTTTCCGCAAGACGGCGATCTTTCCCCAGTGACTCCATGAATCGCTCCATGGTTCTCTCCCGCGTGGCGGTGAAGGGGGCCGCTTAGATTTGGTGTAAGGGGACGAACAGCTTCAGGTCCTTTCCACGATTTGCACAGACTTAATTTCGTACCAAATGTAATTCTTTTTCGGGGCACATTTTGCTTAGAACATTCCAATAAAAAATCCGCAGATCATTTCATCTGCGGATTTTTCGCCTCGAAATCTAGAACTGTCTTAGAAGTGGCAGCTCGCCGCTCCGCGCTTCTCCAGATACCGCTGATGATATTCCTCCGCCCGCCAGAACGGCCCGGCCTTGGTGATCTCGGTCGCTATCGGCTTCTGGAACTTGCCGCTCGCTTCCAACGCAGCCTTCGACTTCTTCGCAGCAGCCTCTTGCTCGGGTGAATGAAAGAAAATCGCCGTGCGATATTGCTTTCCAAAATCCGGCCCCTGACGATTCACTTGCGTCGGATCGTGCATGTGCCAAAACCCCTCTACCAGCGTTTCATAGCTCACTTTCGCCGGATCAAACGTCACCTGCACTACCTCCGCATGCCCAGTCGTATCCGTGCATACTTCCTTGTAAGTCGGATTCTCCTTGTGCCCTCCGCTATAGCCCGAAACGGCATCCTCAACCCCCGGAATCATTCGGAACTTCTGCTCCACTCCCCAAAAGCATCCCGCCGCAAATGTCGCAATCTCGCTCATGTCGTTCTCCTTGGTTGATTCTAGCTTTCAAGCCCGGATCCTCATAGTTCAACGCGGCGCAGTCGCAACGCGTTTGCAATCACCGACACCGAACTGAAACTCATCGCCGCACTCGCAATCATCGGACTCAACAATAAGCCCAAGGTTGGATACAAAACGCCCGCTGCGATTGGGATGCCGATCGCGTTATAAAGAAACGCAAACCACAAATTCTGTTTTATATTCCTAATTGTCGCACGGCTCAATTTCCTCGCGCGCACAATCCCCCGCAAATCGCCCTTCACCAGCGTAATCCCCGCGCTCTCCATCGCAACATCCGTTCCCGTCCCCATCGCAATGCCCACATCCGCTGCAGCCAGCGCCGGCGCATCATTCACTCCGTCTCCTGCCATCGCCACAATCTTTCCCTCGCTGCGCATCCTCTCCACAACTTGCGCTTTCTCTTGCGGCCGGACTCCCGCTTCCACCTTCTCAATGTTCAATTTGTGCGCGACTTTCTCTGCCGTTGTTTTCTGATCCCCTGTCAGCATCACAATTTCCACGTTTTCACGGTGCAATTGCTCGAGGGCTTCCGGCGTGGTCGCCTTTATGGAATCGCCCAAAACAATCCCGCCAGCGAGTTTGTCTCCTACCCCAACAAAAACCGTCGTCCATGAATACTGACCATCCATTCCAAGACCGAAATTTAGCCCCGCTTCGCCCGTTGTTCCCACCACGCCGTTCTCAACAAGAAAATTCAGGGTTCCCACAAGCACCCACTCCCCGTTGACCTTCCCCATAACGCCGCCGCCCGGCACTGACCGGAACTCTTCAGCCTGTGCCAACGCAATGCCTTGATTCTTTGCTGCGTTCACGATAGCTCTCGCCAGTGGATGTTCGCTCGTTTGTTCCAGACTCCCAGCCGCCCACAGCATGCCGTCCCTGCTATATCCGCCGCTTTTGAAAACATCCACGGACAAAACTGTCGGCTTCCCTTCTGTCAGCGTCCCCGTCTTATCCACAAGCAAAACATCTGCTTTCGCCAGCGTTTCCAGCGACTCGGCGTTTTTCACCAGCACCCCCACGCGCGCTCCACGCCCCACCGCCACCATCACGCTCATTGGCGTCGCCAATCCCAGCGCACATGGACATGCGATGATTAAAACCGAAATCGCGCTCACCAGCGCGTGCGCAAATCGTGGTTCCGGTCCAATCACAGCCCAAGCTACAAATGTCATTGCCGCAATCACCACAACCACCGGAACAAAAATTCCCGCAACTCGGTCCGCCAGCTTCTGCATCGGTGCGCGGCTCCGCTGTGCCTCGCTGACGAGCTTCACAATCTGCGCTAGCATCGTCTCACTTCCAACTCTTTGCGCTTCCATCACAAAACTTCCGCTCGCATTCAGTGTCCCGCCCGTGACTTCATCACCCGCACGTTTCTCTACTGGCATCGGCTCGCCTGTGAGCATCGACTCGTCCACCGCGCTCGCGCCTTCTCGCACCATTCCGTCCACCGGCACACGCTCCCCCGGCCGCACGCGCAACAAATTGCCCTTTTGCACGTCGGCAAGGGGAACGTCCTTCTCTTGGCCGGTATCGCCAATTAGATGCGCCACCTGCGGTGCAAGATGCAGCAGTTCCCGGATCGCCCCAGCAGTCTTCGCTCTCGCGCCAAGCTCCATCACTTGTCCGAGCAGCACTAGCGTCGTAATTACCGCTGCCGCTTCGAAATAAACCGGAGCCGTCCCCATTTCGCGAAATGATTCCGGAAACCATCCTGGAGATAGGGTCGCCGCGACACTCTCCAAATACGCAGCGCCAGTTCCCAACCCGATTAGCGTGAACATATTCGGACTGCGGTTCACTATCGACGCCCAGAATCTTTTGAAAAACGGCCAACCGCCCCACAGCACCACTGGCGTTGCCAAAACAAATTCCACCCATCGCATGGCCGACATCGAAATGACAAAGCGCAAATGCTCGCCGAACATTCCCAATACCAGCACCGGCAAACTCAAAGCGGCGCTCACCCAAAAGCGCAGTCGCATCGAGACGTATTCAGGATCGGGCCCCGCTTCCGAAACTACATCCATCGGCTCCAGCGCCATTCCGCACTTTGGACAGCTCCCCGGTCCGATCTGCACAATCTCCGGATGCATTGGGCATGTGTACCGAATTCCCTCCGCAGTAGGGGCCGCCTTCTGAAGCGGCCCTTGCGATTTGCCCGTCATCGCCGAATGTAATCCAGCGGGCGCCTTTCCCCCGATCGAAACCAATCCCCCGTGCTCCATTCCCGGCATTCCCCCGGGCATTTTTGCCATCAGATATTTTTGGGGCTCCTTTTCAAACTTCGCGGCGCAACTCTTCGAACAAAAGAAATACATCTTCCCTTCAAACTCAGCCGTGGCCGCAGCTTTCTCCGGCACCACGCTCATCCCGCAAACTGGATCCTGTTCCACGACTCCCCCAATCTTTTTCTCTTTCGCTTCTCGGTCTTTCTTTGTCTCTTCTCTGCGTTCCCTGGGACTCTGCGGCCGATCAGTCATCCTATCTCTGCTGCAACGCCATCAATCCGAGCAACTCCTCGTACATCGCTTCCTTCTCTTCTTTCTTTCCGCCTCCCATTGCCTTCGCTGCGCAATGCCGTATATGGTTCTTCATCAGATTCCGCGCAACGCCTCGCAGTGCCTCCTGCACAGATGCAATCTGCACAATCACGTCCGCACAATAGCGGTCCTCCTCCACCATCTTCTGCAGCCCTCGGATCTGTCCCTCGATCCGCCGCAACCTCTTTTGATTCGCTCCCTTCAACTCCACATCTACCCCGGCCGCCTTATGCCCAACCCCATGCGCAGAGACTTTCCTCTTCATCTGTATACCCTCTACCCCTATGTATACCCCTACCCCCTATTTATGTCAAGCCCACGCAAATCCATGCCTCTCCTCGCGTCGAGTTCGCGTTGCTGCTTGAACTCTGCCGCCGCGCAATACCGCAATATAGCGCCCGTCTACTTGATCGAAGCAGCTCAGCTTTTTTCGAGCCGGTGTTTGCATCAAACCTCCTCTGCCGCATCTCCCTTCTATACTTCGGACTCCCCTGCTATAATTTCTCCATGACGCTCCTCGAAGCCAAATTTGAATTGCAATCGCCTCTTACTCACACTCAACTTCGCTCACTCGGAGAATTCGCAAACACCTACGGCCTTCGCCGCTTCTCCATCGACGACTCAAAGCTCCAGCTTTCCTTCGAGTACGACGCCTCGCGCCTCCGCGAAACCCAAGTCACACGCGTTCTCGGCAACGCCGGTATCCCCATCCTCCGCCGCGTTAACTAGGCAAAGACCAACAACACCCGCAAGAGTGTGTTCGTGTACATTTTCCGGAATTATCGGAAAGCGAGATCGCGCGAGCGCCGAAGATTGGCACTCGATCGGCAAAGCGCGGCTCTGCGATCTATCGACAACTTCATCCCGCAAATTTTGTTCTGAAGACTAGGACTGATTACTGAATACTGAGAACAAAAAAATGGGGCCCCCGCTTGGGATCGGGAACCCCGAAAGGTGCGTCTCATTTCCAGTGTCGTTTTCACACCGGAGCGTGGGGTCATCCATCCTAGCTTCCCTCTCAGAGGCAGGTGGGAACGGTCCGCGAAAATCGGCAAGCAAGCCCCTTCCCCCTCGCTTTGCCAATCCTCAAGAACCGTCTACTGAGACGCACCCAACGGCCTCCCCTAATGCAAGCCTTCCGCCATCTTGCCTCGCGAATGGCATCGGCCCGTAAGTCATTGAAAAAGCTAACGTTATATGACCAGCGCACTCGAATCTCTAACTCCATTTTTGTCCTCGGGTTTCATTACGGAACCCGCCCGAACTCATTCGGGAATTGCCTCCTTGCTCTTCCTTTGCTTTTCGTCCTAGAACCTCTGTCCTGAACCTCCCAATCCCACTGCCCCATCGGTTTTTTTTCAATTCCACAACACACTTCTCTCGTGACTGCCTCTTTCCCAGCCCAGACCTTCTTTCGCCGCGCTTTTCTTTGGATTACCTTCTTGACTGCCGTCGTTCTCGCTTCAACCCTGATCCTTCGCGCTGACACACCCGGAACAACCCGCACCGTTCCCGCAGGCGGTTGCTATTGCAAGTGCGGCCAATCCAAGACAAAACTTGGCTGCACGAAAATGTGCGAACTGCCCAAGTATGCTTCGCGCTGGTGGGCCACCACTTGCGCCAAGCCCCGTGCCACATCTCCGCAAGACAATCATGGCGCGGGCCCTCACTTCCCCCATCCCGATCGTGCCGAGCGCGCCAGCAACTAGCACGAACTCAAGGAACCAACACGTCATCGCGCAAATCGAAGGCTTGCAATCCTTTGCCACCAGGGCCAGTCAGATTCTCCAGAATTTCCATGATCTCGAAAATCGCTCGATTGTCCTGTGCCGCAACATTCCTCTTGAATTCCGCCAGCCTCGCCGGTTCCAGCATCTGCTGAACTCCGATCACAACGTCTTCAAAACTCTTCAACACTACACCCACACGCTTTTCCGTCACCCACTCTGCGTTGTACCGCTCCTGCGGCAGTGTCCACGAATTGCAGTCCACTATCACCGGCAATCTTCGCTGCATCGCTTCCGCAATGCTTCCAGGTCCCGGCTTGCCGATCAGGAAATCCGCCGCATGCATCAACTTGTGAACTTCTTTCGTAAAGCCAATCACGCTCGTCCCGATATTCCACTTTTTCACCTTCAGCCGCCGCGCCAATTTTTCATTCTTCCCGCAAATCAAAATCAACTGCACCGGCAAACTCGCCGCATCAATCTTTTCCGCAATCTCGTACATCACCTTCGACCCAAATCCTCCGAACAACACCATCGCAGTTGGCAAATCGTCCCGCAGCTCCAGCTCGCGCTTCACCGCCACAGTATCTACGTCGCTCTCCGCATAAAACTCCGGCCTCAAAACCATTCCCGACACGCCAAAAATATGCGCGTCATCCTTTCCGAACGCACGCGCCTGTTCCACCGCTTTTTCCGTCCCCGCGATCACAAACTGTTCCTTCACCGGCTCGATCCAGAACCGCGGCGGGAAATCCGCCAGATCCGTAATCAACGTAACAAACGGTCGTCCTGGATACGACTTCTCCCAACTCTCCGCAATCTCCCGATTGAAATGTGGAATCACTGAAATCAGCATGTCCGCCGGTCGTTGCTTCCAGAATTCCTCCAATAGCTTCACCAGCGGCCCATGAAAAATCCGTATCGTTAACTGCAGCACGCGCAGAAGGAATTGACTTCCCCACGTCCATCCATTCCTTAAAATAGTGTTGTACTGCTCCTGGATCTGGATCCCCGTCAGCTTCTTCAACACGTCCAGCCGGTCCGTCAGCTCCTGAAACTGCACCAACTCCACGTCCCAATCCCGCTGTTGCGCTGCAGCCATCGCTTGCAAGGCCACCGCCGCGTTCCTGTGTCCACCGCCTGCGTCATGAAAGACCACCAATATCTTTTTCATGCCGCGATTCTGTCATCGCTTCTAAACCTTTTCGCACAAGCATGCTCCATACCATGTGGATAACTCCGCAAGTCCCTTGTGCTCAATAAGTTCCATCCACACATTTACCCACATTTCGCAACCTCTTCATGGACTGTTCATATCGTCCCTCCATACTTTTCTCATGCGCTGCGATCTTCATGTCCACACCAGAGCCTCCGGGATGTGCAATACGCCCTTCATCCGCCACTTCTGCCGCGAGTCCTACAACGACGCCCAGGACGTCTATAACCGCTGCAAACAATTGGGCATGTCCATCGTCACCGTCACTGACCATGATTGCATTGATGCCGCCGAAGCTTTTCGTTCCTACCCCGACTTCTTCTTAAGCGAAGAAGTCACCTGCACCATGCCCACGGGTACTGAACTTCACCTCGGAGTCTATGCCATCACCGAGCGCGATCACCTCGAAATCCAGAAGCGTCGCACCGATTTTGTTTCTCTCTTGATGTATCTCACCGAGCGCAAACTCTTCTTCAGCGTCAATCACGTTTTCTCCGGACTCACCGGCCGCCGCGAATTCGAAGATTTCGAATGGTTCATCTCATACGCGGCGGCTTTCGAAACGCGCAACGGCCAGATGTGGTCCCACGCGAATTTCGCGGCGGAGGAGTTCGCCAAGTCTTACGGGAAAATCGAAATCGCCGGAAGTGATTCGCACACACTCGCGGGAGTTGCTCTTACTTACACCGAAGTTCCCGGAGCACGCACCGTGGAAGAATTCTTCGCTGGCCTTCGCGCACGCCAATCCCGCATTCACGGCCATCATGGAAGCCTCGCGAAAATCACCACCGACGTTTTTCGCGTTACCGGAGCTATGCTCCGCGAAAAACCCTGGACTCTTTCTCTCCTTCCGCTGGCCGTGCTTCTTCCCGCAATCACCGCGGGACATTGGATGAACGAAATTCGCTTCTGCGAAAAATGGACCAAGCGGATCAATTCCAGCGAATCCGCTCCGCGTCGTCTCTGGGAGTTGGACGCAACTCTGCACCAAGTCTGAGTTTCTCGGTCGTTGTAAGGCCCGCTTCCTGAAGCGGGCCGTTCCCGGCAGTGCTTCTTGAACGGTGAGGTAGCTGAATGGCCGTTACCCGCAATCTCTGGGGTTTCATCGAGCGTCGCGATCATCGCGTTATGCGCCGGCTCAACCGCTGGCGCGCGCCTCGTTGGATCCGCATCTGGATGATCGCCGCCACACGGCTCGGCGACGGCTGGATCTGGTACTCCGCGGCTATTCTCCTGCTCTTCTTCGGCGGCCCTCAGCGCTTTGCCGCTGTCGCCTCCGCCGTTCTCGCCGTAGTCCTCGGAATTGGAGTCTTCAAGGCGCTCAAATGTCTCAGCCAGCGCCCACGCCCTTGCCAACTCGAACCGCACTGCTGGTCCAAAGTCCTCCCGCCCGACAAATTCTCGTTCCCATCAGGCCACACAATGACGGCATCCTCAGTCGCTCTCGTCCTCACCTACTTCTATCCCGCCCTCGAAATCCCGCTCATCTTTCTCGCCCTGAGCATTGCCCTATCCCGCATCGTTCTCGGCATGCACTTTCTCAGTGACGTTCTCGCCGGCATTATCCTCGGAGTCGCTCTCGGTTGCTGTTCCCTCACCGCCTTCGCCTCTCTCGGCCTCCTCTGATTTTTTCCGCTGGCCACACTGCCAAATACCGGCGAAGACTAATTGTTCATTCCGAGGGCGAAGTATGCTCGAGGACCTGCTTTTCTCTTTGGCTGCAGGTTTCATCTCCGTCAAAATCTAAGAACATTTTTGTCTTCGGGTTCGTCGCAATGTTAAATTCTGATGAGATGAACGTCGCCGCCCAAGCGCATTCACAACCACTCGCCAAATTCAATTCCCTATCCAATCTCAAATTTCTACTCCAGGTCTCCCGCCCCGGCCTCTGGGCCACCACCATCCTCTTTTACCTCATGCCTCTCGGTCGCTCATTTAATCTCCGGACCCCCAGCTTCTGGCTGGGCCTTTTCTATATCGTCTTTCCGCTCAGTCTCCTCCTCTACGGCGTCAATGACATTGTCGACGCCGAAGGCGACCGCCTTAACCCTCGCAAAGGCACATATCTCTTCGGCTCACGCGGAGCTGACCAGCATCGCTACCTCCGCTGGCAAATCGCAGCATGGCAGATTCCCTTCTTCTGTTTTTTCTGGATGTTGACCGGCTGGCGCATCACGCTTTGGTTCGCCGCAATTCTTCTCGCCGTTTACGTCTACAACGTCCATCCCTTCGCCCTAAAAGGCCGCCCGCCTTTCGACGTCCTGATCCAATCCAGCTATTTGCTCATCTTCATTCTGAGCAGTTGGATCAACAATGTCCCCCAACTTCCTTGGCAAACATTCGTTTTCGGCGGACTCTTCGCCATGCACTCTCACGTTTTCGGCGAAATCATGGACATCGAACCCGACCAACAATCCGGCCGAGCTACTCTCGCCACAAAAATCGGCCGAATCCCAGCGAAACTCTTCGTCGCCACTCTTTTACTCATCGAAATTTTTCTCGTCTTGCGCTATTTCCGCGATCCCGTCATCGCCTTCTTCCTCGCCGCTGGAGCATTCTTCTTCCTGCTCGACGCCACCCTGCTCTGGCAATCGCGCCCCTACTCTCCTTCTCAAATGCGCCTTTTTCTTTGGGGCTGGAACATTGCCGCAGCTCTCGGCGTCCTTTGGAACGCCTTTCACGGCTCGCTTCTCATCGCCCACGCCCGCCCGCTTCCTTCATAGTTCTCTGCGCTATTGCAATCCCGCGGCAAAAACGCTATAAACTTTGTGCTCTATAGCACGCATTACGGAGACCTATGCCCCTCACAACAACCGATTGGGTCGTAATCATCGGTTATCTCCTCATTAATCTTCTCATTGGCATTTATTACCGACGCCGTTCCAGCGGTACCACCGCCGAATTCTTCATTTCCGGTCGCGACGTCTCTTGGTGGCTCGCCGGAACTTCGATGGTCGCCACGACTTTCGCCGCTGACACACCACTCCTCGTCACCGGCCTCGTCGCGTCGCAAGGTATCGCCGGCAACTGGCTCTGGTGGAATCAATGCTTCACCGGGATGTTGACCGTCTTTTTCTTCGCACGCTATTGGCGCCGCGCGGAAATCATGACCGACGTCGAACTCACCGAACTCCGTTACTCCGGCAAGCCCGCCGCCTTTCTCCGCGGCCTCAAAGCCATTTACCTCGGCCTGCTCATGAACTGCCTCATCCTCGGCTGGGTCACCCGCGCCATGGTGGACATCATCTCCGTTCTCCTTGGGCCCGCCATCGCTCCAGGAAAAGTCTGGGAACTCGCCCTCGGCAATCACGTCCTGTTTCATTACACGCTCGGCGACCCGCATCACACTGCCCTGCTCATCTGTATCTTCGTGCTGATTCCCTTCACCGGAATCTACACCTTCATCGGCGGCCTCTGGGGCGTCCTCGTCACCGATCTTTTCCAATTCATCCTCAAGATGGGCATGGTCATCATCCTCGGTTGGATCGCCGTCAGCAGAATCGGCGGCATCGGAGCGCTCACTCTGCGCCTCAGCATTGTCAGCGCGGAAACCGCAAAAGCCACCGGCGTTGCCGTCGCCGATCCACTAGCTTTTCTCCCAGACTTTTCTCACGGCTTTACCAGTGAAGCGCTCTGGACGATTCCTCTCATCTCCTTCGTCCTTTTCCTCGGCGTCCAGTGGTGGAGCAGTTGGTATCCCGGCGCGGAACCCGGCGGCGGCGGTTACGTCGCACAAAGAATTTTCTCCGCCAAAGACGAGAAAAATTCGCTCGGCGCCACGCTCTGGTTCAACATTGCGCACTACGCCCTGCGTCCCTGGCCGTGGATCGTCACTGCACTGGTCGCGCTCGCTCTCTATTCCCCCCATGGCGGCCTCACTCCCAGCGAAGCCTTCGCCAACAATCACGAACAAGGCTACGTCATGGTCCTGCGCGATTTCCTGCCGCCAGCCCTGCGTGGCCTCATGGTCGCCGCATTTCTGGCCGCGTTCATGTCCACCATAGGCACGCAGCTCAACTGGGGCACGTCCTACCTCGTTAATGATTTCTACCGCCGCTTCCTGGCCAAAAACAGCTCCGAAAAGCACTACGTCAACGTCGGAAAAATCTTCACCGTCATTCTCGTTCTCGCCAGCGGCTGGGTCTCCAGCCAGCTCGTCTCCATCTCCACCGGTTGGACCATCGTCCTCGGCATCGGCGCTGGCACTGGCGCCGTTCTCATCCTTCGCTGGTATTGGTGGCGCATCAACGCCTGGAGCGAAATCGTTGCCACCATCGGCGCCGCAGTTCTCACCTTCGTTCTCGCCAACATGAAATTCAGCGGCAACGGAGCAGTCGTTACCGCAAAAACCACGCTCATCACCGCCGCTGTCACCACAATCCTCTGGCTGATCGGTACCTTCGTTACAAAACCGGAGCCGCAGGAAAAACTTATCTCCTTCTATCGCCGCGTACATCCAAGCATTTACGGCTGGAAACCAGTCGCCCAGCTCTGCCCCGAACTCCCCCAGGTTCGCGACTTCGGCGCCAATTTCGCCAACTGGTTTGCCGGTGTCGTCATGGTCTACTGCGCCCTCTTCGCCATCGGCCACATGGTCTTTCACCGTTTCGGTTTCGGCCTCCTGCTCGCCGCCATCAGCGCCGCCGCCGGCCTCTTCATCTTCAAAAATCTTTCCCGCCAGGGCTGGTCCACCCTCTCGGGCACGGAACACTCGTGACTTCCCGTGGCATGGACTTCAGTCTGTGCAATTCCGCGCCGATGGCTCGATATAAACAGGCAAGCAAACTCTATCCGGCCATCCATGACTGACCAGCATCTTCTCCTCGAGATCTCTATCGAATCCCTCGACTCCGCCATCGCCGCGGAACGTGGCGGCGCCCACCGCATCGAGCTCTGCGAATTCCTGGCGGTCGGCGGCGTCACCCCCTCCGAACGGTTCATGCGCAAAACCCGCGCTGCCGTAAAAATCCCCATCTTCGCCATGATTCGCCCGCGCGGCGACAATTTCGTCTACTCTGCTTCCGAACTCACGCAAATGCGCGCTGAAATCAAACTTGCCAAAAACTGCGGCATGGACGGCCTCGTCTTCGGCATCCTTCACCGAGACAACACCGTCGACATCGAACAAACCCGCCAACTCATCGAATTCGCCCGTCCGCTCCCCGTCACTTTCCACCGCGCCTTCGACGAAGCACCCGACCTCTGCAGCGCTCTCGACTCAGTCATCTCTACAGGAGCCACCCGCATCCTCACTTCCGGCGGAAAACCCACCGCACTCGAAGGTACCTCCGTCCTCGCCGATCTCGTCGTCACGGCCCGCGATCGCATCATAATTCTCCCGGGCGGCGGCAATAACGCTGCAAACCTTGCCGAAGTCGTTCGCCTCACCCACGCTCGCGAATTCCACTCCGGCCTCGGCACCACTCTTCCCTACGGCCAATCTTCCCCCTCACAATTCCAATCCGCCGTCCGCGAACTCGCAACAATTCTTTCTTCGCCCTTGTGACGGCCGGCCTCCAAACCGGCCACTTTTCTTTGCCGTTGTCATCTCTGAAAGTGCGACATTCAACAGGACTGCCCTGCCGCTTCCCTTTCCCGCACCGGCACGGCCACCCTTTTCCCGCTCCTCATAACCAGTGCACCTGCGACGCAAATGACGCCGCCAAGCACCGAAATCAGCGCTACATGCTCGTGCCGGAAAATCACTCCCAGAAACAACGCTTCCGCAGGAATCAAAAACGCCGCCGAAGAAGCCCTCGCGGCGCCAAATCGTCCCGCCGAAACCGACATAACCGCAAACGCAATCCCTGTGCTCAGCACTCCCAATGCAAGCAAAGCCGCAAGCGGTCCCGGCGCCCACTTCACATGCATCACATCGCGCATCCCTATTGGGGCCACCAATATCAGCGCAACAAGCTGCGCGCGAAGCACCACCGGCAATGCGCCGTTTCTCTGCTGCAGCGGGCTCGCCAGATTCAGCGCAACTCCATACGACACAAGCGCCGCCAGAATCATTCCCACTCCTGCAATCGTGCTCTGGCCCTCATGGAGCGCCGGCAATCCCATCACAATCGTTCCCGCCATGCCGATCACAATCCCCGCGATCACTCGCCGCGCCGGCAGTTTCCACGCAATCATCGCCGCCACCGCCGCTGCGAAGAGCGGATTCGCTCCATTCAACATTCCTGTCAGAGCGGACGAAACGTATCTTTCCGCAAACGGAAACATACTCAGCGGAAACGCCATCCAAAACACGCCAAGGGCTGCAATCTTTGGCCAATCCGAACGTAACACCGGTTTTCGCGCCGATGGAAACAGAGACAATGTCAGGAACCCCACCGCCAACCGCACCAGCGTCACGCCACCCGGTCCAATTGCCCCCAACGCATCCGCAATAAATAAATACGAAGCGCCCCAAATGATCCCCGGCAGTGACAGAATCACCCAGTCCGCCGCGCCTCGATTCTTCACATCCGGTACCCTGCCAGTCGAATTTGTTCCGTTCGTCATCCGCTTTTTGATGCGCGACAGAGTAACGATGTCACCAGACGGCGCGAAGTGCCATTTTGGAGAGCTGGGATGGCCTGGCCACAAGAAAAAGGGGCACGATATATCGTGCCCCTTGGCAAAGAACTCTACCCATATGTCATCCCGAGCGAAGCGAGGAATCCGCTTTTCCCGAGGTTATGCCTTCGATGCCTGCCTTCTCAAAAACGTCGGAACATCCAGATCGTCGCTCGGAACTTCCCGCGCAACCTCGCGAACATTCTGCTGCACTTGTTGAACCACGTCCTGCCGCGTGGCTTCGCGATTCGCGGCGGAGCTGGCCGCCACAGCCGCGGCGCTCATCGCCGCAGGAGCCTGCTCCGTGCGTCCCGCCTTCCAAGTCTGCGGCATGAATTGCGGACGCTGCACCGTGTTCTTTTTGTTGGCTTCCTTGAATCCCGCGGCGATCACGGTGATTTTCACAGCGTCCTTCATCGCCTCGTCCTGCACCGCGCCAAAAATGATGTTGGCATTTTCCGCGGCTGCTTTCTGGATGATCGAAGACGCTTCGTGAACTTCGTGCAGCGAAAGGCTCGGGCTGCCGCAAATATTGATAAGAATTCCCTGCGCACCCTGTATCGAATTGTCTTCGAGCAGCGGGCTCGCAATCGCGCGGTTCGCGGCATCCACGGCGCGGTTCGAGCCGGTCGCAACCGCGGTGCCCATCACGGCGTAACCCTGGCCGCTCATGATCGCTTTCACGTCCGCGAAGTCGCGGTTGATGATTCCGGGAACGGTAATAATGTCCGAGATGCCCTGAACCGCTTGCCGCAAAATATCGTCGGCGATGCGGAACGCGTCGAAGAAACTCGTTCCGCGTTCAACCGTTTCCATAAGTCGCTCGTTCGGGATCACGATGACCGTATCCACTGCACCAACCAAATCCTGCAAAGCTTGTTCGGCCTGCATCATGCGGCGTTTGCCTTCAAACGCAAACGGTTTCGTAACCACGGCGACCGTCAGGGCGCCGAGTTCGCTCGCAAGCGAAGCCACTACCGGCGCAGCGCCGGAACCGGTCCCTCCGCCGAGGCCGGACGTGATGAAAATCATGTCTGCGCCCTCAAGCGCTTCGATAATCTTGTCCGTATCTTCGAGCGCGGCTTTTCGGCCCACTTCCGGATTCGCGCCTGCGCCGAGACCTTTCGTCAGTTTCGCGCCGAGCTGCAATTTCACCGGCGCCTGGCACAATTTCAGCGCCTGCAAATCGGTATTTGCCGCGATGAATTCGATGCCTTCCACCTTGGCGCGAATCATTCGGTTGACTGCGTTGCAGCCGCCGCCGCCCACACCAATTACTTTGATCTTTGCAGGAGACAACTCCTCGCTGAAGCTCATGCGAATTCCCGCGTCTTTTGCCGTCATTCTCTCCCCCTATTCCGGCTGGAAGCCCGTGTGCGAAGTCTCCTTGAAAAAACTTCGCGAAATTCCCTTTACAACCGCCAATCTAAAGATTGGCCACTACACATCCGCGCCGAACAAATGGCGCGATTGCAGTCAAGCCCCGGCGAACATCGCTTTTAATTTGCCGACAATGCCACCCGAACGAGCCGGCGCGTTGCGCCGCGCTTTCGCTCCGTACAAGACGAGACCGACAGCGGTCGAGTATTCCGGCTGCGCGACCTGCTCCGGCAAATCAAGAATTCCCTTTGGTTCCGCGACTCTCACCGGCAAATGAAAAAGTTGCTCGGTCATTTCGTCGAGCCCATTCAACCGGGCGCCGCCGCCAGCGAAAATAAATCCTGCCGGCATTTGTTTGAGCAAACCGGCTCGCTGCAGATCGTCGCGAATCAGCGCAACCAGTTCCTGTGCGCGTGGCTCGATAATTTCCGTGAGCGAGCGCGCAAAAATCGTGCGTGGAGGCCGGTCGCCGACGCTGGCAATTTCAATCGAAGCATCTTCGCGCAAAAGCGCCGAGGCCGCACAGCCATGATGGCGTTTGATCCGCTCGGCTTCCGGAATCGGCGTGCGCAAACCGACAGCAAGATCGTTCGTGAAATGATCGCCGCCGATGGCGACCGCGCTGGTGTGGCGAATCGCTCCCCCGCCGTAAACGATAATTTCCGTTGTCCCGCCGCCGATATCGAGCAGGCAGCAGCCGAGATCGCGCTCATCCTGCGTCAAACATGCGTCGGAAGAAGCCAGCGGCTCAAGAACCGTATCGCTGATCAGAATCCCCGCCCGATTCGCGGCTGTCACCAGATTCTGCGTCGCGATGATGGAAGAAGTCACAAGCTGCACGTTCGCTTCCAGGTGCTGGCCAACCATGCCGATGGGATCGCGAATGCCGTCGTGCGCATCCACTATGAATTCGTGCGGAAGGACATGAAGGATTTCACGGTCTTCCGGAAGGTTGACGCCGCGCGCCGCGTCCACCGCGCGCTTTACATCTTCGCGCTCGATGTCGCGGGGACGATTGCCCAGAGTGATTCCGCCGCGGCTGTTCAACCCCCGGACATGGCTGCCAGCGACACCAATGAGTGCCGACTCGACTGGAACGCCGCAAACCGATTCCGCTTCCTCGACTGCGCGGCGAATCGAGCTGACCGTGGAATCTAGATTGACGATCAGCCCTTTGCGCAGGCCTTTCGATTCCGCGGCGCCAAGCGCAAGGAATTTCACGGACTCTTCGACAACTTCCGCGATGAGCACGCACGTCTTCGTGCTCCCAATGTCCAGTCCTACGATGTATTTGTCCTTCTTCGACAAGCCGCCGCTCCCCCAGAGAACCTTCAACTCTTATTTGGACTTCTTCGTTTCCCCTCGCTCCCCACAGCCGGAATTGTCCGGATTGAGAACGATCTGGCGCGTAAACTGCAAATCCACGGAATGTACGCACCCTGCGTTCGCCTGCCACTGCGCAAAATTCTCGACGAGCATCCGGTATTTCGGGGTGAAATCGCCCGAGCCGAATTTAATGGTGACAGCCTGGGCCGCATTGACGCCGGGAATTCCGGCCATCACGATGCGGACGTTTTTGGGATTCGAGAGATCCACTTCGCTGAGCTGAGCGGAAGAATCGGCATTGACAATGTTCAGGCTGCGAACAAGATCTTCGTAAATCTGCATCCGGCGTTCGCGCTCCTCGCGTGCGAGCGAATCGGAAACGCCTGATACGATCGGAAAGCGCATGTCCACATCGGCGGGCCGATCGAGCAAAACCCCGTGCGCGTCAATCAAAACGATTTCGTTGCCGTTGCGGGCAAACGCAACCGGAGTGCGCTCGGTGACTTCCACGCGCAAACGATTCGGAAGAATCCGCTGCACAGTCGCCGATTCCACCCAGCCGATTTGTTCGATTTCGCTGCGCCGCTCGTCGAGCGGGATGGTCAAGACGCTTTTCCCCGCGTCATGCCTGAAAATGCCGACTATGGAATCGCGGGCGACAACATGATTTCCGGCGAGATCGATCTGCTCCGGCTTCGCAAGGAGCAACCTGGGAGAGTGGCGCGCGAAGTCCACGGCAAAATAACCGGCGACTCCGGCCGCAATCGCAATCGCGCCCCAAAGCGAAATACGGCGGAATTGAGACCAGTTCTTCGCGCCGAATTTCTTGCGCCGAATTTCGACCGGCTTTTGGCGGCGCAGATAGCGTGGCTCGTCCTCCACAAGCTCCGGACGGAAGTTGTCGGAGTCGGCGGCGGCCGTCGCGTTGCGCTGGATGGCCTTTACGCGTTCCACACGACCACCTCATTTTCGAGTTTCACTCCATATGCTTTTTCCACCTGCTCGCGTACGTCAGCGATTAGCGTCAGCATGTCTTTCGCGCTGGCTTTGCCGGCGTTGACGAAGAAGTTGGCATGGCGGTCGCTCACGCGCGCGTCGCCCACGCTGAAACCCTTGAGGCCAAGTTCATCAATCATGCGGCCGGCGCTCGCGCCTGGCGGATTCTTAAAGATGCAGCCAGCACTCTTCTGCCCGAGCGGCTGACTAGCTCGGCGCTTTTCGTTGCAGATGCGAATTCCTTGAATTATTTCTTGATACGACTTGGAGGGTAGTTCGAGCGTCACTGCCAGCATCATATCATCGGGCGCAAAAGAAGTGTGACGATATTCAAAGGAAATTTGGTCGCCTCGGAGTATTTCGATTTTGCGGGTGGCGGCGCGGTAGAGCTTCACTTCGCGGACGTAGCTGCCGATTTGCATGCCGTAGGCGCCGGCATTCATCCGCAGCGCTCCTCCAATGGTTCCTGGCACGCCGATGAGCCCTTCCATGCCGCCAAGATCGTGCTTGGCGCAGTAGGTGACGGTACGGCCAAGGTCCGCTGCCGCGTCCACGTGAGCAAGTTTTCCTTCGAAGACTATGTCGGGTTCCGGTTTTGCGAGTTGCAAGACGACCCAGGGGAGTTCGCCGTCGCCCACGAGCAAGTTCGAACCGCCGCCCAGAAATTTGTGCGGGACGCGATTATCGTCGAGGAGTTGAAGCAGTCCTGGAATGGATTCGTGCTTTTTAATGAGCAGGAGGTCGGTAGTGCCGCCGATGCCGAGTGAAGTGTATTCGGATAGAGCGATGCCGGCCTGGTGCCCGACGCCTAGCGCCGCGATCTTGCCGAGAAGTTGTG
>JAFDVY010000316.1 GCA_018268785.1 Acidobacteriota bacterium | reverse complement strand
TGCTGGGCCCGGTTGAGACGCCGGAAGGCCAGCTCGTGCTGGCGGTGATTCGGGATCTTTCGCAAAAGAAAGAAGCCGAGGCGGCCCTCCGACGAAGCGAAGAAGAAAGGCGGTATCTCGAAGAAGAGCTCATCACCACTCATCAATTCGAGGAGATCATCGGCGAGAGTCCCGAGTTGAAGCGCGTGCTGAAGCAGGTGGAAACGGTCGCGCCGACCGAAGCCACGGTTCTCATCCTCGGCGAGACCGGTACGGGCAAAGAGCTGATCGCTCGCGCGGTCCACAATTTGAGCCCGCGGCGCAATCACGCGTTCGTGAAATTGAATTGCTCGGCCATTCCGACGGGATTACTCGAGAGCGAGCTCTTCGGACACGAGAAGGGAGCGTTCACGGGCGCCAGCGCGCAGAAGATCGGGAGACTGGAGCTGGCCCACCAAGGCACGTTTTTTCTGGACGAGATCGGCGATCTGCCCCTCGAACTGCAGCCAAAGATTCTCCGAGCCTTGCAGGAAAAAGAATTTGAGAGACTCGGCAGCGCGCGAACGATTCCGGTGGACGTGCGACTCGTTGCCGCTACCAACCGGAATCTCGCCAAAATGGTGGAGGACCGCGAGTTTCGTTCCGATCTCTACTACCGGCTCAAGGTTTTTCCCGTGCAACTCCCTCCGCTTCGCGAACGCGAGGAGGATATCCCGCTGCTGGTGAAATATTTCGTCAGCCAGCATGCGCGCCGCATGAATCGCCAGATCGAAACCATCCCTGCAACGACGATTCAGGCGCTCACGCGCTGGCGGTGGCCGGGGAACGTGCGCGAACTCGAGAACTTCATCGAGCGTGCCGTTATCCTGACCTCGGGACGTGTTTTGCGCGCTCCGCTGGCGGAGTTGGAATACGATCCGGAGCCGGTGGACGATTCGAGCGCAAACCTTCAGGATGCCGAGCGCGAGCACATCCTCCGGGTTCTTAAGGAGGTCAAGGGTATGATCGGCGGGCCCGGAGGCGCGGCGGAGCGTCTCGGTCTGAAACGCACTACGTTGAATTC
>JAFDVY010000315.1 GCA_018268785.1 Acidobacteriota bacterium | reverse complement strand
GGCCCGCTTCAGAGCCGTGGGCGAGGCGCCAAACGTTGCCAAGTTTCTGGCGGAGTTCGCGGCGGGAGTCAGTCTTTGGGCTGAGTTCGGCCAGGGCGAAAGCGCGGGCGTATTGCTTGATGGCGGCGTTGAAGTTTTTATCGAGCTCATCGAGTTCGCCTATTTTTTGCGCGGCACTGGAATTGGGGATAAGAGAGTAGCTGGCTTCGTAGTCTTTGCGGGCGGCCGTGGTGTCATGAAGTTTGGATTCGAGGCGGCCGCGGAGGAGCAAGAGAGAGGATTCGTCGCGCTTTTTTTCGGTGGACCACTCCTCGGGAGAGACGCGCGGAGATTTTTCATCCGTGGAGGAGTTGCGCACATATTCGATGACGCGGGAGGAGTAGTTGACCGCACGCTTGAGGGCGTCGCTGTCGCCATTTTTTTCGAGGAGTTGAATGGTGAGGAGCGTGATGGACATGTCTTCCGGGGCAAGGGAGACGAGGCGCTCGGCGTAGGAGGCGGCGCGAGCGTTGTCGCGAAGCTGGAGACAGGCTTCGACGAGGGCGCGAAAGATCTGCGGGCGCTCGGGGGCCTGGGGATATTTCTGGAGGAATGCTTCGAGGTTGCGAACGAGAGCGGCGCGATCGTTGCCGGCGGATTCGATGGACTGCTGGAGTTCGTCGGAGGGGGAGAGTTGCTTTGCGGCAGATTGTGCTGCGGATTTTTTGGAGGGGGCGGTTTGGGCGAGCAGAGGAGAAGCGATTAGAAAGGAGAGGGTGATGACTCCGAAGCGGCGCATGCGGTGATTCTATATGAATGAGCGAGAAAGTGTTCAGCGCAGCGGACAAGAGCAGGGTTACGCAAAAGGCTGAACGGACTGAAGTCTATTCCACTAAGAAGAGGGACCGATGCGGATGCCGCCGGAGGCGGTGCGGACTTCGACGCGGCCGCCGGGAGTACCGACGCGGGCGCGGAGTGAGTGTTTGCCCTGATCCTCGATGACGATGGGCAGATCGGCCTGGATTTGTCCGGAGATGGCTTCGGCGGAAAGGTTGAAGCCGGCGGTTTTGGG
>JAFDVY010000314.1 GCA_018268785.1 Acidobacteriota bacterium | reverse complement strand
CCGCTCCCGACAAGACCTGGATCCCAGCCAGCACGCTCAGCGCCCGCTGCGTAGGCGGACTCAAAAGGCGGCAGCAGCCTCGGTCTAAGATCGATGAGAGCTCTCAATCTCAGCTCCACCCACAACTCGTTGTGATGAAACCTGTTGCAAGCGCCGCTTCAAAGCTTATTGAAACGAGTTGCTTCTGAGTGCCCTTGCGGCAACAAATTCGTCTACAACGAAAGGACTAACGAAGATTGCATTTTCCTGCAGCCGTGCGACGAAATGTCCGGGCCTAACGCAGCCAATTCTCGCAACGAAGGCCATCGATCCGCGCAAATTCGCGCTCGTTGTTGGTCACAAGAACGTGACCAAGCGAAAGGGCCTGAGCAGCGATAAGAAGATCGTTCGCCCCGATTGGTTTTCCGCTCTGTTCCAGTCGAGCCCGAAGCAAGCCATAGGTTTTGTCGGCAGGGGCGTCGAAAGGCAAGGCTTCAAGGACGCTAAGAACTTCTTCAAGCTGCTCCGTAAGACGCGATGATCCTTTCTTGACGCTTCCATAGCGCAGTTCCGCGGCAACAATAATGCTAGTACAGACATGCGCCTCACCAATCTTTTGGATGCGCTGCGTTACGCGTCCTTGCGGATTGCGCACAAGGTCGGAAACGATGTTGGTATCGAGCAGATAGCGCACTAGAGGTCAACCGGATCGCTCGCCAACTCAGCAATGCGTGGAAATTGTTCGCGAACAGGACTCAGCCCATCGAGCACGGCAAGTAGAGACTTCGGCGGGGCGGTCTCGATGATCAGCCGCTTACCTTCTTTCCGCACTATGGCGTCCTTTCCAGGCAACTCGAACTCCCGGGGAATGCGCACTGCCTGATTTCTGCCATTTCTGAAGAGCTTTACGCGCTGCTCACGGATCATCGGTCTGCGCTTATTTGACATATGCCAAAGCATATGTTTGCAGAGGGTTTTTGTCAATGGTCCTGGTCCGTACCAGGCTGATTGGCCTTAAGTGAAGCCAAGCTATTCGGGTTTGCCGCTCCCGACAAGACCTGGATCCCAGCCAGCACGCTCAGCGCCCGCTGCGT
>JAFDVY010000313.1 GCA_018268785.1 Acidobacteriota bacterium | reverse complement strand
TCGGGCACGTTCGGAACGCGGTGCTGGGGGATACGTTTGCGCGGATTTTGAAATTTTCTGGAAATCGCGTGCAGGTGCAGAACTACATCGACAATACCGGCGTGCAAGTGGCAGACGTCGTGATCGGATTCCAGCAAGTGGACAAGCGGACGCCGATTGGCGTGAAGATGCTGGCGAAGGAACCAAAGTTCGACTACTACTGCTGGGATTTGTACGCGCGAACGACGCAGATGCTGGGGCAGGACAAGGCGAATGCGGAAAAGCTGCGCGCAGCGACATTGAAATCGATTGAAGAGGGCCGAGGAGAGGACGCGGAAATTGGACAGATCGTCGCGGACGCGATAGTGGATTGCCATTTGCGGACGATGGCACGGCTGGGAATCGGATACGACCTTTTGGCGCGAGAAAGCGAAATTCTGCATTTGAAATTCTGGGACACGGCTTTCGAGATGTTGAAGAAGGCCGGAGCGATTGAACTGGCGACGAGCGGCAAGATGGCGGGATGCTGGATCATGCCGTGGAAGAAAGAAGAAAAGGAAAAGACAAACACAGAGACCACAGAGACCACGGAGACCACAGAGGACACAGAGAGAAACGAGGAGCACGAGCAGGACAAGATTATTGTGCGGTCGAATGGAGTGGTGACGTACGTCGGGAAGGATATTGCGTACCAGTTGTGGAAGTTTGGATTGTTGGGAAAAGATTTTCGATATCGCAGATGGCCGAACACGCCTGAAGGGGAGATAGTCTGGGCGACTACGGTCGAGAACGGCGATGCGAGTGCGCCGCATTTTGCGGAACCTGCGAGCGCGGTTTACAACGTGATCGATACGCGGCAGGCGTATGTGCAGGAAGTGGTGGCGGAGGGATTGCGGCGAACGGGCTTTCCGGAGGCTGCGGAGAAGTCGATTCATTTGTCGTATGCGATGGTAGTGTTGACGCCGCGGTGCGCTGCTGAGCTCGGCTATGAGCTTTCGCCGGAGGATGCGCGGCGGCCGTTTGTGGACATGAGCGGGCGCAAAGGATTGGGAGTCAAAGCGGACGATTTGTTGGACAAGCTGGAAGCGGCCGCGCGAGCCGAGGTTGAGAAGCGACG
>JAFDVY010000312.1 GCA_018268785.1 Acidobacteriota bacterium | reverse complement strand
GAGAAAAACTCCTCGGCCCCCACCATCGCTTTGGCCTTGGCGTCGGCGCTGTTGCAGTCGTCGCACACGATGGTGTTTTCGTAGGCGGCGATCATCGTGGCCGACCGTTTGGCAAAGTTCTCGGCGGTCTTGTCGGCAAGTACGGCACCTTGCGAGGACGAAATCTCAGCGAATTTTTTGGCGAGCAAGTCCTGGGTGTGGTCGTGGTGCTCGACCAAGCGGCACATTAAGTTGCCATTGCGATTCAACCGGGCAATGTCCCTCTTGGCCCGACCGCAGCCGGGGCAGGTCCACCCCTGGGGGGTCCTGGCCCACCAGGACGTCATGTCCACGCCATTTGCGTCGAAGCGCTTCAAAAGTTCTTTAGACAACGGCGACATCTTGCCGTCGATCGACGCGAAACCCGTTTCGACCGACGCAATCAGCTTTGCGCGAGCTCGTTCAACATCGCTGAAATCCGAACTGTCTTCCATAGCGTATCCTCTGGCGATGCTGGTTGATTATGGGCGAGTTCCTCTCAAGACTTGAGATTCGATTCGGACCGGGACGCGCCGACGCCGAAGTGCTGCATGGACGCTAAACTGGATTTCACTTTTTGCCAGCGAGGAGCGGGTCGTGCTTGAGCCTGAAGAACGCGCGGTGGGCAACGTGCGGTATCGCCGAAGTGACTACACCGTCATCCATCGAGCATTGGAACGCCTCGTAGGCATAGTCCGCTACTGGAATCAGATGGCGACCTCCCATGGAGCGTCGCAACCACCATACGAGGACGAAGAAGAACACCTCAGCAACATGGTCGACTGGGGTGTACGTGAGCTGGGCAACGCGGAAGCCCTGGATATCACGGTCAACGGTATGAGCGTAAAAAGCCTCCGACTACAGAAGGCGGCACTTCAAATCGCAGCCTCCCTCGCAGAAAAGGAAGCACGGGAGAAATCGAAAGGGATGCCGCCGGCCGTGGCCGATTCTATGCTAACTCATGCGCGAGCCTACGCCGCGGAAGCCAACAAGATTGATCATCCCGTGCATCCAATCTTCGGTGAGCTGCAGCAGGCGCTTGGTTTCAGTTCCTCCGCGCACGAATGGGACGTGTTCATCAGCCATGCGTCCGAGGACAAAGAAGCGA
>JAFDVY010000311.1 GCA_018268785.1 Acidobacteriota bacterium | reverse complement strand
TGTCTTTGTATCTGGCTTCGAGCACATCGTCGGGGGCCTTCAGGTGAACGTGAACAACGCTGAATGAGTATGCCTGCCTTATTGCGCGAATCTGGTCCAGAATCCGGACTGCGTCCACGACGACCAGGGCATCTGTGCCAGCAGGGCCGAGATCGTGGACTAATCGCGCTAAGGCATCCCGCACCCATTTTCCTTTCGTATCTTTGTCCAGCGACTCGCCGAATTTTTGCATCGCTCGGCGTTCTGACTGGATTTCTGCACCGAGCCTTTGTACGGCGAGGTTCTGAATCACCTTGTTTGTTTTGAGGATGTGGAAACCAAATTGAGTGTTGAGTAGACCTGATAGCGTGCTTTTTCCTGAAGAAATGCTGCCCGACAGTAAGACTATTTGTTTTGGCAAGAAAAACACCTCACTGCTGCAACTAGGCTGTTTTCGAGAACGATAGCCTTTGCTGCGTCACTTGTTTTCCCGCGGACGGCAAGTCATAGACCGTGACTTCAACTTTCTTTTTGCACAGCGTGTCTTCAATGATCTCGCCGACGATCTCCCACGAACCGCCCGCTTGTCCCGTACCGATTCTTGGCATGTGTACGGTGGCGTTCTTAGCCGCAGCAAAGTCGGCCAATTTGCTAAGGGACGACTCGATCGCACCATACCGAACACGAGGCGTCTTGGAAGGACCAACGCCGTGCTGCGCAACAAGATGTGCAACGAACAACGAATCGTCCACAGAAGAAATGTGGAGATTGCCGAGCGCCAAATTGCCGCGTTGCCTCACCGCCCATTGAGCAAACTCGTCTTGGACCTTCGGCCATTTCTTTCTCACAGCGCGACCAAAACCTGCACCCCAGACAAGTGCGCGATCACTGACAATGTGGGCCAAGATGCGAAGTCCGGTTCCGCGCGGCTTGGTTGCGTCTCCCCTGAGATAAGTGATCTGGGGTTTAGGATCTTCCACGCGATTGATCGGCCTGACGATGCCCAAAACTCGCGGGTACGTTCTGCCGGGATACGGTGGGACGCCTAACGCTTCGACCATCCATTCCTGAGTCGGATCAATCCACCGTTCAGTCCCTTTAGCCGTGTAACCAATTGCGGTACATTGCGACACAACACTGTCCGCAGGGAGAGACCACCCGCTGT
>JAFDVY010000310.1 GCA_018268785.1 Acidobacteriota bacterium | reverse complement strand
CATCTCTACGCTTCGATGGCCTCCTTTACCGATCCCCTCGGCAAGAAACCCGGCAGCACCGGAAACGGCATCGCCGTCTACAACTTTGAAAACGGCCGCGTCGCGCCGGACAAATTCTTTCCGCTCACTCCGCGCACCAACATCCGCGGCAAACTCCGCCGCAAGGAATTCGACGACGTTACTTATCCCGCTGGGCTCAGCGTCGCCAACGTCAACGGCATCGAATCCATTCTCGTCGCTTGCAACAATTCCGACGAAGCTCTTCTGCTCTCCGCATCCGATGGGAGAATCCTGCGCCGCTTCGATCTATCCACTTACAAGCGGATTCCCGCTTCGCTTCCCTATACGACAGTCATGACGCGCGATGGCAAACGAGGATTCGTCTCCCTCTGGAACGCTTCATCCATCGCCGAACTTGATCTAGTCTCGGGCCGCGTCCTCAAAATTCTCCCTCTCGAAAAGCCTTCCGCCCCGTTGTCGGGCGGCTCGCACCCCACCGCGCTACTTCTCAATCATGATGATTCGTCTCTCTACGTCGCCCTCACTAATCGCGACAAAATCATCGCCATTGATACGCACGACCTCAAAAAGCAAACCGTCTTTTTCACCAAACCGTTGCGCCAGACCTATGGCGGAAGCGACCCCCAATCCCTTTCACTTTCAACGGATGAACGATTCCTCTTTTCCGCGAATGCAATCTCGGATTCTGTTTCTGCCATCGATCTTACGGGAAAGTCCCGATCCGGCTTCATCCCAACCGAGTGGTATCCGACCGTGGTGCTCGCCACTCCAACGCAGCTGTTGATCGCCACCGCGAAAGGCCGCAGCTCCGGGCCTAATCCAAAACCCATCGAGAAGAATCATGGTGACTCACACCACTATCCATACACGCCGGCCTTGATCCACGGCTCGCTCGCGCAAATCCCTCTGGCCGATTTACCGCAGCATCTTGAGGAATACACCAAACAGACCGTGACCGCCAATTCTCTGCGCGGAAATGCGGACAAAATTCAATTTGCAGGCGGCGAAAACAAAATCCGCCGCGTCATTTACATCATCAAGGAAAACCGCACTTACGATCAGGTCTTCGGCGACCTGCAACATGCCGACGGCGATCCTTCGCTCACCATGTATGGCGAAGACATCACGCCCAATCAACACAAACT
>JAFDVY010000030.1 GCA_018268785.1 Acidobacteriota bacterium | reverse complement strand
AAACTCAACTTCCCGTCTCGCTCCTGCAAACTCTTACCGGGAACTTTCAAATATTCCGTCGGGTCCGGAACATCTCGCTCGCCCGGCGCGATCCAGTGGCCCACGACTCCCGGCCCGATCATGTCCGCGATAAATTCATACTCTTTTCCATTCCAGGTAAAAAGAATCGGACAAGAACTTCCGCGCCGGTCCAGCTCAGCCACGGTGTGCGTTTTCTTCCCAGCCAATTTCACTTCGTCCTGCGGCACGCCTGTTGGCCAAAGCAGCCGCACCACATCCGCTTCTTTCTGATTCCCCAATCCGACGTGCAACATCGGCGCGCTCTGACCCAAATACCCCGACGCACCAGCCACTTCCCACTTCTGCACCAGCGGGCCTGCAAACACCTCCACTTTCGTCCCAATCGCGCTCTTGTTGTCGTTCAGCGCTTTGAAATCCAGTTCCATCCAGTTGTTCGCCGCCGCTCCGGCGCTTTTCAACAAGACTGGAGCTCCGCCCGCCTGCGTAATCACCAGATCCGTCTCGCCATTGCCACGAAAATCCGCTGACACAATGGAACGCGGTTCGGTCAACTTCACTGCATCCAATCCGACTTCCTTCGTCACATCTACAAATTTCCCCGCGCCCAAATTCCGCAGCAGCCGCACTTCGCCGCCGTTCGCTCCTTCTCCCACCGCGACTAAATCCAGCCAGCCATCGTTGTCGTAATCGATCGCCGCAATTCCCCAGGCCTTCTTCCAGCCAAAATCCGGCAGCGCCACGCGCTCCAGATGCTTTCCATCCACGTTGCGCCACAGGCTGATCCCCGGCGCGCCGGCATGGGTGAACGCCAAATCCATATAGCCGTCTTTGTCGAAGTCGAAAGACACCACGCCAACTCCCGCCGGCAATCCCATCTTCGTAAAATCAATGTCCATCAGGGGATGAAACGCGCCTTCGCGCGGATTCAGCAGCACCAGCTCCCCCGCACTTCCGCCAGCCAAAACAAAATCAATCGCGCGGTCGTTGTTGAAGTCGCTTGTCACCAGCCCCGCGCCCGTCGCTTCGGCTCCCAGCCTCGTTTCGCCCGAAACATCCGTAAACGTCCCGTTGTTGTTGTTCCGCCAAAGCTTATTTCCGCCGCTGCTTCCGGGATCGTTCGTCAGATACAAATCCAGATCGCCGTCATGGTCATAATCCACGAACGTCAATCCCACGCATCCTTTTTCGCGCTTGATCCCCGCAGTCTGCGTGACATCCGTAAACTTCCCTCCTCCTTCGTTGTGAAATAGCCTCACACCGTCCGCAAAGCAAACGGCTAAGTCCGTTTTCCCGTCGTTGTCAAAATCTCCCGCGGCACAACCCAGTCCGCTTCCAGAAATCTTCAATCCGGACGTTTCCGTCACGTCCGCAAAACTTCCGTCGCCCAAATTCTTCAGCAGGCGGCTCGTCCCGCCATCCGCCGCACTCACCAGAAACAGATCTGGCTTGCCATCACCGTCGAAATCCAAAACGCAAGCCCCCGCTCCCGGCCCAAGCGCATTTGCGCCGCTCGCCGCCAGCGCCTGCGCGGAATATTTCACAGGAATCGCGGCGGGCGCAGTCAACAGCCCATTCGTCGCATATTCCGCTGTCGAATATTTGCCCTGATCTCCGTAGCCCGCGCCAAACGGGGTCCCCACTTTGCTCGCGGTAATTTTCTGGAATCTCTGCAAATGAGATTTCGCCGCATCTGCATCGCCCTTGCGTTGATACGCTCGCGCAATCCCAAATTGCGCCGATGCATGCAGCTCGTACAAATCAATCGCTCTCTGATACGCCAGAATCGCCGTATCAAACTTCTGCAACTGCGCGTTCAAATAGCCGATGAAGTAATAAGCGTCCGGCTCGTTCGGGGCGATCTTCGCGACTTGTTCAAACGCTTCAATCGCCTTTTCCGATTCGCCAGTGTCCTTCAGCACCAACCCCAGGTTGTACCAGCCGTAGGCATCGTTCGGGCGCTTCTCCGTCGCATCCAACAAAGCTGCGCGCGCCGCTTCCGATTTCTGCTGCGCGTGCAACGCCACTCCCAAATTCAATTTCGCCAGCGCGTAATTTGCATCGGCAGCGAGCGCTGCTTCGAATTGCTTTTGCGCTTCCGCAAATCTCTGCTGTCCCATGTACGCGACGCCCACGCTGTTTAACTTCGCCGCTGCCTCGCTATCCGCCGCCTTGCCGGTCAGCGCTGCTGGCGCGACACCTCTCTCGCGATTCTCTCCTCGCAACTTCGCGCTAACCAAACACGCCCACACCAGAGCCAATCCAGCCAGAATCACGCCGGCACGGCGAAGCTTCTTCCCCATGGTTTCCAATTTCCTTGTCTGCGCGGAGTGCCCTGCTTTCGCATTCCAAGCAGGACTCACCGATTGTGTCACACCCAATCTGCCCTCGCTACCATTCCATCCACCTGAACTTGACGCGTCCCCGCTCCCCGCATAACCTCGATCACTCGGGCCATGTCCTCTATTTCCTATTCGTCTATCTCCCAAGTCGCCTCATTGCTCCATTCCAAACAAATTTCTCCCGTCGAACTCCTCGACGCTCAACTCTCCCGCATCTCCGATCTTCAACCCGAGCTCAACGCGTTCGTTCAGCTTGATGCCGACGCCGCTCGCGCCGCCGCCCGCGAACTCTCTGCAAAAACTCCTGCTGGGCAACTTCATGCAATTCCTCTCACCATAAAAAGCTGCATCGAAGTCGCAAATTGGCGAGTTCCAGCGGGATCTCTTCTCCGCGCCAACGAAATTCCCTCCCGCACAGCGCCCATCGTAGAACGCTTCCGCAACGCCGGAGCCATTCTCCCCGGCAGCACCAACACGCCTGAATTTTTGATGGCTTACGAAACGGACAATCGCGTCACTGGGCGCACCAACAATCCGTGGAACCTCGACTACTCCGCGGGAGGCTCGAGCGGAGGCGAAGCAGCAGCTATCGCAGCGGGTCTTTCTTTCGGAGGAATCGGCAGTGACGGCGGCGGCTCCATCCGCGTCCCCGCCCACTTCTGCGGAATTTGCGGCCTGAAACCAACTCCTGGCCGAATTCCCGCCACCGGTCACATTCCGCCCGGCAACTGTTCCTTCGGTTGGATCGGCGTCGTGGGCCCAATGGCGCGCACAGCCGCCGACCTTCGGATCCTATTCAACGTCCTTGCAGGCCCAGATCCCGGCGATCCTTTCAGCGCTCCCGCGCCAATCCAGGAACTTTCCACCGCGCGCGGCAAAAAAATTCGCATCGGCGTTCTTGATTCTTCAACGATCGGCCCTGCCACGCCTGAATCTCTTGCCGCCGTCATCCACGCTGGAAAACTACTCGAACAATCCGGCTTTTACGCGGAGCCATTCGAACTCCACTCGCTCGACCGTGCTCTCGAACTCTGGTGGTTTTTTTTCGGTCCAGTAATCGCGCAACTCTTCACTCCCATGGTGGAAGGCAAAGAATCCCAGCTCAGCCCAATTTTTCTGGATTATCTCGAAGCAGCGCGGCCAGATGAGCCAACCACCATGCTCGACTTCATCACAAAGTCGGCCGCGCGCGATGCCGAACGTGCTCGCATCCTCGAAGCCATGGAAAACGTCCCTGTTCTTCTCTCGCCCGTGTCTTCCGCTCCCGCATTCAAACACGGCGAAGGCACCTGGCGTTCGCCCAACGGTTTTCGCGAAACCATGCGCCACTCTCAATGGCTTAATCTTGCCGGCCTTCCCGGCCTCTCCGTTCCAATCTCCACTTCCTCGGAGGGTCTCCCGATCGGCGTCCAACTCATCGGCCGCCCCAACGAAGAAGAACTCCTCCTCGCCATCGCCGAGTCCTTAGAACTCGCGCGAGGCCCATGGCAATGTCCGCCTTTTCCCTAATTTCCATTTTCCAATTTCAATTTTCTCTTCCTATCTCCGGGTTCGGCACTCGCTTCTCGTCAACCCTCTCCTTGTCCTTGTCCAGCACTTTGTCGAATCCCTTTTTCGCTTCCGCCAATTCCGCTTGGCCTTCCTCTTTTCGACCCAGTTTCAAAAGCACTTGTCCCCGCAACAACCGTACTCTGTAGTTTCCGGGGCCGTATTTCTTCGCTATATCCAGCTCCGCCAGAGCTTCTTTTTCTTTGCCCTCGCGATGCAACATTCGCGCCATCTCCAATCGCGAATCCGGCAATCGCGGATCGATCGCCAGCGCTGCGCGAAATTCCTTGAGCGCTTCCGCCTCGCGCCCCTCTTTCAAATACAAGCTGCCCAACTGCTCGTGGCTGAACGGCAAATCCGGCGCCGCCGCAATATCCTTTCGAAACTCCTCCTCTGCTGTTTTCTGATCCTCCAAATGCAGGTAGGCCAGTCCAAAATTGAAATGCAGAAAAGGCAGCTTCGAATCGCCAGCTTCCGCCTTTTTCAATTCCTCGAGCGCCTTCTGATCATCGCTCCGAGTCAGCAACGCTTTCGCCATCAGCAAATGAAACTGCGGCGTGTCTCCGCCAACTTCAACCAGGCGCGAGAGTGCCTTCTGATCCATCTCTTCATTTTTTGCATAGAACGAGGAAACACCCAGCACATACAAATACACAAACTCATTCGACATCTGCGGCCACAGGGGTTCCAGAGTCTTCACCGCATCGGCATGCCGTTCCACAAATGAATAACTCAATCCCAGCAAATACCTCGCCTGCACGGAATCAGGCCGCTCCTTCAGCACACTTTCGAGCGGCGCAATTGCATCCGGGTAATTCCCTCGTTTGAATTCGACCAATCCCAGGTTCAGGCGAATCCCCGGCTCGCCCGGCTGTAACTTCTCCGCTTTCTTGAGCAGCTGTACCGCTTCGTCCCAGTGCTTTCGCCGCATGGCGATCACGCCGAGATTCGTATACGCGGGCCCCGCTTTCGTATCTGCCGCCAGCACGGCCTTGAAGTCCTTCTCCGCCGCATCCAGGTCCCCGCGCTGCAGGGCGATCTGCCCATCCGTAAACAACTTCGCCGGATTTGCCGTCTGTGCCTCAGTCGCGAGGCTGGCTGCCGCGAAGATCGCTCCTCCAAGGAAGACTATTCTTCCCCATCTGCTCATTCGCGCGTATTGGAAGGCCCGCTTCTGCATTGCTCCGTTCGTCTCAATCCTTCGGTCTTTGTCAGTCTCCGGCACGCCTAGCCTCTTTGCAACCATTTTGCCTTCGGACACACGCCCCCTCCCAGCGCTTCCCTGCGCTCCTTTCCCAGTCTAAAATCGGTTTAACCTCAAATTCCCTCTTGACACCAGCGGGAATCTGCTTTATTAACTCGTTTTAATAGCCGTTGGGTGCGCTTCGTCGAGAGGCAGGGTTCAGGGTTGTCTTACAGACTCTGAGCTAACGGGTACGGGAGTCCTACTGTCGAGACCCGGACTTACAGGGGTGGTTCGTGGCGCGAGTGGTAGTTTTCATTTCTGCTTGCTCCTCCATTTCCTCCGTTCTGCCTTCGGTCAATAAGTTCAATCTTCTGGAGGTAATCTCGTGAAAGTATTCCGTTCGCGCTCATTATTCTTGTTTCTTGCGTTCCTTGTCCTGCCGTTTGTTTCTCGCGCGCAGGACACTGGCTATATCGGCGGCACCATTGTTGACAAGACTGGAGCTGCCATCGCTGGCGCCGAAGTTACTATCAAAAACCTCGCGGGCAGCCTCACCCGTACCACCGTTTCCAATGGCGATGGCGCGTACGTCATCCCCGGACTTCCCGGCGACTCGTATGACCTTAGCGTCACCGCCAAAGGCTTTCAAAAGTTCACAGCGAAGAAAATCGTCTTGAACGTTGCCGAAAAGGCTCGAATCGACGTAACGATGAGTGTTGGCGCAATTACCGAAGAAGTCGTCGTTACCGGCGAGAGCATCGCGCAGGTCGAAACGACTTCGTCAGATATCACCAACACCATCAACGGCAAGCAAATCAGCGAGCTGGAGCTGAACGGACGCAATTTCACGCAGTTGGTAACACTCTCCGCCGGCGTCGTCAACCAGACAGGTACGGATGACGGCAAAGTTGGCGTCTATGGAAACGTCGCCTATTCCATCAACGGCGGCCGCACCGAGTACAACAACTGGGAACTCGACGGCGGGGACAACATGGACAATGGCAGCAATTCTACATTGAACGTTTACCCCAATCCCGAAGCCATCTCCGAATTCAAAGTGCTGACTTCCAACTACGGCGCACAATACGGCCGCAACGGTTCCGGTACCATCGAAGTTGAAACCAAGTCTGGTACCAGCAGTTTCCATGGCAGCGCGTTCGAATATCTGCGCAATGAATTCTTTAAGGCAAAATCCTGGGCCGAAGGCGCAGACCCCACGGCAAAGAAAGCGCCTTACAAGAAGCATGACTTCGGCTACACCATAGGAGGCCCGGTCTATATTCCGAATCATTACAACTCGGACAAGAAGAAAACCTTCTTCTTCTTCTCCGAAGAGTGGCGCCGCGAAAATGATTCGACCACGATCAACCAGAACGTGCCATCGGACGCCGAACGCGGCGGCAATTTCAGCGATCTTTGCCCCGGCGCCGATTGTCCGCATCAAGTTGGTAGCGCGGCACTCTTCCCTGGCAATACAATCACTCCTACGTCGGTAGGGTCGGCTCTATTGGCCATCATTCCTCAGGCCAACACAACAACCAACGGTTTTCCAGCCGTGCTGGAAACGGTGGCCAGCCCCACCAAATGGCGCGAAGAACTCGTCCGAGTGGACCACAACATCAACGACAAAAACCGTCTGACCTTCCGCTATATTCATGACTCCTGGCAAACCGTCGTTCCCAACGCTCTCTGGGGCAACGGCACCAGCTTTCAGAACATTACGACAAATTTCGTGGGGCCGGGCACCAGCTTTGTCGCGCGCCTCAACTCCAACATTTCGCCTACTTTGCTCAATGAATTCGTCGCAAGCTATACCGGCGACCACATTTTTCTCACCACCGGCGGACCTGTAGGGCTTCCCGCCGGGTTCTCTATGGGATCGATCTTTGCGAACGGGTTTGGCGGGAAGCTCCCCGCTATTTCCGTCGGCAGCAATAACGCCTATGGCGGAACATTTACGTCCGACACAGGGTATTTCCCGTGGAAGAACGCCAATCCCACCTACACCTACCGTGACAACATGACCAAGATTCTTGGCAATCACACGATGCAGTTCGGCGCTTACGTCGCGTTCGCGCAGAAAAATGAAGCGAATTCCCCATATATCCAGGGCATTCTGACGTTCGACTCCAGCGCAGCCACGGTAACGACCGGCAATGCCTTTGCCGACCTGCTCTTGGGCAACATCGCGAGTTACCAGCAAACGACCAAACAGACGCAGTATTACAACCGATTCAAGAACGTTGAGCCCTATTTCCAGGATGACTGGCGCGTCACAAAACGCCTTACCCTGAATCTCGGCTTGCGTATCAGCGCGTTCGGAACCTACAGGGAACGCTACCAGCAGGCCTTCAACTTCAATCCTGACGCGTTCGTCGCGGCCAATGCGCCGGGCTTCAATAGCGATGGCTCCTTAAACACTGGAGTTTCTGGAAACGGAAATCCATTGAATGGCTTCGTTCAATGCGGCGGGAAAGGCGGAGTTCTTCCGCTTGTTCCAGGCTCGGCATTCCCCACGGCCAGCGTCGGATCTTCCTCGAATCCGGGCTGCCTTTCCGACCATCGCTTCAATCCGGCGCCACGCATCGGGTTTGCCTTCGACCCCAAGGGTGACGGCAAAATGGCCATCCGCGGCGGATATGGGATTTTCTATGAACACACCAACGGCAACGAAGGCAATACAGAATCACTCGAAGGCTCCGCGCCTCTCGTGCTCACTGCCACCCAATCGAACGTCGCAAGCGGCGTTGGCTCCTGCCCAGGTAGTTCCAGCGGTTACGACTGCATTGGCGCTGGCGGCGGTACAATTCCCTTTTTCCCGCTAACCGTCCTTTCGATCCCCAACAAGGCCGTTTGGCCTTATGTGCAGCAGTGGAATTTCGGCGTTCAGAAAGAACTGCCTTCCCACATCATCCTTTCCGCTGCTTACGTCGGAAGCAAAGGTACTCACCTGACGTTGCTCAGCAACGGCAATCAACTTCTGCCGGTCTCCTCTAATCCGTACACGGCAGGCGAGCCAATTATTGCGGCCCAAAATTTTGCCGTCGGCGGACCTGCAATAAACACTGTTTGCCCGGATTCGAACTTAGCGGGCGGCTCAGTGAACGGCACGCCCGTTTCTGGGCAAGTAGCGGTAAATCTTGCGGTCGCTTGCGGTACGGTGGTGAGTAACGCTTCCGTGCGCACCAACTTCCCCGGCTACAACAACATCAACACTCTGCGAGACGCTGCGAATTCCATTTATCACTCGCTTCAGCTTACGGCGAACCGCAACGTTGGGAATCTTACGCTCAGCGTTTCTTACACCTATAGCCACTCCATCGACGATTCTTCCGATCGTGGCGACGCTGCGTTCGTTAACGCGTACGACTTCGCGGCGAACCGTGCCAGTTCCAACTTTGACCTTCGACACAATCTCGCTTTGAGCTACGTCTACTCTCTTCCCTTCTTCAAGGGATCCGGCCTATCGCACGCTTTGCTTGGCGGATGGCAGGTTTCGGGAATTACCGTAGCCCAGTCGGGAACTCCGTTCAGTGTCACCAACGGTCTCAGCAGCTTCGGCGACAACGCAGGCGTAGCTAACGGCGTCGGCACTGGCTCTCGCCCCGATCTGGCGGGCAACCCGCGCAGTGGCTTCACGTCTACCCAGGATCCAGGCCAGCGGGGACCGCTTGCTTACAATCCCGCAGCCTTCGCAGCGCCCACGGGCCTCACCTTTGGCAACGTGGGACGCAATACGCTTGATCTACCCGGCCGTTTGAACTTCGATTTCGGAATCTTCAAGAAGTTCCCAATTACCGAGCGCACCGGGTTCGACTTCCGCTGGGAGAACTACAATCTTTTCAACCATACCCAGTACAACGGCATCAACTCGTCCTTTGGGCCGAGCGACTTCCTGCATCTGAACGCAACGCACGATCCGCGTCGCATGCAGTTCGGCTTGCGCTTCTACTTCTGATTTCTCCCTGACCACCCCGGGGCGGCGCACTTTTTTTCCATGCGCCGCCCCATTTTCTTGCCTGCCGCGAAGCATTGAGGGGTATACTCGCTCCGCTCGCTCTTCAATCGTTTTACTAGTGCCGATCAGCGAGCGTTTTCAACCGCATGGTCCGCATCCCGTTCATTCGCCCAAACGCCTTGCGGCGAGGCCCTTGCGGACGGTTTTTCCAGCGGTTTTACTGTTGACTGTAAACCGTCGACTGCAGACTTTCTCTTTGAGGAGATCTCTCATGAATCGCCGCTCGTTCATTGGAACATCGGTTGCCGCAACAATTGCCGCAAAAACTTCCTTCGCCGGGGGCATGCCGAAACTCGTTCGCCCCATCGGCGTTCAGCTTTACACCGTCCGCGACGCCATGAAGTCCGATTTCGAAGGCACAGTCGCAAAAGTCGCCGCCGTTGGTTACAAGGAAGTCGAATTCGCAGGCTACTTTGAGAAATCTCCCAAAGACATTCGCGGCATTCTCGACAAGGACGGTCTCGTCGCGCCCTCCTGCCACGTCCCGTACAGCACGCTCGAAAAATCCTGGCCCGAGCAGCTCGACGCCGCTCACACCATCGGCCACAAGCTCATCGTCAATCCCTGGATCGAACCCGAGCAGCGCGACTCCAACGATGGTTGGAAGCGCGCCGCCGAACTTTTCAACAAATGCGGCGAATCCGCCAAGAAAGCCGGAATTCAGTTCGCCTATCACAATCACACGTTCGAATTCCAGCCGGCGAAGTCTCTCAACGGCGGCCTCCCTTACGACTACCTCCTGAAAAACTGCGACAAGAATCTCGTCAAAATGGAACTGGACCTCTGCTGGATCACCGTCGCCGGAAAAGATCCCATTAAGTATTTCAATGAGAATCCGGGCCGCTTCCCCGCGGTCCACGTAAAAGACATCAAGCAACTCCCCAAACCGGAAGACGCTCCGACGGCAAATCCTGACCGCAACATGGGCTTCCTCACCGAAGTCGGCTCTGGCGTCATTCCCTGGAAAGATATTTTCGCCAACGCCGGCAAGGCCGGCATCCAGCACTATTTCGTGGAGCACGACAATCCGGCCGACCCGTTCGCCAGCATCAAGACCAGCTACGATTTTCTTAGCAAGTTGAATTACTGATTTGTTGTAGGGGCCGCTTTCTGAAGCGGCCCTCAAGGTAGCGTAGGCACTCTTGCCTGCGCTCTTACGAAGGAGGCTGTCTGATCATGCGTAAAACGATCTCGTCGCTCGCAATACTCTTCGTTGCCGTTCTAACCGTTCTTGGCTTCGTCAGCTCCATACGAGCGGAAGGCGGTGAATGGAAGCAACTCTTCAACGGCAAAGACCTTACTGGCTGGAAACATGTCGGCCCCGGCGGCGTCACCGTCGAAGACGGCCTCATCAAGACCCATGGCGGCATGGGCCTCACCTACTGGACCGGCGGAAAAATCGGCCATTGCAAACTCCGCGTGGTCTACAAAATGCGCGACTTCAACGACAACTCCGGCGTCTTCATCCGCATCCCCATCGAGCCGCGCGAGGAATGGATGCCCGTCCATTACGGCTACGAAGTCCAGATCGACAATCACCCGGAAACTTCCAACGAAGACGAATACCACATCACCGGAACGCTCTATTCCCTCACCAAGCCGCTCGCCAAACCCGGCAAGCCCGGCCCCGAGTGGAACACCATGGAAATCACCATCGACGGCCCTCACACCGTCGTCGTTCTCAACGGCGTCAAGGTCACCGATTACACCGAAGGCCAGCCCGTTCCCGAGCGCAAATTCGATTTCGAACCGCAGCGCGGCACGCGCCCCAGCGAAGGCTGGTTCGGCCTCCAGAATCACAGCGACAACGACATCGTCTTCTTCAAGGAAGTCGCAATTCAACCGCTCAAGTAGGGTAGCCACTCCTGGCTGCGACCGTCGCTATGTGCAAGCGAGTTGATTGAGGCGCCTGGACTTTCGTTTTGGACTCGGATCTTTCATTTGGCTTTGAGCTTTCACTTTTCAATTCTCTTTCGGAGGCACTCATGAAAAAAGATTTCTCTCGCCGTCAATTCCTCCAGCGTTCCGCGGGATTCGCCGGCGCCGCAGCCATCAGTCCAATATTTCTCAAGGATCCCAATCCCATTCCTCCTCGCACTATGTATGTTCCGCCCAGCGACCGCGTCCGCTTCGCCATGATCGGCGTCGGCATGCAAGGCTCCGGTCTTCTTGCCGGTGCCGTCACACTTCCCGGGGTGGACTGTGTTGGCGCCGCAGATCTTTGGGACGGCCGCCACACCCTCGCCAAAGAAATCACCGGCAATCCCAATCTCTTCACCACGCGCAAATACAAGGAACTCCTTGACCGCAAAGACATCGACTGTATCGTCGCCGCCGTTCCCGACCATTGGCACAAGCGCGTCGTCGTGGATGCCACCGCCGCTGGCAAGGACATTTATTGCGAAAAGCCCATGTCCCACACCGCAGCCGAAGGCGTCGCCATGGTCGAGGCCCAGAAAAAAACCGGGCGCATCGTGCAGATCGGTTCCCAGCGCGTCAGCTCGGCGGTCTGCGCCAAAGCAAAGGAAATGATCGCTGCGGGCGCCATCGGCAAAGTCACTCTCATTGAGGGCACTCTCGGCCGCAACGATCCCACCGGTGCGTGGGAATACCCTCCTCCTCCGGGCCTCTCCCTTCAAAATTTCGATTGGGACACCTGGCAAAGCGGCGCCACCAATCGTCCCTGGGATGCCGACATGTCTCCCAAATGGTTTGCCCGCTGGCGCTGCTGGAAGGAATACGGCACGGGAGTCGCCGGCGACCTTCTCGTCCATCTCGTTTCTGGAATGAACTTCATGATGGGCTGGAACGAGCCACCGAAAAAAGTCATGGCGCTCGGCGGCATCATTCGCTTCCCCGATGGCCGCAATATGCCTGATGTCCACGCCGCGTTGTACGAATACGCTTCCGCTGCCGGCGCGCCCGTCTATCTGCGTCTTAATCTTGGTTGCGAGAATCCCGAAATCTATCGCTTCCAGGGCTCGAAGGGAATATTGGAAGTCACCGAATTCGGCCTCGCCCACTATCCGCAAACAGGCGAAGATTCCGCGCCAAGCTACTACACCAGCGGTTATCCGCAAGCCATGCGCGAGGCCTACTTCAAGGAATGGCACAAAGAACATGACCCCGAAATCACCAAGGAGCCATCCACCGAGATTCTCACGCTAAAAACCTGGGATTTCGACGACATGCGTCCGCACCTCTGGACCTTCTTCTCCAGCGTCAAATCGCGCAAGCCGCTCACCGAAGACGCCGTCTTCGGCCACAACGCCGCTCTCGCCTGCCACATGGCCAACGAGTCCTACTTCCGCGGAGGCGTTCCCGTCACTTGGGACGCCGCTACCAGCACCATTAAATCGTAAGAGCTAACTATAAGGTCGCTATCCCTCGGGCGAATTTTGCCCGGGGGATCCGCTTTTTCTTCGAATTTGTCCTTCGCCTCGGAACAATCCCATCCCTTCCATCGTATCTACCTTCAGCAAGACCGTTCTCCAAGTGTGCCCAAGCAAGCGAGGTGTCCAATGAATCGTCCTCTTCTCAAGCCAATCCTTTCGTCCCTCTGTGCGCTGGCCCTGATCGCTCTGCCCGCCCTGGCAGGCCCCGACAAGACCGAAATCTCCGAACGCGGCGTCCCTCACTTTGAAGCCCAAATCCCCTCCGGTTCGCGTGTCGCCCTGCACCTCCGTGCGGGTGAAATCCGCATCCTCGGCTCTGAAGACGGAAAACTCACTGTGGACATCTCCGGCAAAAACAAGAACAACATCGACGACCTCCGCTATCGCCTTGCCAGCTCCGGCGGCAATGCCGAGCTTCACGTCAGCGGCGGCCCGCGCAATGACCTCAACATCGAAGTTCACGTCCCGCGCAATTGCGAACTCTACGCGCGTATCTCCGCGGGCGATGTCACGCTCGAAAATCACATTGGCAGCAAGGACGTCGAGCTTCACGCCGGCGATCTCACCATCAGCGTCGGCAATCCCGCCGACTACTCCCACATCGAAGCCTCCGTCGATGCTGGAGATATTGACGGCTCCCCTTTTGGCGAATCCCACTCCGGCCTCTTCCGCTCCTTCAAAAAGTCCGGCCCTGGAAAATTCACTCTCCACGCCCACGTCGGCGCCGGCGACCTCACGCTGAAGTAGGAAGGCCGTTGTAGGGGCCAACTTCTGAGTTGGCCCCTGTGCCGCGATACCCAGGCCTGAACGACCCAAGCTGGACATCTCCTGAAACGTGTCTTACCATTCGGCTAATGTATTCCCGTAAAAACATCCGACTCGACCACAAAAACTACCTCGGCCAAACCGCTATCTTCGTCACACTGTGCTGTTACCGCCGCCGTCCTCATTTCACAAGCTCCGCTCTCTGTCTCTCCACTCTTGAAATCCTCCGCGAAACCGCCACCACTCGCAATTTCGCCGTTCACGCCTACTGCTTCATGCCAGACCACCTACACCAGCTCGTCGAATGCCTCTCCCCGGATTCCGATTTCTTGAATTTCATGCAGGCTCTTAGAGTTCGGTCAACGCGTCATTTCTCCAATTCCAATCGCATGCCCCTCTGGCAGCGATACTTCTTCGATCACATTCTCCGCGAAACCGACGCTTTCGAATCCGTATGTCTCTACATTTGGGCAAACCCAGTCCGCGCAGGTCTAACAAGACGACGCGGCGAATTTCCTTTTGCTGGCTCATATACAAGAGATCTTCCGTCCACTTGTCCCACTCAATCATGCTGGCAACCTTCCAAAACAAAGAAAGGGCCATCTCAGAAGATGGCCCCTACACGATCTCCATTGTTGTAGGGGCAAACTTCTGAGTTTGCCCTCTTCGCGTCTATGCCAGACAGCCCGCAACCGCTCCACAGCCACTAAGGTAAGCCAGGCGTCATGACGCCCGCTCTCCAACACGAAAACAGAAAGGCGGCCAAGAACGGCCGCCTTTCTCCGTATTTGTGTTGGAACGGGATCTAGGGCTTCTTTTCTTCCTTCATTTCTGTTTTGGCCGCGGGCTTCATGGCCGCTGCAGGTTTCGGAGACCAGAAATCCTTGTCGGAATCGATCCATTCCTTGGAGACGTAGCTCATCTTGGGGCTGAACGCAAAGAACTGCACTTCGGCGCTTTCGACACCCACCGACTGGAATTCCATCTGGGCCTTCCGGCCGTCGTCGCCCATGGCATCTTGATAGGCCTTGCCATGCAGGGCCTCCGCATTGTCCGCTTCGGCCAGCGACTTGACGGGAATGAAAATCAGGTAGGTGCCCGCAGGCGCGCCGGCGCGAACCCGATAAACGGAATAATGTTCGTCAAGATTGGCTTTTTCATGCGCCGCGCGAACTATTTTGCGGATTTCTTCAAAATGCTGTCCGTGGCCCGGCTTCACGTGGATGGCCGTGACGACAAAGCCGCGGAGCCCCGCGAGAGGCATCTCTGCCTTGTAACTCAGGTCCGGCATATAGAGGAACGCGGCGGTTTTCGTTTCCGAAATGAAATCCGCATCCTTTTCCGCGAGCATCTGCAGTTCACTGGAAAAGGCGGCGTTCTTTCCGGTGTTCGCCGCGTCCTGCTCCCATGCTGCGAGAGACTCGTAGCCGGTGAAAAAGAGGACGCGGCTTTCGCCCGTGACAGCGGACGCAGCGAGATAGTGCACCGGCCATTTCACTTTGCTGAACGCTCGTGGCCAGCCCGCTTCCCACTTTTCATGCGCGGCAGATTTTCCCGTCTTGACGACTTCTCTGGCGATGACCAGAACCTTCGGAGGCGTAAGCATGGCTTCCTGCGCACTTGCGCTTGCCGCAAAACCCGCGCAAACCCAAGCTGCAACGAACAACGCGAACTTATTCTTCATAAGCATTTCTCCTCGAACCGACTCAACGTTTTGCCAACCAGGTTGGAATACTTTCGGGGCCCAAAAGACGACGCACTCTACCAAGTGCGTTTCTTTCCCAAGGTGGGTATGCGGAGTGAGTTTAGTCCTTGCGGGGGCGAAGTCAAGGAGAGCCCCTTTGGTCTGAGGCAATTCAGCAGTGCGATTCGCGTATTGCGAAAAACGGGTTTAGAATTTGCGAAAAAGGAGGCACCGGAAAATGAGAAAAGTGGTTCTGGGCCTCGGCATCAGCCTTGACGGCTACATCGCCCGCCCCGACGGCTCCGTCGATTTTCTCTTCATGCCCAAGGATTACTCCATGGGCCCATTCCTCAAGACCATCGATACCCTCGTTCTTGGCCGAAAGACCTACGATGACGGTCTCAAGATGGGCGGCTCGTTCGACAGCTCGACCAAAAACTACGTCCTTTCCAGAAAGCTGCCGCCCGGCGAACGCAACAACGTCACATTCACGAACCAATCGCCCGCGGCCCTCATCGCCGCAATTCGCAAAGAGCCCGGCAAAAATATCTGGCTCATGGGCGGCGGAATAATTATCCGCGATTTCCTGAAAGAAGATCTGGTCGACGAACTTTACATTGGCGTCGTTCCCACGTTGATCGGAGAAGGCATTCCGCTCTTCCCCGGCGGTTTTCCCCAGCGCGAATTCGCTCTCCTTGAAAACAAAACCTATTCGCGAGGACTCATTTCGCTCCGCTACGAACGCGCGCGCAGAAAATCAGGAAAAAGCGAGAAAGCGCGCTAAGCGAAAAATAAGGAAAATTGCATGCCCAAAATAGACCGAATCCTGGAAACCGCGCTTATCGTCGAAGACATTTCCCGTGCCGTCGAATTCTACCAGCGCGTCCTGGGATTCGGCCTTCTCCTCAAGACCGGCGAACCAGAACGACTCGCGGCAATGGACGTCGGCGGCGAACACATTCTTCTTCTTTTGAAAACGGGCGCCACGGCAAACGACGTAACGCTCCCCGGAGGAACAATCCCCGGGTTCAAAGGCAGCGGCCAGGGCCACGCCGCTTTTCCCATCGCCACGAATGAATTGAGCGCCTGGAAAAAAACATTGGCGGAACATGGAATCGCCGTCGAAAGCACCGTCCAGTGGGAACGCGGCGGCCAAAGCATCTATTTCCGCGACCTCGATGGAAACTTGCTGGAACTGGCAACCCCCGGCGTCTGGCCAACCTACTAACTGGAGAAGAGCCGCAAACAGGAACTCACTCAACTGGGATAAACTTTTTTCATGACCCCTTCTGCCAATTCGCCTTACACAACAATCGATCTCAACTGGACCGGGCGTCCGAAATCCATAGCTTCGGCCCTCATCCAATCGGATGGCGTTAACGCACTCATCGATCCCGGCCCAGCATCCACGATCGAGACGTTGCGCGCGGCACTCGCACAGAACGGTTTGGCGGTGCAGGATCTGCACGCAATTCTTCTAACCCACATTCACCTTGACCACGCAGGCGCGGTCGGCGCTCTCATCAAGGAAAATCCGAAGTTAGACGTTTTCGTCCATGAATTTGGCGCAAAGCACATGATGGACCCGTCGAAGTTGCTCGCCAGCGCCGGCCGCCTCTACGGCGAAAAGATGGATTTTCTCTATGGCAACGTTTTGCCTGTGCCGGAGGAGAATCTATTCGCGCTTGCGGGCGGCGAAACCGTCACTATCGGAAAAAAAGATTTTACCGCCCTCTATACCCCTGGCCACGCCTCGCACCACCTTGCGTTCTGGGACGCAGGGGAACGCACCGCATTCGTCGGAGACGTCGGCGGTATCACTGTCGAGGGCGACACCTTCATCATGCCCGCCACTCCGCCACCCGACGTCGATCTCGATCTCTGGAACAAATCGCTCGATGCAATCCTCGCGCTGCAACCCGCGAGACTTTTCCTGACCCACTTCGGCTATCAACACAACCCTGCCGCGCACATCGCGCGTTACCGAAAAAAACTCGCTGAGTGGACCGCCTTGGCGAAATCCCTGCTGGAAAGCGGGAAGAGCGAAGAAGAAGCCGGAAAAGAATTCGTCGAGGCTGTTGCAGCGGAAACGAGGCGTGGCGTCTCCGCCGCATCCGAAGCAGAGCACTACATCTTCAATGGCGGCCTCTATCTCTCCTGGCTTGGCCTGCTGCGCTATGCAAAAAAACAGGAGAAATCGCGGCCGGCTAGTTGAGCAGGAGCCGTGTGTAGTGGCGCGGCAAAGGATATAACGACAGATTATTCGGAGGCGGTCTGCGAATCGGCTGGCGCAGAACTCGCTGGCAAAGGCGCGGCCGCGGATTGAGCGCGAACTGAGAGTGCTTCCACCAGGAGGTCGATCAGCTTTTTGGCACCGGAGCCATCCGGATCTTTGTCAGGGTTGTATTGGGAGACGGTCAAGCCGACAAGGAAGGTGCTGCGCAGGGCTTCCGCGAGAGCGGCTTTTACGTCAGCCAATGGCATGCCGCCATCGGCAGGAACATTGACGGCCGGGAATTCCGAATTTGCAATGGAGTCCGTGTCTAGATGGACCACGTACTCGCGAGAGTCCGCGTGAAGATGAGCGAGGGCATCCTTTGCGGCAGCGGAAGCCGATTTGCGCTGCACGTCCGCGGAGAGCATGTGGCGCATGGGGGACTTCGAGAGAAATTCCTGCTCGGGTGGATCGAGGCGCTCGATTCCGAAGAGATAGACATCCGGTTCACGAACAAGTTGCGGTTCGCCCCAGAAGCGAACCAGTTCAGGTGCGCCTTTGCCGATGATGCAGGCGACCACCATGCCGTCAATACGTCCGGAAGGAGTGGTTGCGGGGGAATTGAGATCGGCGTCGCGATCCATCCAGAAAAGACCGAGGTGTTTGTAGTAACGGCGCGCGGCAGCCAGCAGTCCGATGGTTTGCGCGCAATCGCCGCCGAGAACAAGGACGAGCGCACCGCTTTTTACGGCGAGTTCGGCGCGCGTTTTCAAATCGGCGAGACCGGCGACAATTTCGGGGACGTTGCGGGCGCGTCGGTGTTCGTCGTCATCGGCGAAATGGCGCGGAGCGCAATCGCCGTGGTCAACCACTTCGAAACCAGCCGATTGCAGGCGTTCGACGAGGCCCGCGGCGCGCAAAGCTGCCGGAGCTTTTTCACCGCCAGGCAAAAATGCGGCTGCGCTGGAAGGCGCGCCAATCAAGGCAATCTTCTTCAACTGACGGGCTATTTTGACCGCCAAGAGTCTCTCCCGAAGTTTGCGTTAACAGGCCCGGGACCGCGGCCGGATGATCCCCTGTTGCCGACTACAAACTTTTCGTGCGTCAGTCGCGGGCCGCTTCAGAAAGCGGCCACCACGAAATCTTTTCAACGGCGCGGAGCGGGCGCGATCGTCGCCAGTTCCGGCGGAAGCGTAAAGCGCACGTCTTCGCGAATCAAATCGAGATCGCGCTGATCCGTAAAGCCGTGCTCAGCAAGGCGCTTGCTGACCTGCTCGACCAAGACTTCGGGAGCGGATGCGCCCGCGGTGAGGCCGACGCTCTTCACGCCTTCGAGCCATTTTGGATCAATGTCTGAAGCCGAGTCGATGAGAGCGGCCTTAACGCCGCGGCGCTCGGCAACTTCCACGAGACGGTTGGAGTTGGAGCTATTCTGCGAACCCACGACGAGGATGAGGTCGACGTCTTGCGCAACTTGTTCGACGGCGTCCTGGCGATTTTGCGTGGCGTAGCAGATGTCGTCGCTCTTGGGGCCGACGATTTTCGGAAATTTCTGGCGGAGGCGAGCGACAATTTCCTGCGTGTCGTAGATGCTCAAAGTAGTCTGCGTGAGAAACGCGAGCTTGTCGGGATGCTCGACTTCGAGTTTGTCCACGGCTTCCACAGAGTCTACGACGATGGTGCGGTCGGGAGCTTCGCCGGAAGTGCCAATAATTTCCTGATGGTCCTTGTGACCAATCAAGATGATGGTCTTATCTTCGCGGGCAAACTTGAGCGCTTCAAAATGAACCTTGGTGACGAGCGGGCAGGTGGCGTCAATCACTTTCAGGTTGCGCGCTTTGGCTTCTTCCCGAACCGGCGGGGGAACGCCGTGAGCGCTGAAAACCAGAACCGCGCCATGGGGGACTTCTTCGATGGTTTCAACGAAGATAGCGCCGCGGCGGCGGAGTTGTTCCACTACATAGGTGTTGTGGACAATTTCGTGGTGAACGTAGACCGGATTGCCATAGGCTTCAAGGGCCAATTCAACAATATCAACCGCGCGGACTACGCCGGCGCAGAAGCCGCGGGGGCGAACCCGCAAAAGCACTTTTCCATTGGATTCAGTCGGCATCTTCTTCCTAAGTCAGTGGTTTATCAAAACTCTATCATACCTTAAGGGCGTTATTTGCCGCACGCGAAATAGGGGTTAGGAACCTGGAATTTCAGCTAATCGTCCAGCGCGGAACCCAGAAGAGGTTTGCTCCCCAAAGCGATTTTAAAGCCGAAAACAGCAATGGCGGCGACAAGGCAGATTTCGGTCAAGCCTCGCCAGGCGTACCAGCGGGAAAAATCGAATGTGGCGACGCCGCTCTTGAGGACTTCGGAAACGAAGAGGGCTACGCACAGCGACAGCAGACCGACGCGGGTCAAACAGACAAGCCACAGCAGAGCCAGTACGGCTGCGATGGCGATTTCCACGGGCCAGTTTTCTCCGCGAAAGAATGGTCCCGTCATGAAGAGAGCCCCAAAAAGCAGTCCGACGACCCTGCTGTGCGTCAGCTTGGAAATAAGGAATACGACCGCCAAAGAGCCGATGGCATACATAATCGCGAGGATATTGCCGGCCAGGTTGCCGAAGAATGTCGCGGGATCGCTCCAATTGAGACTTACCGGCCAGCCGACAACGATTCCGTTCACATTGAACCAATTGGGCAAAACGAAGCGAATGATAGAGGCGAAAGCCATTGCCGTCCCGAAGAGCACACCGAGAAGAACATCCCTGCCAACGAGCGGATTGTTCCAGGTACCGGCAAGGAGGCGGTTCCAAGAGATCAGAATCTCCGGCCAAGTACGACGGATGTATGGCTCCAAGGCGACGTAAAGCAGCCCGAATTGAACCGCATTGGTGAGCGCAACGCCCGAACAAAGGATGAATGCAATAAAGATCCAATCTGGATCGCCGACGTAGTGAGCAGTCAAAAGCTGGGCGACAAAAAAGACGAAAAAAATGAGCGCCGCGACGCGAACCGCTCCCTGCAAATCGCCACGGCCCTGCTTAAGATTTCTGCGTGCAAAGAAATATCCGACAATGAGGATGGCAAGAACGAAAAATACAAAAAAGCCGAAGCTAATGCGCGAAGCCAGGCTAAGGCTCCCCAGCGCAGTGTGGTCAAGGCGCTCCCATGGAAGAATGACTTTGAAGAAAACAATTTTGTCACGATAAGTCGCGCCTTCCACATGGAAGGTCTTGCCGTGGGACTCCGTTTCCCATGCAAAGGTCTTGTCGGAGGGCGCGTCGGGGAGAAGTCGCGGGGAGACGGGACGGCTGGAGCCATAATCCAGTTCGGCTGCGGCAAAAAGGGAAGCCCAATCGGGAGAGACGGCAACCTTCGCGGATGGATACGTTTCAGGGCCAACCGGAATTGCCGCGAAATAGTTCAAACGGCCAGCGGAATCCGTACCGGCGCGCCACTCACCTGCAAAAAAGGGAGCAGGATCCTCAAGAGTGACCTGGAAAGGATAGTTTGTGCGAAATGGATACGGACTCTGGCGGTACCAAAATTGAAATGGATAGGGAAACTCATCCTGCAAGCCGCGATAGCGCTGCGATGCCGGCAGTTTGGACGAATATGCGGAGTAGCCTGAAACGACATCGAACCAGAACGCACGGTCAGAAGCGGGCTCGCTGTAGCCAATTTTCGCGGCGACCTGGCGCGCCAGTTCGGAGAGCACGTCCGGAGATTTTGGGGAGGGCAGGAGATTGGGCAAAAAGGAGCGCTGAGAGAGAAACATCACCAAAAGCAAACCGGCAACGACAGCAGAGAGCAAGCTCCAAGCTTTTGCGGGGCTGAGCGAGCCTTCCTCGCCCGCGGCAGCGACCATTTCGGGCGAGGGCGTCTCTCCGGCGGCGATGGCAGCAGCCAGAGGATTGCTTCCGGGCAAGGCCGCAACAGCCTGGAGAGCGGAAGAAGGACGGGAAGCGGGATTTTTTTCAAGGCAACGGAGGATCAGACGCTCCGTGGCTGGATCGAGATCGGAACCGCGAGAAGAGGGTGTGGGGGGAAGACTCTCCGTGTGGCGGCGTCGCCATTCTTCAAAGGACCCTGCGTCCCACGGGCGAACGCCTGTGTGCATTTCATAAAGAACAAGCCCAAGACCGTAAAGATCACTCTGGATCGCGGCAGGTTTGCCATCGAAGAGTTCGGGCGCCATGTAGGCAGGCGTGCCGGCGATTTCCCCGCCCGATGAGCTTTGTTGTGTTTCTACCGCAAGGCCAAAATCGGTGATGCGTGCGTGGCCGCGGCCATCAATCATCACGTTTGCCGGCTTGAAATCGCGATGAATGACGCCTTTTGCGTGGGCCGCGGCAAGACCGGCGCAAAGCTCGTGAGCGATTTCGAGCGCTTTGCTCTTGGGCAAGCGTCCGATACGCGACAGGAGCGCGGCGAGATCTTCTCCGTCCACATATTCCATCGAAAGGAAATGATGGCCTTCGATTTCGCTGACATCGTAAACGCGGCAGACGTTGGGATGAGAGATTTGGCGCGCGAGACGGACTTCCGCGTGAAAACGTTCGATGCGGCTGACATGTTGAGAAAAGGAAGGCGGAAGAAATTTCAGGGCGACGACCTGGCCAAGCTTCAGGTCGTCGGCTTTGTAAACCATTCCCATTCCGCCGTGACCGAGAAGCCCGAGGATTCTATAGCGATCGGCTAGAACGGTTCCCGGAGAAAGATTCAACGGACGGAAGACGGAAGGATTGGTGCGAGGTTTCGCAGGAGCTGGATTTGCGGCGACATTGGAATCGGAGGTAAGCGTCGGCTCTTGGAAATCCACCGGCTGGCCACAAGAGGAGCAGAAGCGGCTGCCCTCGGAGAGTCCGGCGGAACAGTTGAGACAGCGCGTCATGTGCGCGGGAATTATAGCCCAGACACACGCGGCGGGGAGAGTGAAGGGCGCCACTGCGAGGCTGACATTCGGAAACTGCGGCATGAACTATTTGACGATTTCTTTTGGAAACGTAGGAGAATTGAAAGAGTTCTTTTGGCAATGCCGCGAACCTCACTCCTCCCAGCTCCCGGTTGCGGCGTGAAAGAGCGGAGAAATGTCCCCTGACGAAGGAGCAAATCGGCGGCGCAGCGAACGCGTGATGCTGCGCATGAGCATTGTGGTCGAGACGGAAACGGTGCAACACGAGAAGATGCGCGAAGAGACGCATACGCTCGTCGTGAATGCGCATGGCGGACTGCTGAAACTCGAAATGGAAGTTCTGGCGGGGCAGCCGCTTCGCTTACTGAACAAAGCAGGCATGGTCGCCCCAGCGCGAGTGGTACGCGTGGAGAACCCGCCGGGCGGGTACACAGCGGTGGCCTTCGAGTTCGATGAGCCGATGCCGAAGTTTTGGCCCGTGGCGTTTCCTCCCGAGGATTGGGAAAAGCCGGTTTCTTAGCTAGTGAGCCGAAGTTGTTGTGGTTATCAGCGTTGGCCGCTTTGTGTTGTCGTCAGGAACGCGATCAATCAAGAGCAGAAAAGGATCGACGCCGGCCTGATCGGGCAATTCGTCCACGGTGAACGTCTGCGTGGATTTTGTAGAAGTAAGATGAAGGCGCTGACGATAGAGAGTCCTGCCGTATTTTTTTCCTTTTTCCGGCTTTGCAAACGCGCCGATTTCAATCCAGTCATTGAACGGGACTTCGGTTTCGTTGCCTTTGTCGTCGGCTTTGTACTTGCGGGTCTCGATTTCGAGTTTGACGTCATATTTGCCGTCGGGGCGTTTTTCCGCGGTGGCTTCAAGCGTGCGATTCGAAAAGATTGTAATGTCTTCGAAAAGATCCTTGAGCAGATACTGATACTCGGGCGGGGTTTCCCGTTTTAACTCATCGACCAAAACCCAGGATGTTGGATAGGGCGGCTGCGCATAGGCGTATTTCTGGACGATACGGCGCAGCGCGCGGTTGAAAGCTTCTTCGCCGATGATCTCCTTCAGGTAATAAACAGCGAGGCTTCCCTTGCGATAGTGGACGTAACCTTGTTCGGCTTCGACGCTAATCAGCGGGCGCTCTTTGTGAAGTTCGCGGCCGCGTGAAGAAAGATAGCGATCCATTTCATAGCGGAGGAATTTGCGCATGGTGTCGCGGCCATATTCCTTCTCCATGATCATCAGCGCGGAATATTGCGCCAAGGTTTCGGAAAGAAGCGTGGCGCCCTGCATGTTCGCTCCGATGACCTGGTGGGCCCACCATTGGTGGGCCATTTCGTGAGCGACGACGTAGTAAACGAGGTCGATATCTTCCGGATCGTCGAAATCGGCGATAAAGCCGATGGATTCGGAGTACGGCATGGTGCCGGGAAAAGCCTGAGCAAAAGTTGCGATGCGTGGAAATTCGATAATGCGGGCTTCCTTGTGATAGTAGGGGCCGAAATTCTTGGTGCAGTAGTCGAGAGATTTTTCGACGGACTTGAGCATGCGCGGAACATTCCACGGGTGCTCTTTGAGGTAGTAGACCTCAACCTTGATGCCGTTCCAGTCTTCGCGGGCCACTTCGTAGCGCGCGGAGATGAAGGAGTAAAAAGCGAGCGAGGGATGGTCGAGCTTGTAGTGAAAGTAGCGGCGGCCGCCCTGCTGCCATTCATTTAGCAAAGAGCCGGGCGCAACAGCGATTTGGTCGGCGGAAGTGCTGATGGTGGTTTCGACGTCGATCCAATCGGCGTGGCCGGCGCCGTAATTGTTCATGCAGTCGGCAGTGCAGTCGCGCTCGAGCGGCGGCATGAGAACCTGCTCACCGAGGCCGTACTTCCTGCGGTCGGCGGGGTCGGTGAGCTCATTCTGCGCGCTGTAGCCGATGATGGGACCGATTTGATTGTTGAAGAAAGTCCCGTTTTGGACGACGGTGAGATCGCTGACTTCGTTTTCGAAGCCGCGAGTTTTGGTTTTGACGGTGAAGTGGGCAGTCCGCGATTCGTTTGGCGCGAGGGGCGGCGAGAATCTGTAGATCCGGTAGTAAAGGCGTTTGTCGTCCTTGACGAGGCTGGCGCCGGGAATATCCATCGTCGTTTCGTACTGGCGATTCAAAGTGAAGTGGATTTCTTCAATCGGAGCGGGCGAGGGATTCTGGAGAACTGCGTCGCCCTGCATGATCATGTTGCGCTGTTCGGGAAAAATTTCGATGTTGTACTTGATGCCGCGAAGGCGCGGCATGGGCGTTTTTTCGAGCGGCTTGTAAGTTTTTTCGTAGTCGGCCTGGAGGCGGAGGATGTCCTTGGGGCCGTTATAGCGATTCAGAACCTTTGTGTTGTAGTAGGCCCACGCACCGGCGGAACCAAACGCAAGAAAACAAATCACAAAAAGCGCAGGCCAGGCTCCGGTGAAACGAAGGCGGGCGTTGCCAAATCGTTCGCTCCACTTGGCCTGTTTGCCGCGCGGCCAGAACATGACAGTGGCAATCGCGAGCAAAGAGCAGAAGAGCAGCCAATAGAGCGCGTACCAATCCCATGCGGCGCGGTAAGGCGCATCGGCGAAGAAATCCGAATAAACGATGCGAGGGCGGTTGGCGAATTTGACGAGGTTGCTGGCGATGTTGAGCGGGCGCCAGATGAAAAGATTGGCAAGAAGAAAGGAGATGTAAAAGAAATAGCCGAGGTATTTACTGGGCGCGAGCACATGAATAAAGAACGCGAGAAGAGCAAGGAAGAAAAATAGCGAACCATTGTGGAAGAACAGATCTTTGACGTAGAGCGCAAGTTGAAAGCGGTGATAACCCATGGCCGCCTGAACGACGATGCCGGCAACCATTACGACGGCCAGAATGATGAAAACGAGCCCCATAAGCGCGGTCAGCCGCGAAGCGTAGGAGACCCATTCAGGCGAGGGCTGGGAATCGACGATTTCGTCCATGCCCGTGTCGCGGTCTTTCCACACAAGAAGGCCCGCGAAATAGGTGATGATGGCTACAAGGAACATGTAGAAGGTGCCAGCGATCAGGTCGAGGATCCAGTAAGTGACCGGGAAGGTCTTGTTCCCATAAAGCTGGTTCGCGTTGAAAGCGAGTGCAGGAACACAATTGCTGAGCGCGAGAAGAAGAATGACGATGAAGACGGTGCTTTTGGCAACGCCCCAAAAGTGAATGCCGACTGCGGCGCGGTACTTGGCGAAAGGCGCATCGTTGAAACTGACCTCCGGCAAAGGCTGCGCAGCGATCGATGCTGCCGATGGTTCGGCGGATTGGGCACGGGATTTCTTTTTGCGCTCTGTAAAGCTGAAACGGTAATAAGCAAAGACGAAAACCGCCAGTGCGATTGCAATCCATAGCAGGCGATTCCAGAGCATGTAGCCGGAGAAGCCGACGGAAAGCGTGTTCTTGTCCGCGACGGTCCAATAGCGGGTGACGTAGGAATAGGTGCGAATGGCGAAGGGATCCAGGATCGCGCCGAGTTTTTGGCGGTCGACGTTCTGAAGAAGGCCATCGGTGGCGGCGTACAAGACCAGAAGGCCGATAGCGCCGACAAATGCGGCAATCTCATTGCGGGCGAGAACGGCAATCGCGAAAAGAATGGAAGCGATGATGAACGCGTTGGGAATCGCGAAAACGAAAATGCCATCGAAGTGAGCTTTCCAAACGACGGGTCCCCAACGCTCGGGGACGATCCACGGCATGAGCTTAGCCAGGAGAATCCCAATGGAAACACCCAACGTGGGAATTACCGAGACAACGGTGGCGCCGAGAAACCGGCCGATCAAAAAGTCGAACCGGCGCATGGGCGTGGAGAAAACGATCTGATGGGTGTTGTAGTTAAAGTCGCGAGCTGCGGCGGAATTGACGAACGCGGTCGCCATCAGGATGGCGAGAAGGCCCACAAAAGAATAGAAATTCTGAATGACGAACGGCGCGTTGCGGTAGGTATTGGTAAGCGCGTCGCCGATGGTGACGTAGTCGGTGGCCGTGGCGAAGAAAAACATCGCAGTCAGGATGAGCAGGAAAATCCAGAGCATCCAGGAACGGAGCCAGTAGCGTACTTCAAAGGAAAAAATCTGCCAGAGCATGACCGGTCAGCTCCAGCCCTGGATTTTGCTGAAGAACACATCTTCCAGGTCCGGTGAGTTCGAAGAAAAGCCGGAATCGAGAGGCTGTTCGCTGTAAACATGAAGCGAAGGACGCCCGCTTACAAGCCGGTTCGAGATGATGCGGTATTTCTGTTCGTAGGCGGGGAGTTCGGATTTTTCGATAGAGCGCTGCCAGACCTTGCCGGAAAGTTGTGCAATGGCGGCGTCAGGCCGACCTTCGTAGAGAACTTTTCCTTTATGGATGATGGCCATGTTGGTGCAAAGGTCCATCACGTCTTCCACGATGTGAGTGGAGAGAATCACGATAACGCCTTCGCCGATTTCAGAAAGCAAATTGTAGAAGCGGTTGCGCTCGCCGGGATCAAGACCGGCGGTGGGCTCATCCACAATCAAAAGCTGTGGATTGCCAAGCAAGGCCTGCGCAATGCCGAATCTCTGGCGCATGCCACCGGAAAAACCAGAGAGGGCTTTTTTGCGAACATCTTCGAGATTGCAACGGACAAGCATGCCGCGAACAAGGTCCTTGCGCTCTCGAGCGTTTGTCACGCCTTTGAGAACCGCAATGTGATTCAGCATGTCTTCCGCAGAAATTCGCGGATATACGCCGAAATCCTGCGGCAGGTAACCGAGGCGGCGGCGCAGCTCTTCCTTTTGTTTAAGAATATCCAGGTCGCCGAGCGCTGCAGCGCCGTTATCCGGCTCCTGCAGAGTGGCGAGTGTGCGCATCAGGGTGGATTTGCCTGCACCGTTGGGGCCAAGCAATCCATACATGCCGCGCGGGATGGTGAGCGAAACATTGTCCAGAGCCTTGACGCCGTTGGCATAGGTCTTGGACAGACCTTGAATTTTCAATTCCATCGAGGGCTCCCGAATGAATACGAATGACAGTCCCAAAGAGTTCCCCGAAAGGAGAGAAATCGGGCCATATTGGGATGACTCACGGCGGGCGTATTGTACTGCCTGAGCCGCCCCAGCGAGGGGAAAAGGCATCAAAACTATTTGGCGGAGGCGGTGTTTATAGGAATGGAGAGGTTCGCTATGAAACCGATGGGTTTTCGAGCAGTTCGCACCGAGTTTGTGGGAGCATTCGCGCTGGCCTGCCTCGCAGTGCTTGCCGGATGCGATGACCGCGTCACCGTGGATCGCGATCCGAGTGTGCGAATTCAACGCGGGATGACGTGGGCATGGCGTCCTGCACCGCAAGAGATGCGGAATGAGGGCGGCCGCAGAGTGATTTCGCGGGATGTGATTCCGCAGCGCAACGGGACTTCGGGGCAGCGCCAATTCCCCGCGTATGCAGATCCACAAAAAGATATGGTGCATGTGCGGACGCGAATTGCGATTGAACAGACGCTAGCGTCGAAGGGATTGACCCAAGTGACCGATCCGGCGGCAGCGGACTTTTTGGTGGATTATCAGGTGGGAGTGCAGAGCCGGCGTGAACGCGTTGCAGTGCCAATAGATCAGCCCGTACTCGTTTGCGGTTATTACGGGTGCTGGCAATCGTGGGGATACTGGGGCCCGACCGGCTACGCGGTGCGGACCGTCCGATATCGCCAAGGGACGATCGTGTTTGACCTGGTGCGGCGCGGCGACGATAGAATGGCTTTTCGCTCGGTCTATGAAAAACTGCTGGATTGGAACAGCCTGGACCAGGAGCACATCAACGGCGGGGTGAAAAAGATGTTGAAGGAATTGAAGCCGCAGAACTGAGAGCGCGAGTTCCGCGCAGAAGATGTCGAAGTCTAGACTGAAAAATGGCCGGACAGATTGTCCGGCCATTTTTTATTTTTGGGATGAGCGCGATTTTGGGGTAGGCTGACGGTGTTGTTCTCACTGGTTAGGCAAGCCAGTTCGACGGAACCCCCGCGTCAGAAGTTGAAGCCGATATCTTCCCACAGGAGGAAGCATGAGTTCTGCGCCTATAGCACAGCAGGGACAAGCAAATCAGGAAGCAAAGAAGCCGCAGCCGGTGGAGCAATTGTTCCAGATGGCGCTGGGTTTCATGGCGACCGCCGCGCTGGGATGCGTGGTTGAGCTGGAAATTGCTGACAGGCTGAGGAACGGCGCAAAAAGCGTGACGGATTTGGCGGCGGAAACGGGCGTGAAGGAAGATCCGCTGTATCGGGTGCTGCGAGCGCTCGCGTCCGCGGGAATTTTTGAAGAACTCGCGCCGCGTACGTTTGGGCTCACTCCGGCGGCGGAGTTGCTGTGCCGTGGGACCAAAGGGTCGATGCGGAGCATGGTGAGCTGGATGGCGACGCGAATGCATTTCGATCTTTTTCCGGAAATGATGCACTCGCTAAAAACCGGAGAGACAGTGGTAGAGAAGGTCTACAACGTTTCCTGTTTCGAATATTTCGAAAAGGACAAAGTGACCGGCGAAATCTTCAACGATGCAATGACGGATTTCAGCGGAGTGGTCATTCCGGCGGCGTTGGAGGCATACGACTTTAGCTATCTGAATGGAAAGACGCTTGTGGACATCGCAGGCGGGCACGGAAAAGTGCTGACGGAGATTCTGGTGAAGTACCCGGAGATTCAGGGAAAACTTTTCGACCTGGAGCATGTAGTGAACGGGGCGAAGCCCAAGATCGAAGCTCTGGGACTGACTGCGCGTTGCACTACCTGCAGTGGCGATTTCTTCAAGGAAGTGCCTTCAGGCGATGCTTATGTGATGAAGCACATCATTCACGATTGGGATGATGCGAAGGCCACGACGATTCTGAAAAACATTCATAAGGCGTCTCCCGCAAACGCCCGAGTGATTCTCTTTGAGGGTGTGATTACCGCGGGAAATGCACCGAGTCTCGGCAAGTGGATTGACTTGGAAATGCTGCTGCTGCCCGGCGGAAAAGAACGGACAGAAGAAGAATATCGCGCTCTGTTTGCGGGAGCGGGATTCCGTGTGACACGTATTGTGCAAACAAAGTCGCCGTTGTCCGTAATCGAGGCAATAAAAGCGAACTAACAGAGAAAATTGCGCGAGCGTGCGATAATCGGCTTCTGATGTTGGAGCCGATTGCGTGAGTAAACGAAAAAAAGTCGATGCGCAAAAACTGGCGGCGGAACTGGCGGAAACAGGCCGCGCGTTTCAAGCCCGCGGATGGGCGCTGGGCACGAGCGGAAACTACAGCGCGGTACTGAGAGAAGCGCCGATGCGGTTGCTCATGACATCATCCGGCGTGGACAAGGCATTCCTCGGCAAGAAGCATTTCCTGCAGATTGACGACCACGCAAATATTTTGAGCGGAGACGGTCGCCCTTCGGCGGAATCTCTGCTGCACGTTGCGGTGGTGCGCTCGCGAAAAGCGGGATGCGTGTTGCACACTCATTCCGTGTGGAGCACGATTCTTTCGGACCGTCACGCGAAGCGCAAAAGCATGGCGATTTCCGGGTACGAAATGCTGAAGGGCTTCGAAGGCGTGAAAACGCACGAGCATCAGGAGTGGATACCGGTCTTTGAAAATTCGCAGGACATTCCGGCGCTGGCGAAAGAGGTCGAGGCGTTGCTGAAGCAGGACCCGCGGCCTCATGGATTCCTGCTGCGCTCGCATGGGTTATATACTTGGGGAGAAGATGTGGCGCAAGCGCGCCGGCACGTGGAGATCTTCGAGTTTTTGCTGGAAGTGGTGGGAAGAAAAGAATTAGCAGAACACGCGAGCTGAGCGGCAGGAAGCAATTCATGGCAACGCTGAGAATTCCCGACGAAAACAAGACGCTGAGCGAATTTGCGGAAGTGCATGCGCATCTCGCGACGATGGGGATTGACTACGAACGCTGGAAGCCGGCACATGAAGTTCCGGCGGGTGCGAGTGCGGCAGAGATTTTGGCGGCGTATGCTCCGGAGATTGATCGATTGAAAGCGCAGGGCGGTTACGTAACGGCGGACGTGATTGACGTGAGCTCGCAAACGCCCGGGCTTGATGCCATGCTGAACCGCTTCAACAGCGAGCACTGGCACGATGAAGATGAAGTTCGGTTCATCATCGAGGGGCGCGGAATTTTTCATGTTCATCCGCGCGAAGGAAAAGTGGTTTCGATCACGGTCGAAGCGGGAGATTTGCTGCGCGTGCCGCGCGGAACGTGGCACTGGTTCGATTTGTGCGAAGAGCGCCGGATTCGCGCGATCCGTTTGTTCCAGGATGCGAGCGGCTGGACACCGCATTACACCGAAAGCGGCGTGGACCGCGGCTATGAGCCCGTCTGCTTTGGACCCCAGTATTTTCCGAATCGCGCGGACTTGGGCTGAACTTGCAGTCTTTTCCCAAAAATCCATCTTTCAAGTGGCTGCTGCTGGACATCGAAGGGACGACGACCTCAGTCGATTTTGTTTACAAGACTCTGTTCCCTTTCGCCACCGCGCATGTGGAAACATATTTGCGCCGACATTCGGCCATTCCGGAAGTCCAACGTCTGGTAACTGAACTTCGAGCGGAGCAAGCGCATGATGCGGCCAAGGACCCTCAAATTGGCGTGTGGATGCAGGGAACAGTCAGCGAAGAAATTGTATCGGCTGCGAATTATGTGCGGCAATTGATTTCCGAGGACCGCAAAGTAACCGCGCTCAAGGCGCTGCAAGGAATGATTTGGGAAGAAGGATTTCGCAGCGGCGAGCTGAAAGGGCACATTTATGAAGATGTGCCGAAGGCTTTCGCGCGCTGGAGCGATGAAGGCAAGAAAATCGCGATTTTTTCTTCCGGCAGCGTGCAGGCGCAGAAGCTGCTGTTTGGACATTCCGTGGCGGGAGATCTGACGAAATATATTGATGCTTATTTCGATACGACGACAGGGCCGAAGCGCGAGGCCACGAGTTTCGCAAAGATTGGGGAAGCGCTAGGAATGGCGCCTGGCTGGGTGCTTTTTGTTTCGGATGTGGCGGCAGAGCTGGATGCGGCGCGCCGGGCGGGCATGGAGACGACGCTCATGATCCGACCGGGCGCTGCAGCGTCTAACGACATCAATCACGCAACCATCGAAAGCTTTGAAGGTTTGTAGCCAGGAAGAGGAGCAAATTTTATGGGCGCGCAAAAACCGGTGGTTTTGATTACGGGCACCAGCAGCGGCTTCGGAAAATTATTCGTGGAGACATTTGGGCGAAACGGATATTCCGTCTTTGCGACGATGCGCGGCGTTTCCGGCAAGAACGCCAAATCGGCTGAGAATCTGCGCGCTTTTGCTATCCAGAATTCGCTCGATATTCACGTGAAAGAGATGGAAGTGACCGACGAACCGTCGGTGAATGAATGTGTGACGAAAGTGGTGAACCAAGCCGGACGGCTGGACGTGGTGATCAACAACGCCGGATTCGCTTACGTGGACCTCATGGAAGCGATCACGATCGATCAGGCGAAGAAGATTTTCGATACGAACGTTTTTGGCGTGCAGCGCGTGATGCGCGCCGTGCTGCCGCAGATGCACAGGCAGAAGAGCGGACTCGTGATGCAGATCAGCAGCGGAGCCGGGCGCGTGATCTTCCCTTCCTTCGGCATATATTGCGCTTCGAAGTTCGCGCTGGAAGCGATCACAGAAACGTATCGCTACGAACTGGCGGAGAGCGGAATTGATTGCTTGAGTATCGAGCCGGGCGCCTACAAGACGGACATTTTCGGAAAGATTGACGGCGGGGACGATCAATCGCGACTCGCTTCGTACGGCTCGATGAAAGCGGTGCCTGGCAAACTCAGGGACGCAGTGGCAAATGCCGCGGCGGATCCGCAGGAAGTTGCCGATCTCGCGCTGGAAATTGCGCGCACACCATTCGGAAAGCGTCAGCTACGGTATCGAATCGCCACGGGCGGACTGGGCGTTGTAGAAATCAACAAACTGACGGACCAGGTGCAAGCGCAGCTTTTGCGCGCGTTTGGCTTAGCGGAAATCACCAAACTAGTGAGCAGTTCTTCCGCAAGCGCCTAATTCCGACCCTAACGCTAGAAGCATTTGTTATGCCCGGAAATGCCAGTATGATATATACCTAGCGTTGTTATAAATTCCGAAATAACCCGGGTAGAGTTTATGGGTTCGTATAAACCCGCTGGGCGTTCATTTTGAATGATGACGGCAAACCTATGACGCTTCGTGGCTTCTTTCTTCTCGGCATACTATCAACATTCATTCTTGGCGGATGCGGCGGCGGAGCCACAACTACAGGCGGTGGTGGCGGCGGAAATCCACAAATAATCCCCGTTTTGTCTTCCATTGCCCCTTCAAGCGCGACTGTGGGCAGCCAGTCGGTGAATCTTTCACTTTTCGGCTCGAATTTTCAAAATGGTGCAGTTGTAAAGTGGAACGACTCATCGTTGAGCTCCACCTGGATAAGCTCGAACGAGATGTCTGCAGTTATTCCTGGGAGCGATGTGGCGTCCATTGGAACCGCCAGCATCACAGTGGCTAACCCGAACCCCGGAGGTGGGACTTCTAGCGGGAAAATATTTACGATTTCCGCGCAGCCCATACCGACAACTTGGATGCGACAAGTTCCCGGTTTGGCTGACGTCCAAGACGTCGTTTGGGACTCGGTACACGGAAAGCTCTATGTTTCCCTGCCTCCCACCGACACTGTTGCACCGAACACAGTCATCCCAATTGATCCGATTACCGCGAGTATCGGTGCTCCTATTCCGGCTGGAAACAATCCAGATCGCTTGGCAGTATCTTCCGATTCCTCTTACTTGTGGGTTGGTTTGGATGGTGACCACACAGTGCAGCGTTTCCTGCTGCCCGGGCTCACAAAAGATATTTCGTTTCCATTGCCTCTCGACCTTCAGGGTAGCCTGCAAAGAGTAACTGATATACAGGCAGCTCGGGTGAGTCCGCATACCTTGGCCGTAATCCCCGAGCCAGTCAACGGTGAAGCAGGCAATGGAGTTTACATCTACGATGATGCGGTTCAGAGGACTAATCAGGTGACTGGGGCCCTCATAGATTGGATCCAGTGGGCCAACGACGACTCCAAGATTTATGGCAGTCAAAGTCTAACTGTTGACCAAGGTGGAGTGGCCACAATCGATGTAACGTCTGCGGGCGCGTCGCTCGCGAGCTACAACGGAGGCCAGGTTGGCCCTGTGCGTTTTATTCAATATGACAAAGGCAATGGACGTCTCTATTCCTATGGAGGAGCTTTCAATCCTGTGGATGGTAGCAAGATCGGTGCTTTCCCTGTTGCTTTTGGTGAGAGAGCTTGTACTGCGGATTCCTCCGTGGGTCGCTATTACTGCCTGTTCGCAATTCAAGAAGATAGCGTAGCTCTATTTGAACTTTGGACTTACGACTTG
>JAFDVY010000309.1 GCA_018268785.1 Acidobacteriota bacterium | reverse complement strand
CAAACACTACGGCCGTCCTCTTCAGCTAACGCCATCGGAAAGTCGCCTGAGGCTCATTACACGCTTGGTTTGCGCACTGTTCTTCGGTTTGTTCCTCGGTTGGATCGTCGTGCTCTCCATGGCCAACGAAGTCACGGCGATCAGCGCGCTTCCTCACTGGGTTGTCATTTTCGGGTTTGTCGGCCTGCTCTGCACATTCGGTACGCTCTTCGTGATTCTTAACGCCGTGCGAAGCCTGCGCACCCCTGGCCGTTGGATTTGGGCAAAACTGCACGACCTGCTCTTGGCCACGGCATGCATTGGCCTTGTATGGTTCTTGCTGAATTGGAACCTCATGAACTTCAACGTCCACTTCTAGGTGGAAGGGAAAGAGCATTCGCACAAATTCATCCTTGCCATAGGTAAACGCAACTCTGTTGTATCGACAGGCCTCGTGTGACGGTGGGCTGCATGAAGATCGAATCGATTGTACTTCGCGAAATTCGTATGCGGTTGAAGTCGGCGTTCGAAACCAGCTTCGGAACGGTCCAAAACCGCCGGATTCTGTTGGTTGAGGTCCTAGCCGGTGGCGTTAGTGGTTGGGGCGAAGTCACGGCCGGCGAAACTCCAGGCTACAACTCCGAAACTACCGACACGGCGTGGCAAATCCTTTCGGAGTTCGTCGCTCCTTTGTTGCCAGGCAGGACGATTTCTCACGCGTCTGATTTTCCCGCGCTCGTCACTCACGTTCGCGGCCATGAAATGGCCAAGAGTGGCATAGAGAATGCGCTTTGGGATGCTGAAGCCAAGCTCGCGGGTATTTCTCTCTCTCACCTCCTCGGAGGGACAAGGGAAGAAATCAATTGCGGGGTTTCTCTCGGTATTCGTGAAAATCCACAATCGCTCGTAACCAGAGTTCAGCAGGAACTCAGCAGCGGCTACCAGCGAATTAAGCTGAAGATCAAACCCGGCAAGGACTATGAATATGTGAAAGCCGTCCGGGCAGAATTTCCGAAAATTCTACTTTCGGTGGACGCCAATTCCGCTTACCGGCTCGATGACGCCGCGCACCTCGCCTCTTTTGACGATTTTGATCTGCTGATGATGGAGCAACCTCTGCAATGGGACGACATTTTTGCCCATGCAAAACTACAATCGCTCATCAAATCGCCAATTTGCCTCGACGAATGCATTCACAATAC
>JAFDVY010000308.1 GCA_018268785.1 Acidobacteriota bacterium | reverse complement strand
GTTTCCTTGAGAATCGGGGTTACAGAGTTTTCCAAGCCCAACACGGTGAAGAAGCACTGGTTGTCGCCCAAAGCCTAAGGGAATCTATTCACTTGTTGCTCACCGATGTTGTGATGCCGGGCATGAACGGAAGAAGGCTGGCGGAAGTACTCCTTCCGCGTCATCCCGAAATGAGAGTTCTTTACATGTCGGGCTACACAGACTCGTTCATCGCTGGACACGGCGTGCTAGAGCAAGGAACGGCCTTAATCCATAAACCGTTTTCCGAGGAAGCCCTCCTTGCGAAGGTACGCGATGTACTAGATGCCCAGAGTGAGAGACCCCGCGAAGGTTCCGGCCACGAGCTGCAAACAGTTCAAGTCAAAGGAAAGGGAGATTGAGACATGCCTAAGCTCTTGGTGGTCGATGATGATGATGCGGTTCGCCGTTTCATGAGGGCCAGCCTGAGTCATCAACATGAGATTGTGGACACAGCAATACCCGACGAAGCTCTTGCGCTTGTCCTCGAGCACAAACCTGACGCCATTCTGCTTGATCTTAGAATGCCGAGATACTCAGGTTATGAACTTTGTCAAACACTCTCATCGCTCAGCGCAACTCAATTGATTCCCGTGATCATCGTTAGCGGCGAGGCTGGGGAGAAAACGAAACAGCTTTGCAAAGAGTTAGGAGCCGTAGCCTATTTCGAAAAACCTCTTGAAGTCGACCAATTGTTATCGTTCCTGGACTTGACATTGAAAAAGAGGCGCGTTGAGCGCCGCAGCGAGGTCCGCGTAAGGCTGAATGTCGCTCTTGCGATTTCTCTCGAAACCTCCTCTGAAGCACCTGCGCCTGAAGAGGTTCTTACGACAACAGAGAACCTGGCGCTCAACAGCTTTCTCTGCTCGGTTTCAACACATTTTGATATTGGAGCAACAGTGCCAGTTCGTACGGTCGGCCCAGGCGGTGAGCTAGTGGGAACTGCCAAGGTCATTCGAGCGGAAAGGCGGCAGTTTCCTTTGATCCGATACGCTTTCCGATTTGTTACGAAGAGTGGAGCTTGGGTACTTCACTAGACGAAATGCCTTTGGCAGCGTAGGTCAACCTGGAGGTGTCATATGGAAATACTACTGAAAACAGAAGTAGAGATCCCTGTAATGAACCCCTCAAAAACTGGACACCTGGCACGTGTAGGATAGGGGCCTCC
>JAFDVY010000307.1 GCA_018268785.1 Acidobacteriota bacterium | reverse complement strand
CGGCAGCGGCTGCGTCTTCTTCACAACCATCGAGCGTCCCGCAAGTTCTTCGGCGTGGGCGTCGAACGGGGAAGGGAACTCAGTTGCGCTCAGGACGTGATTCGGAATCACGTCCTTCAGCAGATTGAACCAGAACAAAGAGAGTTGCGTCAGCACCTTGCCCTTGTCGGGAATAGGAGTTGGCATCACCACATCGAACGCGGACAGGCGATCGGTGGCCACGATGAGCAGTTTGTCGCCCAAATCGTAGATGTCGCGCACTTTTCCGCGCGCGCTCGGCGTCAATCCGGCGAATTGGGTTTCCCGTAAAGTTTTCATGGCAGGTGCAGACGACAAGGACTTCCACCCCTCGACTGAGTTCGAACATTCTAGCGCACCGCTTTGTCGCCGCCAACAGTGCTCGGCTGTGAAAATAGTTTGAAAACTTTTTTGAACGGGAAGGGCCAACTCGGAGAAGAAAGGGCCAACTCAGAAGTTGGCCCCTACAGGTTGAGCGCCGATTGAAGATGCCGGCCTCGGAAGGCCGGCGCTACATTGAGGAGAAGGGGCCGACTCAGAGAAGAAGGGCCAACTCGGAGGAGAAAGGGCCAACTCGGAAGTTGGCCCCTACAGGTTGAGTGCCGATTGAGGATGCCGGCCTCGGAAGGCCGGCGCTACACGGAGAACTTACGCCGCCGCGGTGCGGGCCTTCTTTGACTCCGGCGCTTCGTCGCCTTCCCAGCGCACGCTGACGATTTTCGAAACGCCCGGCTCCTGCATCGTCACGCCGTAGAGCACGCTGCCCGTCTCCATTGTCTTGCGATTGTGCGTGACGACGATGAACTGAGTCTGCGCGCTCATCTCGCCGATCAAACGAGTGAAGCGTCCAACGTTCGCTTCGTCGAGAGGGGCGTCAACTTCGTCCAAAATACAGAACGGGCTCGGCTGATAGCGGAAAATCGCAATCAACAGCGCCAGCGCCGTCATCGCCTTTTCGCCGCCGCTCAGCAGCAACACGTTTTGCAATTTCTTGCCTGGAGGCGAAGCGACCACGTCAATGCCCGCGTCGCCGCTGCTGTCCGGCTCGGTCAAACGCATCTCGGCCATGCCGCCGCCAAAGATTGTGTGGAATGCGGTCGAGAAATTCGAATTGATCGAGTTGAACGCCTGTTCGAACTTTTCTTTCGAAATCAAATCAAGTTCCGCGATGGTCTGCTGCGTATCGGAGATGGCCTGC
>JAFDVY010000306.1 GCA_018268785.1 Acidobacteriota bacterium | reverse complement strand
ATTGCCCACTGGAAATTTCCCCGATTCATCCGGTGCCATCCAAAATCGCAAGACACTTTTTCTGATTCCCTCAACTCGCAAACATGCGGAGACGGCCCAGTCCTCAAAGTTTGAGGGTGGGCCTTGCCTATGACTTTTCTTCCCTAATTGAAAAGATTTCCACAGCCAATTCGAATTACCTAGTAAATAACTATTGCAATTATTACTCCCCCGTGCTACTCTGCCCGGTGTAACTTGGCTCTATTTGCATCCTCGCTCCGCAACTTCCCCCAATTTTTGCGCGCCAGCTCAACCCAAAATCTCCCTCCTCTAACCCCCTTTAGTTTCAACACATACAGATTTGATAGAAAACAAAGGACTTTAACCACCTTTAGAATCAACACATACACGAAACCCGGGGAGGGGTGGCATCAAGTTCCATTACTCACCCTATCTGCGCTCCTAACTGAGGACTGTGGACGGATGACTGAAGACACGTCCTTTGCCCGTCTCCACTCGCTTACCTCGAACGCATTTTTGAGGGGCCACTTCCCTGCCCCTGCGCTACCCTTGTACGTCCACATTGCAGGTCGTGTACCCGCAAAATCTGGGAGGAAGTCCGTGAACCGTGAGCAGTTCTACGCAATCATGAATGGCGATGGCACACTCGATTACGAAAAGTATCTGAACACAAAGGCGCTTCTCTCGTGCCAGTCCGGTTTCGGCGAGCTATGCAACCGCGACGAAATGCAATTCCAGATCGTCCATCAGGTCGAGGAACTCTGGATGAAGCTCATCGCTTACACGCTTCTGGACATCGACGACTATCTTCAGCAGGAAAATACAGGTCGCGTTCTAACCCTCTTCCGCCGCATCCACACCGCGCAGCGCCTCATGATTCAACAACTCGCCCTGCTGGAAACCATGTCGCCCAAGGAATACCAGGACATTCGCCAGCGCCTCGGCAACGGCAGCGGCCAGGAATCCCCCGGCTTCCGCGTTCTCCTAAAGATGTACCAGCCCATTTGGAATTCGTTCGTCGAGCACTATCTCAAGAAGCACGGCCTGACCGTCGAAGCCATCTACGATTCAAAATACGATCACGGCCCGGCCTACGTCGTCGCCGAAGCGCTCGCCGAATTTGACGAACTCTTCCAGAAATTCCGCTTCGAGCACATGCAGCTCATTCACCGCACTATCGGCTTCGGCTCAAAATCCTTGAAAGGCCGTCCCGTGG
>JAFDVY010000305.1 GCA_018268785.1 Acidobacteriota bacterium | reverse complement strand
AAGTCGGATTCATGCGATGAAGATGCTCGACGCAAAAGAGATGCAAACAGCGCCCACGGCTCCTTCCACTGGAGCAGTGATCCGTGTCGAGGAACTCCACAAATACTACGAGCTCGGCGAAACCCGGGTGCACGCACTACGTGGAATCACCCTCTCGGTGGAGCACGGCGATTTCGTCGCGATCATGGGCGCGAGCGGCAGCGGCAAATCCACCTTCATGAACATTCTCGGGTGCCTGGACAAGACCACGTCGGGAACGTACTTGCTCGAAGGAATTGACGTCAGCAAGCACGACAAGAAAGCTCTGGCGAATATACGCAATCAGAAACTTGGCTTCGTGTTTCAAGGCTTCAATCTGCTGGCGCGGACGACGGCCGTCGAAAACACCGAACTTCCGACGCTCTACACGAAGATTTCAAAAGCCGAGCGCGAGGAGCGGGCCGCCGAATCGCTTGCCATGGTGGGGTTGGCCGACCGCGCGCATCATTTTCCGTCGCAAATGTCGGGAGGCCAGCAGCAGCGAGTAGCCATCGCCCGCGCGCTCGTGAACCGTCCCTCGATCTTGCTGGCGGACGAACCCACGGGGAACCTAGACAGCCGCACGTCGGTCGAGATCATGGAAATCCTGCAAGGGTTGAACGAGAAAGGACTGACGGTCGTTTTGGTGACGCACGAGCACGATATCGCGCAGTTCGCGAAACGCGTATTGGTGTTTCGCGACGGAAAAATCCGGAAAGACGATTTGGTCGAGAACCGCCCAAGAGCCGCGGACGTGCTGAAGACTCTGCCGACGCTCGAAGACTGAGTTGAGATTCGCCGTTAAAGCCAATGTGCAGACCGAAGAGGCGAAGGGGACGTGAAGAACAGAACGTATCTATGGGCGCACGCTTTCGGGACATTTCTGTCCTTGATGGTGTGCTCGTCCGCTCGGACCAGCGCGTTCTCTCAGCCAGGCGAACAGACTCCTCAAACCGAAACGGCAGCACCGAATGCGGCGGTGGCTGTTCGCATCGACCAAGGTCCGAAGATGGACGGAACGCTCGACGATCCACTGTGGCAGTTGGCAAAAACGATTTCGGACTTTCGCCAGCAGGAGCCGTACGAAGGGCAGCCTGCCACGGAGCGGACGGAAGTGCGGATTCTCTACACGCGCCGCGCGGTTTATTTCGGAATTCACTGCTTCGATACCGAGCCGTTGCGCATCATCGCGAGCGAGCAGC
>JAFDVY010000304.1 GCA_018268785.1 Acidobacteriota bacterium | reverse complement strand
AGTCTCGTTTAGGGCGCTTCCCAAAAGGATGTCTCGTGTGCTTGCGGTCGTCTTAGGCGAGAGAAGCTGGCCTCGCCAAAGACTATGCTCGATTCGGAGTATTCTTCGCTCCAAATCAACGTGCTTCCATTTCAACGCCAACACCTCACCCAACCTGGTCCCGGTTAAGGCCACACAGTCGAAAAACGCTCGAAGACCTGTTGGAGCCGCGCTCAGAATATTCAGAAGTTGAGCGGGAGACCAAATCGGCTTCTCGTGCTTGTTGACTGTTGGTTTGTGTCTTTTGCGAATCGGTGAACGATCAATCAAGTCGTTGTCCAATGCAAGCGACATGATTCCCTGTAAGACCAAAAGCAAGTTGCGGACAGTCTTTCCTGAAAGCCCGCTCTCCACTTTCGTTTGGATGAATCTCTCGACGTGCAAAGGGACAACCTCGTCAATGCGAAGTTCACCGAAAACAGGCAAGATGTGCAGCTCCAAGATCGAATCATAATTCCTGCTCGTGGACGGCTTCACACCTTTGCGCTGCAAGTAAGGCTTCCACCAGGCATCTACGAAAGCTCGCAGGTTCAAGTCCGAACCTTCAGGCTTGGCGAAGGATGCCCCGCGGATTCGTTCCTCCAAGACGGCACGGGCTGCTTTCTTGCCCGACAGTCCGTACAACGTCTCGGCACGTTGATTCCACTTCCCATCAGCCGACTTCATCCGATAGCGTATTTTGAATACAGTGCCGGATCGCGTGGAGATCGGCTTTGACACATAGCCCTGCTGATACGATTGACGACGAGTCACTGTTTTTTCTCCTTTCGTTTTTGTGACCCGTCTTTGCCTCTCATTTTGATATAGAGCATTCCTCCATTTCGCAGGACCGAAGCAACGGATTCTCCCAGGTCGCGAGCCTTGCGTGAAAAGAATGCCGTCTCGCGGGGCGATAGTCTGAGTGGAAACAATATGCTGCGTCGGTCGTGTTGCGTTATGCGGGGCCTGCCCATATCATTCGTAAATGTATATACACTTACGGTCGGGGTCAAGGAATAGTGCAGGCCGCTCTGTCCCCGTTTAGAGCGTGCATTCAGCATGGCTTTCATCGTCCTAACCGCTCCAAGACTCTTGGCCACGAGAACCGCAAATACTTTCCAAGACGGTAGCCTCCAATCGCGTCAGCGTGGTTGTAGACCCAGTTGCGGCTGACTGAAAGGCGCGTCGCCACCTGGTCAACTGTCAGGAGAC
>JAFDVY010000303.1 GCA_018268785.1 Acidobacteriota bacterium | reverse complement strand
AACCTACACGCCGATGACGGTGAGCGAAGTGGCAGCCGCCGCACACGGCGGCACGCCGCAGGAGGCTGCATGACCGCGCAGGCTAGTTTTGCGTGGCGTGGACGAAACCCCGATGTGCTGACGTGCATCGCAAACCTCTCGAACGACGAGGTGTTTACACCGCCTGAATTTGCGAACCGGATGCTGGACACGCTGACCGATACGTGGGCCGCCGACCACAACGGTGCGAATCTCTGGGCGAACAAGACCTTAAGATTCCTTGATCCTTGTACGAAGTCGGGAGTATTCCTGCGGGAAATTGCCAGCCGCCTCAACAAGGGACTGGCCGAGGAGATGCCGAACCTTGAGGACCGCGTTGATCACATCCTGACTAAGCAGATATTCGGGATCGGTATTACGTATCTCACGAGTCTGCTGGCACGGCGGAGCGTGTATTGCTCGAAACATGCCAACGGCGCACACTCCATTGCCAAGAGCTTCAAGACTGACGGGGGGAACATCTCCTTTGAGCGCACGGAGCACACGTGGGCGGATGGCAAGTGCACGTATTGCCGAGCCAGCCAGAAGACGTTCGCGCGCGACGAAAGTTTGGAAACCCATGCCTATGCGTTCATTCACACTAGCGACATCAAGACTCGCTTGGCAGAGCTGTTTGGAGGCGCTATGCAATTCGACGTGATCATCGGGAATCCGCCGTATCAGTTGGACGACGGCGGCTATGGCACGAGCGCGGCACCGATCTATCAGTTGTTCGTGGAGAAGGCGCTTGACCTGGATCCACGGTACGCGGTGTTCGTGACGCCGTCGCGCTGGATGGCGGGGGGCAAGGGGCTCGACAAGTACCGGGAGCGGATGCTCTCCGACAAGCGAATGCGGAGCATCGTGGACTACCCGAAGCTGTACGAGGGTTTTCCTGGCGTGAAGATTCGCGGTGGTATCTCGTATTTCCTGTGGGATCGCGAACACAACGGGCCGTGCCAGGTGCAGACAATTTGGGATGGACAGCCAACGGGCCCAGCGGTGGCTCGCTACCTCAATGCTTACGACATCCTCGTGCGGCGCAACGAGTCGGTGCCAATTTTGGACAAGATTAGGGCGAAGAAGGAGCCCACTCTCGATGAGCGCGTTTCCAGCCGTAAGCCTTTCGGTCTCGCCACGAACTTCAGGGGCAAACCGGCTGCGAAGGGATTGAAGAATCCGGTAAGACTCTTCGAGAATCAGCGCGTCGGTTGGATCGAGCGA
>JAFDVY010000302.1 GCA_018268785.1 Acidobacteriota bacterium | reverse complement strand
ACGACAATCGTGGGGAAGTAGCAGCCGGAAGCATGAACTTTCTTGCGGGTCTTTTTGCTAGCAACTACTTGAGACTGATTGGCCCCTTAGCCAAGCTCGCCATTACTGGAAGGGGTATCACGACCCTAGGTGTCGACAGCGCTGCTGCCATCTCGGCTAACGCTGCGGAGGCAGCAGCAACGGAAACTACCAACCTTACAACTCAGGCCGCATCCACAATTGGCAACCAAGGTGCGACCGCAAGCAGTAAGGCTGTGGCTTTGCAGGCGGCGGAAGAATGGGTTGGACCGGGAGCAAGACCAATCATTGACCGGACAACAGGACAGGTCGTGGGGAAAATCAGCGTAGATGGCTCAAAGGTATATAGAATCACCAGCCTCAACAAGCCACAGCCATATGTTAACCTTGTGAACAGAGCAACCGGCGGGAATCTTCATGTAAGATTCTAATCTATGAATACAACTGACGCAGAGATTCTCAAAGCTAGTGTCGGAAAGACACTAAAGATAACCACTTATGACGGTGAAACGCTAATGGCCAAGGTTGTGCTGGTCTCTGAAGAAGATGCGGACCTGATTTATGAACTCATCCTCACCAATCGGGAGTCCCAATATGAAAAATTTGACGAACAACCAGCGTACCGAATCGGCTTTAACGAAATCGAAGGGGTGGAGCTTCTCCAAGCGGGCTGATTGGATGAAGGCGTCGGCTCCTAGGTCCGAGTAAACTTGGTTGCGCTCAACGACCGAGGCTCGGAAGAAGGGAGCCGAGCGCTATGTTGAGTCTGTTTTCTTAGTGGTCTTTTTTCGAACTGACGACTGAGAACTCCCCGCAATCCAATAACTTGCAGGGTGCTGCGTTCGCGGCATGTCCTTCGCCTTTCCGCAACTTGTTTCCTCAATCGGGCGGGTGGGACACTCGATCGGAATCACCAAAAACGAATGAGTAACCATTTCAGGGTGGCCTTCGCTTTCGGGTTGTGAAAGCGTGGGTCGCTCTTGGTCTTGACTTTCCGCCCGTCCCGACAAATTTCCACAAACCATTCGAATTAAATTCATGCCAACATAATCTTCTTGACAATATAAGCCGGTTGCGCTAGACTGTCTGACACGATTTTCGCGACGGCCAGCCCGTTGTAGCTGCTCTTTGAAAACCTTACCGGCCATTTTAACTGGCCACTGCTTGCCCTTTGACCTTCAACTCTAAACTTTCGGCGGTCCTACTAACCCCCTTTAGAATCAACACATGCAGATTTGATAGAAAACAAAGGACTTTAA
>JAFDVY010000301.1 GCA_018268785.1 Acidobacteriota bacterium | reverse complement strand
AAATCGCCTTCAATTCGACTATGCTGTGCGACTTGCTGGTGTGCCTTTGATCTGTCACACAATTCTGCAAACGAAGGTGATGTGAGATGCGAAACAAGCTGCTTGCGGGTGCAATTTTTGTGGCGACAACGTTGGCGCTCTTTGCGGCGCCTCATCGTTCCGTCCGCGCGGACGAAAAGGACGCGAAGAAAGACACGCCAAAGAAGACCGAGCCTTGGAAGCCCGAAGATTTCATCTACACCGAATTCGCCGGCGGCGTCCGCATCTCCCCAGACGCAAGATGGGTCGTCTGGGCCAAGTCCACCGTCGACAAAGAAAAAGACGGCCGCGTCTCCAACCTCATCCTCTCCAGCTTGACCGACTCCACCGAAATCGAACTTACGCGCGGCAGCGACCACAACAATTCGCCCGTCTGGTCGCCAAATAGTGAACGCATCGCCTTCTTAAGCGATCGAAAACGACCGAACGCGAAACCTGAAGCAGCAGGCACGCAACTCTGGCTCATCAATCCTCACGGCGGCGAGCCCTGGCCTCTCACCGAATTTGCCCGCGCGCCCCGCCACATCGATTGGCTCGACAACGACACCTTGATCTTCAGCGCACAGGAAGACGCTTCCCTCTTCGAGCAGGAAGCCAAGAAGAAGAAAGACGACTCCGAAGTCGTGGACGATGAAGCCCACGAGCCGCCGGTACGCCTTTACAAATTCAGCATTAAAGAGAAAAAAGTCACTCGGCTCACCAGCAACATCGACTGGATCCAAAGCTGGGCAGTGTCTCACGATGGCAAATATGTCGTGGCAAGCCACGGCAAGAGCCTGCGCTACGCGTTTGATCAAAAGTTCCCGCCTGTCGTGATTCTCCACAACCTTTCTGACGGCACGGAGAAAACGATTTTCACGGAAGGTCGCGTCCGCCCTCGTGGCTTTGAATGGGCCAAGGACAACTCCGGTTTTTACGCAACAGCTCCTTTTTCCACCGATCCGCGCTTCCTCACCGCCGGCATCGAACTTCTTTATTTCTACGATGTCAACGCAGGCAAAAGTGTGCAAGTTCCGCTCGACTGGGAAAACGGCGTGGGCTCCGATCTTGCCGCGACACCCGACGGCTTCATCATCGGCCTCGCCGGTGGCGCTCGCTATCAAATGGCGCATTACGCACGCGAAAAATCCGGCGATTCCTGGACATGGAAACGCCACAACATGGAAGGGGAACACGCCCGCAACACGGAAGGGTTTGAGGTCAGCGAAGACGGAAAAACAATCGTTTACTCGCACTCAACGGCGAGCAAACTCTCCCAGCAATATCGAGCTCAGATCGACGGGGACAAACTTGTCTCTCCAGT
>JAFDVY010000300.1 GCA_018268785.1 Acidobacteriota bacterium | reverse complement strand
AGTCCTTTGTTTTCTATCAAATCTGCATGTGTTGATTCTAAAGGGGGTTAGGGGAATTCTGCGAAACGGGCCTGAAAAGAAAAAATGCGGCCAGTTACGGCCGCAGCGGAGCTTTCCCTAGGTGTAAGATTACCACGGGATAAACCTTTGGTCAAGAGGAATTTGGGTGGGTGGGAACTCGTTTGCAGAGTGGGTGCAGCGGTCAAGGAGGCCCAGGCAGAGCTTGGAGAAGAAAAAGCAGATTCCGCACCCGCCAAGAAGCGGCGGGTGCGGAATGACAGTCTTTGGGTTGGGGGTAGCGAGGGTGATTGGTGAAGGGAGTTTTTTGGTTGAGTGGGGCGGGATAGGTTGGTGGAGTAACTGGGTTCGTGGTCGTCGGAGCACTGGCGCTTCGGATCTCAGCGTAAAGCAGAAGCCTACGCAACATGTGGGAGGACAGAGCAAGATGCCGGGCTAAAGCCCGGCGCTACAAAGGCAAATGCAAGAAAGAGCGAATTCCGCACCGGCCAAGAAGCGGCGAGTGCGGAATGACAGTTTTTGGGTTGGGGGTGGGCAAATGCAAGAAAGAGCAGATTCCGCACCGGCCAAGAAGCGGCGAGTGCGGAATGACAGTTTTTGGGTTGGATCGTTTGCCGGGCCGCCAGTCTAGAAGCTGATGCGGCCGGAGAATTGGAAGCTGCGCGAGCCAATGCGGGGGGCCATGGCTCCCGGCGCTCCGAAGGAAGGATTTGCGGTAGCGGTCCAGAAAGGCAAGCCGTTACCGGAGGAATCCGTCGCCTGAGTCGTGTTGTACTGAACGTTGTTGATGTTGTTTTGCTGGAAGTTTGGATGGTTAAAGAGATCGAAGGACTCTGCGACAAACTTCAGGTTGATGCGTTCGTTGATTTTGAATGTGCGTGCAACGCTGAAGTCGATTACTTGCTGGCCAGGACCGCGAAAACCGTTAAAGGGCTCGTTCGGCACAACGGAAAAATTGAGCGAGGAAGTGTCGAACACGGCGGTGTAGGGTCTACCGCTGGAGAGAGTCACCACGGAAGCAAAAGTGAAATTCTTAAGCGGGCGCCAAACGGGAGACCATGCCCCATTCAATACGAAACGCTGCGGTTGATCGAGTTGCGATGGGCCACGCTGGCTGCGCTGATCGAATTGATTGAAGTAGCCGGTACCCTGATCGATGGTTTTCGAGAGAGTGTACGCAACGCCGCCGGTAAACTGCGGGCCAGTGTATCGCCACGAGAGAAGCAAGGCGTGGTAGATGGACTTGCCGGAGTTATCTATGGCATTGATGGCTCCGAAATTGGGATTGAGGAAACCGTCAATCGCTTCATATTCGGGAACCACGAACGACGCACCGCTGGGCAGGGTCACCGTGGCCGTGGAGAAGTTT
>JAFDVY010000002.1 GCA_018268785.1 Acidobacteriota bacterium | reverse complement strand
AGATCAAAGCGCTGGTCGGTTACATCCGCGGTTTAGCGAAATGAAGACTGGCCTGTATTGCTGGAGAGCAAGCTGGAGCGGCCGTTGACAACGATTCTGATCGTTCTACTCATCGCCCTGACGGCTATCCTTGTCGCCATCATCGTAGTCCGGCCGGGAATTACCGGGACGCGGGGCGGCAAGGTCATGGCCTTTCTGGTCCTCTTTGCGCTCCCAATCCTGTGCGTCGGAATGGGCGGAGCCGCGCAGCTTGAACATTCAAAGAGCACCGAATTCTGCCTCTCGTGCCACATTATGGAGCCCTATGGACGAAGCCTTCGCGTCGATGACCCGGGGCATCTGGCCGCCGCACATTTCCAAAATCATCGCGTGCCAGCCGGCGAAGCTTGCTACACCTGTCATACGAACTACGCCATGTTCGGGGGCGTAAAGGCAAAACTCGGCGGACTGAAGCATCTCTACGTCTACTATCTTGGCAATCCTCCGGAACCTCAAGATATCAAGCTGTACGAACCATATAACAATCGGGAATGTTTGCACTGCCATGCGGGCGCGCGATCGTTTGAAGAGGGTGCAGTGCACGCCGCCGATCCTGAGTTGCTCCCGGCCCTTCGGGCCAATAAGACCTCGTGTCTTTCGACCGGTTGCCACAGCACGGTGCACGACATACCCGGACTGAAAGACGCAAAATTTTGGAAGGCTGGTGAGTAATGCTGAGCCCAAACGCTCTTGAAAGGCGCCTGCAGATTGCCGGGATTCTGGTGATTTTGGGCCTGCTGGTCGAAGCATCTTGCATGTTTTGGGCGCGTCCGCTGGCGTTTGTTCTGTTCGTATTTGTCGGAGTTACGTTCCTCGGCGCGGGACTGCTGCTCTATCTATATTCGGTTGTCTCCGTTCGCCAGTAGATAAAGGTCGCTTGCGAGCAAAGACCAAGCTTCCATTTGCGAGTTACGATTTGATGGTTGGAACCGGGCAGCTCGCGCCGCAAACGCTCCACGCCGACAGGAACAAGCGCCTGCAGCTGATCGATAATCGCCTGTTCTTCGGCGCTCGAACCGGTCAAGAGCTTCCGCACAAAACCTTTCCCATGAGTTCCGCCGGACAATTCAAGATTACGCGGCGTTCGCTCGGACGCGATCTTCATGCCATGCATGCTTCTTGGGCAGACGAATCTCCAGAAAGTTGCCCCTTAGGTTTATGAGGGCGCCATCTGGTTCGACCTCAACGGGAAGTGGCACTGCGCGGAAGACCGTTCCCTGGTAGAGGTGAAGGTCCAAATTTGCTCGCTTCTCCTTGTGGGCGACTGGCTTCCCGCAAATGGTGACCCTCTTCGGAGCGACCCAAATTTCGATGCTATCTTTCTCGAAGCGGGCAATGTCGCAACCGACCAAGAGGGCTTCAGCCGAACTAGTCAGGCCGAAACACAACTTGCTTCGCACTTCGGACTCTGCTTGGCGCCAATCTTCAAGCTCGTGCCAGGCCGTGCCGCCCCTTCGTTCGAAGATTTCATAGGCGCGTTGGGCAATGGCTTGGTCGATCCTGCGCGCTTGCTCGGCTGAATTAACCGTCAGGACGGTGATCTTGTTTATGGATGCTACGGACTGCTTTGTGTTCATGACGAGATCCTTTCTTTCTTGAGTTGCCAACTTAGGTCGCCAGGATCTCCTCGGGAGATTTTACGAGAGGCTCCATCATTACGGGGCAGGCGAGACTGCGAGCGATCAAGCACCCGTGTTCGGTTCGTTCGAGCAGCGCATAGGCGCGGTCACGATCTTGGGCTTGAAGAATTGTCAGAGTTGGTTGAAGGATTATCTCCCTGAAACTGAGTCTCCCTTCAAACATGCCGAGCCTTCCTTCGACCGAGAGGTCGAGTTTTCCGAATTCCATTCTCGACCGGTCCGCTAGCGCATAAAACGTCACTACAAAACAAGAAGCCACGGCGGCAAGAAGAAAGTGTTCGGGTGTCCAAAAGCCCGGGTCGCCCTTGAATTCAGGAGGAGACGAAAAGCGGATTTTCGGCTCGATCCCGGGCGCCGCGACTGTGCCTTTTCGTCCGCTTTCCCAGGCTGCCGTCACACGACATGCCAGCTGATTCTCCATAGTGGATGACCTCCTTCCCTGCTGTGAAGGTAAGAGCAGCTAGGCTGAATTGCTGTATGCGGAGTCACCTGCTCTCGTGATTTCCGTCACAGCGGCCGCGACATGTCCGGAGTGATCCATTGATCTGCGGCCCTCGGACGAGATACGAGGTATCAGTCGTGGGGCCGGGTGGATGAGTCAGCGTCAGCAGGCGCGCAAGATCGCCGAGTTCTCGCCATTTCAATCGAAGGGACTAGCTGTATGAGGGCAATCTGGTTCTCGGTCAGCTCATCCGTCCGTCCGATTGTTTCCTGTAGAACACGCGTTTCTTATCGCGTGGGCGGGAGGATAGGTAATCCGCAAACCTCGGACTCGAGCCCATGAAGTCAAATTATGCGGACGTGTTCGCACTATGCTCTGAATCTCTTCCACAGGAAAACCACGGACCACTAGCGCGTCGGCGATAAGCGAACGGTGGCACCGCCACGGAACAGCCTCCGCGCACATCAATGCTACCTGTCTCCGCCTGGCAAGCCTCACAAGCGCACGCAACGCGACTCGAAAATCGGCAGTCTGCATGTAGTCGGCATATCCGCGAAAGCTCTTGTTGCGCCAGCCGGTGTTGACCGATTCACGCGGGGAATGACGCAGACCGCCGAGTTCGGGCATATGCAGGTACGCAATCCCGGCCTGTCGCAAGGAGCGTGCGAACGCTACGCGATTGAATTGAGGATTGTGCCGAGATCGCGGTATCGTCCGAACATCAACCAATTGTTCAACGCCATGCGCTCGAAGTAGTTCAATAAATTCCTTGAGTCCGCGAGTAGAATGCCCGACAGTCAGAATCAGGGGCTTCATCATGCGGGCATGTTTGGAGCCCGCTTTTCTCCTTGCGATGCCGCCAGGCATTACCGACTCCTTGCTGGAATTCTCCCAAGTCTTTTCGCGGTTCTCGGCTTGGTCTGAAGGCTTCGCCCTGTAACGCCGTGGGAGAGTTTCGTCTGCCATGGTCCGGCGCTGTTCCTCTGCATTATGGGCGGATCTGCGTTTCGAGTCCGGAGACTATGCCGCAGCCGCGAGCAATGAGGATAGGACTCGTCAGGCGCCTTTATATATCGTATTACGATACAATCGCGCAAGCAACGCCAAACAGATATATCGCATCACGATATATTGTAACCGTCCAGACGCCTCGTACCGAGAATGGCGATTGCAGGGCATGCAAGGCCGGCCAGTACACAATCAGTTGCTTTCCCGACCCGACCCGCACCGCAACCCTCCTCCAAGCAGGCGATTCATCGGACCAATTTCGCAACATACATCAGGAAGGAGAATGTTCAAAGTGCGAACGAGACCATTTTTCTTAGTTACTCTTTGTTTGTCGGCTCTAACCATTTTGTGTGTGGCAAGCGCATTCGCGCAATCTTCCTCTGAAACGGGGAAATTAAAAATGCACGTAAAACCAAGACAGGCATACGTGTTCGTGGATGGCAAAGCCATCCGCGACGGCAACCAAACCATCGAATTGCCGGCCGGTATGCACAAGGTCGGCGTCTACAACTACGGCTACCTGCCGAAAACGCAGGATGTTCACGTCGGAGCGGGTGAAGCGACCAGTCTCAATGTGTCGCTCCAGTCTTCGGGGGAAGAAGTCTCTGGCCCATTCGCTGATATCGAGTTCAAAGGCCATCCCCGCGCTGCGGTCTTGCTCAATGGCACCACGCCCGATTACTTTGTCGGCCATGTCGATGAATTTGATTGGGACTGGATTTGGCATCAGCGCCTGCTGGTGAAGCCGGGTACCTATCAGGTGATGGTGACACGTGAAGGAAATACGATTTGGTCAGGGCCAGTCACGGTGAAAGCGGGGCAAAAAGCGATCGTCGACTTAAACGATAGCGGCAAGATCAAAATGAAGGACTGGAAAGCAGGCAACACTCTCGGACCGCAGCCCCGGTTCACGGCCGGCGTCGCCAGCGCCACAGTTCCGGTCGCTCCCGTGTCAGGTCAGCTCTCCGCTAACTCCACGCAAATCAACTGCGGCCAATCTGCGAACTTGGATTGGAAATCCACGAACGCGGTCGATACTTCCATCTCAGAAATTGGAACTGTGCCCCGCGCCGGAGACCGCTCTGTGAATCCAACGAAAACGACGACGTATGAGCTCACTGCCAAAGGACCCGGCGGGGAATATGCCAAATCGGTGACGATAGACGTCGACGCAACGCCGATGGTGAAACTCTCTCTTTCTCAGCCCGAAGTCCGATATCACAAAATTGGTGACAGAGTTGTTCAACAAGATTCCACAACTCTGAATTGGTCTGCTTCCAATGCAAATTCCGTTAGCTTGCAACCCCTGGGAAGCGGCGCCATGAGCGGTAGCCAAATCATCAAAGCCGATCCAAAGCAGACAAGCACAGGGCCAGTGAATGAAAACGTGACCTACACCCTCACGTCGGCGAACGCCTGCGGAGGCGCCACCACTCGTATGGCGACCCTGCATGTGGTTGGTTCGATTGATCCGCCACCTGCAGTAACTCTCGCAAGCCTCTTCTATCCCACGGCGTATCCGAGGGTAAAACATCCGAAGGTAGGTCTCATTGCAAGCGAACAGGAAACACTTGCAAAACTTGCAGCTGACTTTCACAACCACACCCAGTACGACGGGAAGGCCAATCTGATGATCGTCGGACATGCGGACGTCCGCGGGTCGAAGAAATATAACCAGGCTTTGAGCGAGAGGCGCGCTGCGCTCGTGAAGAACTACCTCATTTCGCATGGCGTCGCGGCAGACCGAATCGAGGATCGCGCCGAGGGCAAGGAACAACAACTCAACGAGAAACAGGCCGCCGAGCTTCAATCGCGCAATACGCAAAAACCGGAAAAGTGGATGCTCAAGCACGCGAAGGCGACTTGGCTTGCTTATAACCGTCGAGTGGACGTCATTCTTGAACCGACTGGACAGGCATCGACGAAAGCCTACCCCAACGAGGCTAAGGACGTACGCCTCCTTTGGCAGCGCAGTGAACCCCGCTTGAGGACCGTCGAGATGGCGTCACAAACAACGAATCCTCAGCAGATAATCGCAAGCAACTCGGGGAACTAAGACAAACTCCCTGAGTATCCTCCCGCGAGCAGCGTGGCGTTCGCTATCAAAGGAACGCCAGCCGCTCGATGCGGGCTTCGAATCCAGGAGGAGATCAGAGGGAATCCTCGTTTAAAGCTCGCCATCAAAGTGTTTGCGGCCGCGAGTAAGTATGTGACGTCGAGGGGAATTACTGTGGATTCTTGGACATACGACGACCGGATATTTCCTACTTGGCGAAGTTTGCCGGCTAATTAAACAAATACTTCCTTGCGTGCCGCTTCACAGATGGCGACCACGCCTGGATGACCTATCTTGCGTTCCGCGGAAATCGCATAAAAATGTCCCATCACGCCCTTCGCAATGCCGATCCGCCTGACGTTGTCGTGTTTCTGAAACTGTTTTTCGAGCATGCTCGGAACCGGAAACACTCCCGTCCCAGCGTGGCCAAAGACCCGCAGCAGGGCGAAATCCTCGAACTCCGCCACGAGTTGTGGCTCGATTCCGAGGCCGGCAAGCCACTGGTCGAGTTTCCGGCGGATGGCTGTGTCATCGGTGGGAAGGAGCACGGGCGCACCGTTCAGCGACTTCGGGAATCCACGAGTGTAGCGTTTCGCCAGTTCCGGCGGCGCCATCCACACGACGCCGCAGTCTCCGAGGTAGTGGTTGTACACACGCAGGTTCAGGCTCGGAGTCACAGGGGCGTCCGACAAAACCACGTCGACTTCGTGCAGCGCGAGTTCCGCCACTAGCCTCTCGAGGTTGGCTTCGTGGCACACGAGGCGTATGGGCATCTCCAAGCGTAGAGCCGGCTCGATGAGTCTGTGAGCGATCTCCTTCGGCAGTACGTCATCCAGTCCTACGACTAGACGCAACGGACGGCGTGTGGGCCGCCTCTTTACCGTGTCGAGGATTTCCCTGCCGATCGAGAAAATCTCTTCGGCCTGGCGGTACACGGCAAGACCAATCTCCGTGGGAACAAGATTCCTGCCGGAACGCTTTAGCAGTTTCTCGCCCAGCTGATCTTCAAAGCTTCTCAGCTGCGCACTCACCGTGGGAGGAGCAAGCCGTAGTTCCTCGCATGCCTTGGTGATGCTTCCCGTCCGCACCACAGTCCAGAAGTAAAAAAGATGGTGGTAGTTCAGCCACTCCACCTCCGGATGATACTGCGAAAAATACTAACTCTGTCAAGCAAAGTTTCTAATTGTCCGAACTGTGGCTTCAGCTTATAAGAGAAGCGTAAGAACAAACGAAGAGGAAACTATGAAATTCGATGTTCGCATTGAAAGCGAAGATCTCAAAGGCGCGCTGAAAACCTATATCCGACGGCGCTTGCACTTCACACTGGGCCGGTTCGGCGCCAAGCTCGGCCGCGTCCGGGTTCGAGTCGAGGACATCCCCGGAGCCGGCGATTCTCTCGACACTTCATGCCGCATTCAGGCGGAGCTTCTTCCCGCAGGGCGAATCCTGCGGCAGGAAGCAGTCGACCGAAATCTTTATATCGCCGTCGACCTTGCTACGGAACGCATCGGCCGCTCGTTCGAGCGGTCTCTGGTTTCTGCCCGCGCGGTCAGCAGTGCGCCAAGGGAGACCAGCATAGGCAGTTATTCGCGCAAAGAGGCTTTGCCTTGAGTACTCAGAAAATGGAGTAGAGGAGGACAACCATGGAACCAGCAACGATTGCCGTGCTCGCTTTTACCGCCGCCTTTCTTGGTCTCTGCGTCTGGGTAGAACGAAATTCCAGGCAGCGCCAGGCGATCTCTGCAGCGCCGAAATCCGAAGACATAACCGTGACGACAGACAAAGAACCGGAAGAACGCAAACCGCTTGGCCAAAGAAAGCGTCGCAGAGCTGAATAGTAACGCAAAGTTGATTGCTGAAGGGGTTGCGGTAGCACATCCCCGATTTGGGTACCGTAACTCCTCACGGAATCATAAGCGGAATCTCCGGCACTAGGAATGCCAGGTCCCTCGGTCGACGCGATCGACGAACAGGTTCAGCGCCAGACAACCCGAGAAAAGCAAGCCGGAAAATAATGCCGCAGGAACGACCGCGCCGGTATGACCCGCCAGATACGTCTCGAGCGTGGCGCTGAGCAGCCACATCTGCACGATGAGAATGATTGCAATGAGGGCCATGGCTCCATCAATGGCAACCAGGCCGCGCCGCTGTTTATGAGGTTCCGCGCTCGGCATGTCAGGTTCCTTTCACGCCCGTTGCCAAGAGCTTCGAGCCATCTCTCACCAGCGTCACTTGAGGGAGAGGCCTCGGCGGAGGGCCTTGCAAGACGGAGCCGTCCTTGATGGAGAAAAACCCCCGGTGGCAGGGACATTCGAGGCGGTCATTCTCCGCGGAATAATAGACAGCGCAGGAAAGGTGTGTGCACTTCTGGCTGTACGCAACGTATTCGTCATCCCCTGTGCGTACCATGATGCAATGATCCTGAGGAGTCGGATAGGTGAACAGTTTCACGCCGCGAACCGGAATCTCACCGACCTGCGCGATCTTGACGCTGGAGAACTGCCGAGCTCTTGCGAAGCGCGATCTCAGAAGAATCCATAAATTGCCAACGAACATGCCCAAACTGGCAAGCGTTAGGAACTTCGTGAACTGTCTTCGGGTGACGTAGCGTTCGTCGCTTGCGAGCACCGAGAATTCCTCTTTCCAGAGCGGTTCCTTACTGGGGTTGCGAAAAAACGTCATACGACTCCTCCCACATGTAATCGAGCACATCGAGTGAAACCGCATTTTTTTCGGCGGGAACCATCATGTGCACAAGCGTGACGATCTTCTGATTTCCGAAATAGAAGATGTTGGTTGGCTTCTCCCGCCGCTCTGCAATCTCTTCCGGCCGCACGTAGGCAAGGGCCTGGCTTGGACAAACCGTCGCGCACATGGGCCGCTTGCCGATCGACGTGCGGTCGTAGCACATATCGCATTTCATCATCTGCTCGTATTCCGGAAAGATTTTTGGAATGCCGAACGGGCACGCCAGCACGCAGTTCGAACAGCCGATGCAGCGGGGCTTCAACGAAGACTGCACGATGCCGTCTTCGCCCTTTTTAATCGCGTCCGCGGGGCATACCATCGCGCACGTCGGTTCTTCGCAATGCCAGCATACATAGGCCGCCGTGGCTGTCGTTCCCCGGCGGTCGATGAAATCAAAATTGATCATCGATGTGCCGCGATGCGTTTCACATTCCGCGCAAGCTTGTACGCACGACTGACAGCCGATGCAGCGGGACGGATCGACGTAGAATTCGTAACCGTGCATTAGCCCTTGCTCCTTGAAGTGCCAATGGCATCGGCCGATGACAACGCCCACTCCGGAGCCGCATTCGCTTTCTTGATCTTGCAGGCGGACACTTTGAACTCCGGGATCTTGCTGCGCGGATCAAGGGTTCGGTGCGTCAATCGATTCGCGCTGCGACGGCCTGGCCAGTGATAGGGGATGAAAACGGTGTCCGGACGAATCGTTTTTACCACCATCGCTTGCAGCGTGATCTCGCTGCGGCGTGAAGTTACGGTGACCCAGTCGCCATCCTTGATGCCATATTGCTCCGCCAATCGCGGATGAATCTCCACCTTCGGGTTCGGGTATTGGTCGAGAAGGCCACCAATTCTCCGCGTCTGCGTCCCGGACAGATACTGGCTGACGACGCGTCCCGTCGTCAGATAGATCGGATAATCGGCCGATATCGGGTCGCCGCTCTCGCGCCACTCAGTCACGACAAAGTGATGTTTGCCGTCCGCGTGGAAAGACCGGCCATCTTCAAACAGACGCGGCGTGCCCGGGTGGTCCAGCGACGGGCAAGGCCAGAACACACCCATGTTATTGTCGATCTTTTCGTAGGTGATGCCGTAATAGTCGGCATGTCCGCCGCGCGAAGCTTCCCGCAATTCGTCGTAAATCTCTCGCGTTGAGTTATAGGGGAAATACCTTTCTTTTCCCAGGCGCTTTGCCAGTTCGATATAGACAAAACTATCTGCTTTGGCGTTGCCCGGAGGATCCACCGCTTTCTGAATGTGAATGACACGACCCTCCGTCGTACAGCCAATCCCTTCCTCCTCTTCTTGCAAACTGCCGGGAAACACGACATCGGCGTGATGTGCCGTTTCCGACAGAAAGAAGTCAACTACACCAAAATACTCAAGCCCTTCGAGCGCTTCGCGAGTGAAGTTCGCATCGGGCAACGAGACGAGAGGATTGAAGCAGGCTGAGAGTAGCGCTTTGATCTCGCCGCGATGAATCGCTTCCATGATTTCAACTGCCGAGTATCCGGCTTGCGGAATTTCGTCCGGCGAGATGCCCCAGATTTTCGCCGTGTGAGCGCGCGCTTCGGGATCGCTGATCGAGCGCTGCCCCGGGAGTTGGTCGCATTTTTGCCCATGTTCGCGCCCGCCCTGCCCGTTGCCTTGCCCTGTGATCATGGCGCATCCCGCCCCCTCGCGCCCAATGTTGCCCGTGGCGAGACACAAATTGATGAGCGCGAGGCAGTTCTCCACACCTTTGGATTGGTGCTCAACGCCACGCGCATGAAGAACCACGCCGCGTTCCGCCTTGGCGAAGAGGCGCGCCGCGCGTTCGATGGATTCGGGCGGAACGCCTGTTTTTTCCGCCGCGGTGCGCGGGTCCCAGGCACGGACCGATTCCGCAACTTGCTCGAACCCCGTCGTGCAGGCCGCAATGAAATCCCGGCGTTCGAGGCCGTCACGCAGAATGACGTGAAGTAGGCCCATGTACAGCGCCAGATCCGTCCCGGGACGCACCGGCAGGTACATGTCTGCGTTGCGGGAAATCGGCGTCATACGCGGATCGACGATGATTAGTTTTCCGCCCGCATCGCGGCAGCGCCAAAGATAGTCTGTCGTGATGGGCGCACACTCGGCCACGTTTGCACCGGCAACAAGTACGACGTGTGCCTTTGCGATATCGCTCCACGGCAACGGGCTGCGGTCCACTCCGAACGCCAGCTTGTACGCTACCCCTGCGGAAACCATACATAGCCGCCCGTTATAGTCGATGTGCCGCGTGCCCAGCGCCACACGGGCGAACTTACCCAGAAGATAGGACTTTTCGGAAATAAGAGAAGCCCCGCCATAAACAGCGACTGAATCTTTTCCGTATTTCTCCTGAATTTCACGCAGACGGTTCGTCGTGAAATCGAGTGCCTCATCCCACGTTGCTTTACGAAACCCATCGGCAGTTCGCATCAGTGGATCGAGTAGCCGGTCTGGATGCCCGCCCTGCATGTAACGCTTCACGCCCTTGGGGCAAAGTTTTCCCTCGTTAAACGGAAACTCTTCCCACGGCTCGAACCCGATTACCTGATTGCCTCGAACCTTTAATTGAATGCCGCACTGCTGGCCGCAGAAACAGCAGTGCGTTTTCACGAGGCGTTCGGCGGGGTTGCGTGACTCGTCCTGCCAGCCCCCGGGAGGTGTGTACGCGGGATGAGGTCCGAAACGTTCCGTAAGGACTTCCGTCGAGGCCGGCGGCTTAGCCACGGATTTCCTCCTTCAGGCGAAGCTGCGCAAGCGATAGTGACTTACGTTTGCACGCCGGGCACAACTCTTGCCAGATGTCCTCGGTTCCTTCGAGTTGGTAGTTGAAACCTACTTGCGGCAGGACTCGCTTCAAATCGTCAATGTGCATCCGCGAAGCAAACCGCTCGCCGCAGCGCTTGCAGAGCGCAGGCTCGCTCGCTGCGCCAGCGGCTTGGTAGAACTTCACGCCGAGCTGAGCCGGCCGCTGAAAGATGTGGAAGAACTTTCCGAATGGCAGATAGAGAAGAGCGGCAATGACGGTGATTGCATGAAGTATCGCGAGAAAACTGTAAAATTCGCCACGCAGCCAGTTTTGCGAAACGGTTAAAGCCAGTCCGGTTATTGAAATCGCGAAGAGCATGATGATGGGCAAAAAATCCAGCGCGAACGACTGCACCGCTTGCGCACCGCGGTCGCGGAAGCGCCGCCACAGAGAAAGGCCAATGCCGCCGAGGACGAGCATCGCTGAAATATCCAAGCCGTGAAAAATCAGCTCCGCCAACAATGTGTGCAGACGGAAGGTCTGTGCCGGGAAGCCATATATAAGGATGACGTACGTTTCCTGATCACTGGGTAAAGTCTGAAACGAAATCCAGCCAAAGACGAGCGGGAACGTGATGGCAACGCCCAGCAGGCAACCCCAAAAAAGCATTTGGTGCATCCACCAGCGCAGAGTAGAGCGCCTGCGAATAAAAGTTTGCGCGGCAATGTGCGTCGCGGCGTTCTTCAAGAGCTGAAGAGTTCCCCGGAAGATTCCGGCCGCGCGAAAAAGTTGCCATCCGCGTTTCCAGTAGACGCGGGTGGGAGGTTTGCCGATCCATACGCGATAGTGGTAGACCACGCCCCACGTGGCGAAAACCGTGGCGAACGTGTAAATCACCAGTGCCGCGTCGAAATTCTGCAAATTGCGGGAGCCCACGACGATCGCGGCTACGAGCAATCCAGTGAAAAACGTGGCCGTCACGCCTGCGCGGATGCGATCCGCGGTGCGCGCGAGAGCGGCGGGAAGCGCGAATTCCGCAGTTTCCTGCCGCGAGAGGAACACGCGATTGTTCATCCGCGAAAGAGCGGCCGAGACGAGCGCGAGCAGAGCGAAACCCGGCCACACAATGTGGAAACGATCACGGAAAAAACCAAGCAAGAGCGGCGGAAAAAATCCGCCGAGGCCGCCCATTGCGCCTACCAGTCCCGTTACGGTGCCGACTTCTTTCGGGAAATACTGCGGGACCAGCTTGAAGACAGCACCATTTCCGCTACCAAGCAAGAACGCGCAGCCGAGTGCCCCAATCGTGAACGGTAACATTGCCGGCCACGACATCAGGAGCGCAAACGGAATCACACCCAGGAAAACCCCATGGAGGACACGCGCGCCGCCGATTTTGTCCGCGAGCCAGCCACCAAGCGGGCGAGCAAGCGTCGCTAGCACGACAAAGCCCGCAGTGCGGAATCCCGCGTCCGCTGGTTTCAATCCGAACTCATCTTTGAGCAAGACAGGAAGGTAAATAGAGAAAGCGACAAATCCGCCAAAGGTCAAGAAATAGAATAACGACAACACCCAGGACAGTCTTTCGCGGGAGAGTAATTGCAGCATCGATCCAAAACCTGCTGGACGAACCGTCTTCGGTGAATTCCGTGCCAGAAGGTAAAACGTCAAGCCCCACAAAATCAGCAGCGCTGCCATTCCGCGAAAAATGTTCTGCCACCCTACTACGGCGGCAAGGAGTGGGCCGAGAAAAACAGCCGCGGACTGGCCGATGTTTCCCAGGCCATAGATGCCGAGCGCTCCGCCTTGCTTCTCCGGTGGGAACCAGCGCGAGACGAAACCCACTCCGACCGCAAAAGAGCTGCCAGCGATACCGAGAAAAAATGCAACCACCAGCAGCTTCTGATAGCTCGAAACCAGCGGCACGATGTACGCGGGAACAGCAACGGCGACCATCAGCGCCGCGAATACCACCCGGCCGCCAAAACGATCGGCGAGCATGCCGGTCGCAACGCGCAGAAGTGCGCCGAGCAGAACGGGAACGGCGACCAGCAGTGCCGTCTCGGTGGCCGTCAGATGGAACAGTTCCCGGAAACGCGGAGCGAACGCGCTGATCAAACCCCATGCAGCGAAACAAATGGCAAACGACAAGGTGCCTAGAATCAGCTGGCGAGTCGGGCCTGAGGAAGAGGAAGTCACGTTCGGGAAGCTCCTGCGCTGCTTTATATATGGTGAATCTGCTCACGGCAAACTACTGTCGGTTTTGGATTTGCCCCTTCGAATCTAAAATCGCATATTCGATTCCCAAATAAGCCATCCGTCCGTTTGCGCTCCTCGGATAGAGGCTCTCCATCGCGGACCCGCCCCACGCGTGGCCATAATATAGGCCAATCATGAAATTCTTGACCACAGAATAGTCGACGACCGCATCCCACACCCTTGCCAAACTTCCGTGTCCATTTGCAGAACGGCCCGCGTATCCGAACGTTCGCGGCTGAAACGCGCCGCCTCGCACCCATGCCACCCGCTTGGTGGCCCCTCGTGTAGGCCGGCTGCCATTCAGACATTCACTCCGGAAATTCTCGCGATCATTGGTTCGTTCACCGCGTGCGACGGCTGCAGAACGAACGTTCCAGCTAGATTGAAAGCAAAAGCGGTGAGTCCGGCAAGCTCAATCAGCGCCGAGAGCGGTAGAACCCGCCATGCGCTGTGAACATACTCTTGATAGGCCAGAACTTCACAACCTACTCGCAGAGTGCAGCCGACGGTAAGTAATAGGAGGGCCGTGAACATCAATCGTGGTTTCCACAACACGCGCATTCCCGCAAACGCAGGGAGAATCCGCTGGCCCACCGAGACGATCATCACCGAAATAAAGCCAACCGTCAGTGCGTGGCGCGATGCGCCCCAAATCCCGCCGGAGTGGTCCCAGCGCACTGCCGCGACGCCCAGTCCCGCAGCGACCACCAGCCACACGTAGGCAAAACGAATGAAGAAAGGAAAACTTCGATGCACGCCGCGCGTCTTTGGCTCGTTGATCGCAGGTTCAAACATGCGCAACGCTGCGATCGCCAGAGCGGAAGCTCCAAGAAAAAACCACACTCCAACGGAAACCACCCCCGCGAGTGCCAACGCAATGCCGGTTAAGTTCACAAAGACCGCGGAGAGAAGAATTCTTGAGCGAACGGGCTTCAGCCCGAGAAATACTCCCATCCATTTTGCACTGAAGCCCCAAACGAACGGCACCAAGAATCCCCAGGCCATTAGTGTCAAGTAGCGCTGATCGAAAACATGGGTAAACGCAGGCGTAGTCTCTCGAAATGCAACATAGAAACAACCCGCCAAATTAAGGATCAAGAGCAGCAGGAATCCAATGCTCGCACTGATCACCACCCAGATCCACGGTTCTAATTGCTTTTGGCCCGATTCTTGCCGCTGGTGCTGCGACACGGAACGGAAAAAGATCAAAAACGCTGCCAGTTCAAGAACCGCGGACACCGGCAGCATCACTCTCCACTCCCATCGGTACACATTTGTAACCCAGCGCAGTGCGGCACCTGCCGACCACATGGCCCAGCAGGTCCACGCCCTGCCGAAAGATGCCTTCACTCCGGCGCGCAACTGCGGAATCGAGAAAAATCCGATGCCCATGATGAAGCTGCCCACCCAGCCGAACACTTGCGCGTGCCCGTGAGCCTGTATCCAGGCGGGAGAAATCGAAGCCACGCTTTCTCTCCCGCTGATTTGCAGCAAATTCCAAACGCCGAGAAAGGTCCCTGGGAACACCATGAATACAAGCCCAGTGGAAATGAACGCCATCAATAACTTCGCGAACCCCTCATCACGAGAGCGCAAGACTTCAAAGTGCGCCGCTCTTGAACTTTCTGGATGGGGAAGAGCCGTCGCCATCGCTTCGTCCGCGTCAGGCTGCCGCGGCCTCCAATTCCACGGCGCGAGGAAACAAAATGTTGTTTTCGAGATGCACGTGGAGGTGCAGGTCCTTTTCGAACTGCTCTAATTCTTGGTATGCCGCTTGAAAAGTAGCGCATGCATCTTCTGGTGCGTGATAAGTGTTGCTTGCGGCGCGAATCTGGCGCACAAGTTCTCCCGCGGCGTCGTGCTCCTTCATCATCGAATAGATCGGATTTCGCACAGTTTGAAAGAAGGGGGGCTCGAACGCTCCTTGCCCGCTCGCCGCACGTTCCAAGGCATCAATAAAAGGAAAGAGAATCTGTTCTTCCTTCTGCATGTGCATCTGCATATCGCGGGCAACTTCGCCGAACAGCCTTTCGATCTCCTCGATCTCGCGGTGCTTGGTACCGTGTTTTTCACGCACCTTGGCGAGCATCCCACGCAACCGGGGAATTACGTCACGCACGTAGCCGTGATGGCGCTCCCGGATGTGGCCGGTTAATTCGGCAAGCGGAGCTTGTTTCCATCTGCTCTCCCCCGTTTCGGCTTTTCTACTGTTTTTCCGTAACTGTTCGAGGATCACCTCCGCAGGAACGTTGGCGCGCATGCAGGCGTCGTGGAGCGATTTGCCGCCCCCGCAGCAATAGTCGACACCCGCGTCTTCCAGAATTCGCCTTGCCCCCGGATCGGACAGCGCGATTTCGTTCACTCGTGTTTCTGCGTTGAAGTTCATCACTGGCCTCCTGACAGAGACCATTGTGGTAGGAGCCCAAGATTCACGCAGTGACCAAAGTCACTGGCAAGCGAATCCCCGCTCGAGACCAGTTACTCGGCTGCGGCCTGTTCGCGTTTTAGACCCGCCAAGTCCTTCACGATAATCTGCCGGCCCTCAACATCCAGGAAACCTTCAGCCTGCAGTCGACCTAGATTCCTTGAAACCAGTTCCCGCACAGTTCCCAGTTCCGCCGCCAGGTCCTGATGGCTCTTGGTCAGCTCCACGTGAATTCCTTCTTTCGACCGCGCGTGACTCGCCTGTGCCAGCCGGAGGATCAAAGCAATTAACCGTTGCCGGACTGTGGTGAATGACAGCTCTTCGATGATTCCCACGAGCCGGCGCAATCGTGAACCTACGACTGCAATTACCTTGAGTCCGACATCAGGATGTTCGCGACAAAAGTTCTGGAAGTCTTTGCGCGAGATGAACAGCACTTCCGTATCTTCGAGCGCAGAAGCTGCGGCCGGATAGTTTCCGCCATCAAAAACGGGAAGCTCAGCAAACGAGCTGCCAGGGCCCTCGACCGCTAGGATTTGTTCACGACCGGACGGTGAGAGCTTGAAGATGCGGACCTTGCCAGTTGCCACGAGAAACAATCCAGAGCAAGGATCGCCTTCCGCAAAGAGTTGTTCATCCCTCTGAAATCGCTTTCGCGACGTACGCGTGGCGAGAGCCTGCATTTCGACATCGGTCAGATTGGCAAATAGAGGTGTCTTCCTCAGGATGACGTCGGTATCGTTAGCCATCGCGAGCCTCGCGGGAAGTCGGATGGTTCATGGGCGCGCTCTCCAAACGCGCCTTGCATTTTACAGGCTTTCCCACATTCTCAAAATAACTCTTGTTTTTTTCTGATGAAGCATGCTGCCGGGCTGTTTTCTATTTAAGACTCAGCTTCCAGAAGCTTTGCGATTACATCGGCGGCGCTATAACTCAAACTATTTGGCGGCAGAAAGTCTTGGATTTGGCTGATAGCGTCGCCCGCCGTGACCATACCTTTCTCAACGTATTTGCCACCTCGGACCTGGGGTTGTCCGATGTTTGCAACTAGTGCGTTACAAAGACATTTCCGGCCTATGGTCCTCTCTTCCTGCCCTCCCTTCGATACATACACACTCACCGGTTCTCCGGCACAGCGATAGTCAATCATACCGGTCGCGGTCCGATATGCCTCCCGGAGATAGCCAAGATCGCAGATGCGTGGTCTGTCGAGGTAGATTTCCCTCTCCGAAAGGGTACCCTCCAGTTGCACCGTCTTAAAGGGGAAACCTGTTGGTGAAGCCAAGGGATCGGTGAAAAGACGCACATCCCCGGAAATCGCCTTCTTCAGAAGTGCCTGCTTATAGTTGTCCTGCAAGCCTGACTCTGCGCAGAAAGCAAATGCCGTACCCACTTGCACGCCAGATCCTCCAGCGGCCAATGCCAACCGGAGTTTCTCGGCAGATCCGTAGCCTCCAGCAAGCCAGAATGGTAAACCAAGTTCTCGCATTTCTTGCAGGTCGACTGTATCGCGTTCTCCGTAAATTGGTTCGCCACCGTCGTTGATCTGCAGCTTCCCGCGCGGCGGCGCGTTATGCCCGCCGGCGGTGGGCCCCTCCACCACAAATCCGTCCACCCGGCCATTCGCCTTTTTCGATAAGGTTGCGGCCAGCGTGTTCGAGGCCACGACGGCAAAGAAATTCGGCCGCGTCAGTGGCGCAAATGAACTCTCCATGTAATCGCATGGCGCGAACCTGATCGTGGTGTCGTCTCCAACTTTCGCACCAGTGACCTGCAACTGGTAGCTGACCGCTCCGTGATTGACGAGGCGGTCCAGCACTCCCGGAATCTTCAGGGGAATACCCGCACCCATGATCACGTACGCCACACCTGCCAGCATTGCGCCGTAAAGCGAAGGCAAGTGCGGAATCTGAATCTTCTCCAGATAGTTGATGCCCACCGGATTGCTGTGTCCTTGCCGCGCCAAATTCACCTCGACAAAGTTGGCCACAATACACAGTTCGTTGAGTTCGCGCGGGCAGTCCTTGGAATATTTCGGCAGGGTCTTGTATGGATGGGTTTCGGCCTTGCCTCCGGGAACGTAGTACGTTTCGTAAATGCGGTCGGCCATCTTGCGGAACGGAAACTGATCGAGGCCGCGCCGCATGTGACCGCCGGGATCACCGTCCTGCAACCGTCTCGCCAGTATCTGGTCGATAGCCGTTCCCGAAACGACCCCGAGTTGGCCGAGTTGCGAGACTGCTTGGGCGAGCCGCCAATTGGATACACCTGCGCCCATGCCGCCTTGGATGATGACCGGATGATTCTTCCCGTGATTCATTTTCCGATTGCAATCAGTCTTCACTGCGGAATCACCGCCATATCCCTATGGTTTCGTTTCCTTCCATGGGCACCCACGCCATGTGGATCGCATCGTCGCGGCATTCGGTGATGCAGTGTTCTTCGCTGCCGCAGGCGTCCGGGCGCGGCAGCACAGCAATGCCTTCGGCGATTTCGAGGCACTGGACGCCGCACACCTCGACGCACCGGCCACAGCCCGTGCATTTGTCTGCTGCAACGACTGGAATCCACTTGGATTTCATGGCCCTGACTATCTCCATTTCTACTCAACGCATCTTTTCATTTCCGCCGCGTTCACTTCACAATGATCGTGCCCTTCATCCACGGGTGTGGTGCACACTGAAAGTGCACGACACCTTTCTGATCGAATCTCTTCTCATACGTGGCGCCCGGTGCCAGCATCGGTGAGGCAAATTCCCCTTTCTCGCCAAACACGCTGTGCGCCATGCCGATGTCTGCGTTCTTAAAGATCACCGATTGCCCTGCCTTGATCGTCACGGTCTTTGGACCAAATGTTTGCATCGGGCCTTTCTTCCAAATTCCTGAACCGGGCAACATCTTGATCGTTACGCCGTTGGTTGCCTTTAGCTCGGGCGCTGGCGCTGACATCGCGAAGTGCACGCCGGACTCGAATGGCGCTCGAGCGGGAGTCACCATCTCATGTGAACCGTGGCCCAGATGCGCGTCTTCGCTCATGGGCACCATGTTTCTCGGAGTTTTGGGTTCAAAAACTTCCGCGTTTTCCTGTCCTTGCACGTTGATGCTGCCAGCTGCCCCGTGGTGCAGGCGGAAGATCGCATGGTCTACAAGAAGAAAAGTTCCCGGAACCGGTGGAGTGAACTCAACTACAGCCGAACCGCCTGCTGGAATCAGGGTCGTTTGTAAACTACGTGCTGGCGGCGAGAGCAGATCGCCTTCCCGGTACACCTTGTCGAAAATCTGACCGATTACATGGAACGAAGAAATGAGATTTGGTCCCGCATTACCGACGTAAATGCGTACGGTCTCGTTCTGCATGGCAATCGGCGCTTGGTCCTTCAGCAGAGCTCCAACCGAACCGTTAAACACGACGTACTGTGGGTCGGCTTTGTCTGCACGGACCATATCGAACGACTTGTGTCCTGGTTTGTCGTCGGTTGTATAGATCTCGCTTTGAACAACGTAGAGTTCTTTGCCAACCGCAGGCAGCCCCTCTTCCGGTTCGACTAGAACGAACCCGTACATCCCGTTTGCAATATGCATCGGAATATCCGGTGTCGCGCAGTGAAACATGTAGAATCCCGGCGCAGTCGCGCGAGCTTCCAACACAGCTTCTTCGCCTGGGGCGACACTCAATGCGCTTGCTCCGCCGCCCGGCCCCATGACAAAGTGAAAGTCGATGTTGTGCGTGCGCAGGCTGTTGAGCGCATTTCGCAGATGTACCTCGACAAGGTCACCCACGCGAACACGAAGCAATGGCCCAGGAACGCGCCCTTCAAAGCCCCAGGCGTCGTCATAAATCACACCGGGAGCAATTTCGCTTTGCGCCTCACGAATGGTCCAGTGAACGATTTCACGGCGCTGTTCCCGGTGGCCGATGGGCAGGGGAACATCCGGTGCGAATGTCCAGCGTGCATCTTCGCTCGGCAGATGCGCTTTCGGCGAAAGTACAAGTTGCTCGACGCCTTCCCTTCCGCGTTCACCCTTATGACCAGACGAACTCCTTCCAAGGAAAATTCCCAGGGCTACGGCCAGAACAACGGATGCTGCAGCGATCAGCCAACGGTAGACTTTGCCACTCATGACGAGCCTCCCTTATCTGCCAGCCTAAGGCAGCATGCCGTTTGCAAGCAGTGACTTAAGTCACCAGAAGCGCAGGCCGATTTGCTGGATGTCCGCTCGCCATCGTGTACTTCTTTCTCGTCTCCGGGGGCATCCAAACGAGAAAACCCGCCATTACGCCCAACCTGTGATTTCCGGGGCTGCGAGTGACTCAGGTCAACCGGCGGTCCAGATGAACATAGCCGCCATCGACGAATAGAGCTTTGCCCGAGATGCCCGAGGACTTGGGAGAGAGTAGAAAGGCCACCAGTGCGGCCACTTCGTTTGGATCGGTCATACGATGGTGTAGAGGAACCTTGTCGCTGATCCTTTGCAGTTCCATGTTTGGGTTTTCAAACTTATTCAACCATGCTGCATATTGCGGCGTATTTACCTCCGCGGGCACCACAACATTCACACGAACGCCAAATTGAGATAGTTCCGCGGCCCATTCTTCTGTACAAGCCAAGATGGCTCCCTTGGCAGCTGCGTAGCCGGACGTCCCACCCTGTCCGGTAAACACTACTTTCGACGAGATGTTCACGATCGACCCTTGCGACTGCTTAAGTAAGGGGAGCGCTGTGTGCGCGATCGCGTAGTAATGAAACAAATTTGACTTTAGAGACGCGGTAAATCGCTCCGGACTTCCATGCTCCAAGCCGACTCCGTCGTTGACGCCTGCATTGTTGACCAAGCCGTCGATTCGGCCGAACTTTTTCGCAATCTCTTCTACTGCTCGACGGCAATCCGAAATATTGGCAAGGTCCACAGAAAACGCGTCATTTTCAATCTCTTCTTGGCGGAGTTTTTCTTGCAGGCAATGAATTGCCGAGGTGTCTCGATCGAGGAGGACTGGCACTCCTCCTTCCCTTCCGCAAGCGAGCACGATTGCTGCCCCAATGCCGCTAGCGCCTCCGGTTACGATGGTAACCTTGCCATTGAGATCCAGATCCATCTTGTCCTTCGGTGCCCGGCGCTCGGTTGACTGAGTCTACTGCAATTAACGCGCACCACGATGGACCATTCTGCCCAGAAAAGAGTCAGTTGATCTCGAGTGCGTCCTTAGTGGGAATTTTTGGGAACGGAGCATGTGGCTCGGTTTGATACCAGAATGCGACTGAAGATATATCGTCCGTGAGCGGAAGATACCTTTGCCCGCTCCGCCAGCCTAGGGCCTGAATGGTAACGCGAAGATCCGTCTCGAAACGCACCGGGTCGACAATGTGCCAACGGTAAAGACCAAATCTTTGTTGCGATTGATATAGTCCATCCGGCTTGATGACTTGAATCAGCCCGGAATACGGGCTCGTGAACTCTTCGTATTGCTTTGTGCTTTGGTTCTCGAAATTGTATGAACCATTAAAGTAGTCTTCCGTGCCCGTCCCGTTTATTGTGGGGAACTCGCGATCGCCATCCATGTAAAACTTGATTTCACCTTCGCCCCACCAGCCGTTGTTATGCACTCCCCATGCCATGTAAGTGCCGACATATTGCCCTTTGCCTTTTACTCCGTCGAGGATGGTGTAGACATCCTTGTAAGGCAAAGGATTTGTTCTTCTGAACTGCGCGTGAAAGTAGGCAGCGTCTTTTGGCACCTGCGACTGGGTGTAGTCAATCTGGTAGTACAGACGCATTTCACGGTCGTCGATGTTTTCCATGGTGATCTTCGCTCTGCGTTTAAACGGCATGGGCCAATACGAGTTGAATGCGCTTCCAGGGTTAATGCAGATCGGCAGAGATGAGACCCTGGCATATTTTCCCCACCCCATGACGAAGAAGTCTCCGACCGGAACCTCGACCGAAGGCTCCTTCTCATCGTCCCAGTACATCCTGAGAATAGAAAAACGCCAATTTCCTGTCGGCGTCATCCAAATGTGCTGAATCGCACCTTGTCCGTTGATTTCGGCAAGAGTGAAAGTTTCCCCTGGCTTGATTACGACAAAAGGATTGACCTTCCAGCCCTGGCCTAACTCGCGTGCTTCGTGAGCGGCTGACCCAGTCGTTGCCATCCCACCTTTCCCTTTTTCTCCAGTCAGATTCTCGGGACTTATAGAAAGTGTCTTTGCATTTGAGAGGCGGTAGAGATTTCCAAGGCTATTGTTCAGTCCGTCGTTTGGAGCTTCTTGTGGCATAGCCAAGCCTGCGGCTGCCAGCAAAGTGAAGAGCATGACCAGTGTGCGCAATCTCATTTGGGATCTCCTTTAATCAAGCTATTGAGTTTCTTGAAGTCTTGCCTCAATGTTCCGGCGCGTCGAGGTCTCTCCGGATTTCTCGAGTCATCGTCTGCTCGCAGCGGCGATTCTTCGCAAGGCGGGAAGCACTTTGCCAAGCTTAACTGGTTCTGAGTCCTGGTCCCCCAGAGCAAAGTACAAGAGCCGGTAGTATTCAAATAGTTGGTCGTAGACTTCGTGATTTTGCGGATTGGGTTCGTATATCTCGTATTTGGGACATAGAGCTTCTTGAGCGGCTTCGATCGAGAGAAATGCGCCCACGGCTCGGAACGCAAAAATTGCCGCACCGAGTCCAGTGGAATCGGATTTCGGTACCAAGATAGGCTTATTCAGCATGTCCGCGTAAATCTGATTCAAGATGGGACTCTTGCGTGGGATTCCGCCTGCATTGATGACGCGGCTGACGTCAGTTCCATACTCTTCCAAGCGGTCAAGGATGATGCGCGTATGAAATGCGGTCCCCTCGATTGCGGCAAAGAGTTCGTCTTGAGCCGAGTGAGTCAGATTCCAGCCGAAAGTGACTCCGCCAAGTTCTGGATTTACGAGCACGGTACGATCGCCGTTGTCCCAAGTCAGGCGCATCAATCCCGTCTGGCCAGGTTTGTAAGACTCAAGCCCGTGTGAGAGTTCGCCAACTGTTGTGCCCGCTCGCTGCGCAATGGCGCTGAAGATGTCGCCAGTCGCAGAAAGCCCTGCTTCGATGCCCGTATACGACGGGTGTACGGAACCCGGCACGACGCCACAGACACCGGGCACCAGCGTTGGGGTCTTACTGATGGCGATCATGCAGGTTGAAGTTCCAACGACATTGACCACATCACCAAGGCGTACGCCCGCTCCGACCGCGTCCCAGTGTGCGTCGAGAGCCCCAACTGGAACCGGAATGCCCTTGCGAAGCCCCATTTTGTCGGCCCAAGTTTTGGAAAGCTGACCGGCAGCCGAGTCCGAGGCGGCGTATCTGCCGAGCGACATTTTGGCACGCAAGCCGGCCAGGAGAGGGTCAACCTGAACTAGAAAGTCCTCAGGAGGCAATCCACCGAGGCTTTCGTTCCACATCCATTTGTGACCCATGGCGCAGATGCTTCGGGGAATCTCCTCTGGTTGCGTGATGCCGCAAAGTGTCGCCGCTGCCATGTCGCAGTGCTCGAGTGCCGTGGCGAAACTCTCTCGCTTTTCGGGATGATTGCGAAGCCAGTGGAGTACCTTCGAAAATCCCCACTCAGACGAATACGTTCCTCCACACCAGCGAATGGCTTCGATGCCAAGTTCTCGCGCAGTCTTAGTGATGAGTTGGGCTTCCCGCCAAGCGCGATGGTCACACCAGAGATAATAGTCATCCAGGGGCTGTAGTCGCGATCCAACGGGAACGACACTTGAACCCGTAGTGTCCACGGCAATGGCAGATATGGCTGTGCCCTCTATTCCCGCAGAAGCGATGGCCATCTGCACCGCTCCAACGAGTCCATTCATATGGTCCAAATGACTTTGGGTTGCGTAGTCTGGATCGTCGCGCTTCCGATGGAGAGGATATTCAGCGCAGCCAGATCCCAACATTCCACGGGTGCTGTCAAAAATTGACGCGCGAACGCTGAGCGTTCCGAAATCGATTCCAGCAACGATGCTCAAGTTTTCTCCGTCGTGCGTAGGATTGCCACGAAACGCACAAATCAAAGCAAAGGAGCTGTCTAGTCAGCCACACCACAGAGATAGACTTCGATCCCCAGTTCGCGGAATGTGACAGCCTTTGCCATCATCGCAACATCTGCCGAGGCCGCATCCTTGCCGTAAGCAACCTGAATGTGATTCGATTTGTGACGCGCCATCAACTGGTTGCGCGTAACTCCATGCAAAACAGCGTTCATGATAGGCCATTGAGGCGTCGTGGACGCCCAACGGCGCTCCGTTTCTTCCTTGGGCAAATCAACGACACTACCGCGGCCCATGTCCACCTTCAATTTGCCTGACTCAACAAAGACTCTGCTCCATACGATTTCACCAGGTTTGCTGATTCCTTTGAGCGTGCCTCCCCCAAGCGGGAAATACATGGGCGGCTGGCGCTCGCTGGTCGCCCCGTGATATCCGCCGGCGAAGTGATTGGGTGGAGCCGCTCCCGAGATTTCGAATACCCAAACAAAATCGTCCCTGAATTGTTCGCCGTAGCGAATGTCATGAAGAGTTGTTTCCGGATCCAGCTGTAGCTCCCTCCAAACCCGGTTTGTAATCAGTGCGTCCACGCCAGCACACTCGTCTACTTCATTAAAATGCGGCAAGGCCTGTCCGGAATACAAGACGCGAGTGCCGCCCGCTACTGTGACCGGAGGTCGGTCGACGTTATTCAGAAGCCCTTCCACCAAATCCGATGCAGGAGTAAGGTCTTTGAGGCCTTGCTGATACTGGATGCCTATCGCGGCGCAGCCGAACTCATCGGCGATTCTCAATGCTGCGATATACATCCTGCATTGATCCAGAATTTGATCGTTTGTTAGGTCGACTGCCGAATCCACGCCCGTGTGAAATTTCATGCCTTTCGAATCGAGCCAACTTCGGACAGATTGAGCTTCGTTCGCGGGAACGCGCGTCATCGCAGCATACAGGGCCGACTGGCTCAGGCGTTCCTTAAAAATGCCCAGGGGGTGAAGCAACTCATCGGGAATGATGGCGTTGTACATTCCCATACACCCTTCATCGAATATCCCAAGAATCGCTTTCTCGCTCAGAAGCTTTTCAGCGACGCGGCGGCCGACGATATCAGGCACCCCGGCAATGACGCGGGAGCCTAGAGACTGCACATGGGAACTGTCATGTTTGATTCGCCCATGTCGCAGCCAACTTTCGATCCCTCCTAACGCGTACTCGTCGCGAAACTGTTCGCTCCAGATCGTGGCGTAGGGGATACCGGCTTTTGTGAGACACGCATTGAGATTCAACATACCGACCAGGCCAGGCCACTCACCACTCCAGTTCGCTGCGGTAAGTATTGGTCCTTGGTGATGGTAAAGGCCCGATAACACATGGTGGCTATACTGCCAGACTGCTTCCGCGACGATGACCGGTGCGTTTTGCGGTATGCGGCGAAGGACGTCAATTCCATAGCGCTGGCTGTCAATAAAACCATGACCTTTTTCGGACTGAAATGGGTGCGCGCGGCGAACCTCAAATCCAAAACTACGAATTGCAGCGGTCAAACTCTCTTCCATCGATTTCTGAGCGGGCCAGCACTTCAGGTTGGCGGAATGACGTAAGTCTCCGCTTGCGACCAGGTAGACCTCGGAGGGCATTGGCTAAGCCTTTCTTAGGAAGCGCGAATTTCGGCACCATCGCGGTCGCCGCCAGATGCGAGCGACGCCCGCCGCGCTGCGCGAGAGCGCATTTTGCCATGATATGAATCGTTTCATCAAGGAAAAATCACGCCTTTTCGCGCCTCCGCACTTTTGCCGGGCGCAACCGAATAACAAATAGGCCCATTCACGCATATTGGGATTCACGGAGATCCAAAAGATGCTTGACACTCGTTTTTTGCCCATGCTTAAATGCCTTGAAATGAAACGATTCACGGCAACTGAATTTGAGACGCTGAAGGTTGTTAGACTGGATTTTGTTGCCCGGGAAAAATCAAAAGCAGCCTCACCGGTTGAATCGAGCGTTTGGGATAGCTCGGCGGAGGCGCCAGGAGAGGGACTCCATGCTACGAATTGCACCAATTTTCTTGATTATGCTCACTTGCACTTCGAGCGTCCTTGCCGGGGTTAAGGTGGAAAAGACCGATTACAAAGGCTGGAAGAATTGTTACAGGGTCAGCAACGGAGAGGTCGAGGTTGTTGTCACGGGGGATGTGGGACCTCGCGTGATTCGCTTTGGATTTGTTGGCGGCCAGAATCTGTTCAAGGAATATGCTGAACAGTTGGGGAAGAGTGGAGAGGAAAAATTTCAACTTCGCGGAGGAGACCGCGTGTGGAAGGCGCCGGAGGATGCAATCGCAACGTGGGCGCCCGACAATGTGCCCGTCGAAGTGGTGCCGACTCGCGACGGACTGATCGCTCGAGCCCCGGTCGAACCGCTTACCGGGTTACAGAAGGAAATAGAGATCAGCATGGCGCAATCAGGGACAATGGTGACCGTCTCTCATCGAATCACAAATCACTCTTTGTTCACGCTTGAATTCTCGCCGTGGGTGCTGACCATGATGGCGCCTGGAGGCATGGCCATCACTGGTTTCCCGCCGCGCGGCAAACATCCGATCAACTTGGAAGCGACGAATCCTCTAGTGATGTGGGCGTATACGGACCTGTCAGACAAGCGCTGGACTTTCACGAAAAAGTATTTGATTTTGAGACAGGATTCAGGGAGCGCAGAGCCTCAAAAGATTGGTTTGTTCAACCCGCGCACTTGGGGCGCCTATCTTTTGAATGGGGAAGCGTTCGTAAAGCAAGCCAGTTCCGACCCGGCAAAGTCATACCCCGATTTTGGTTGTTCCTTTGAGACTTTTACCAACAACGAGTTTCTTGAGATGGAAACACTCGGCCCGATGACGAAAGTCGTGCCGGGCCATTCCGTAGAACAGACGGAGAAATGGAGCCTCTTCCGTAACGTGAAATTAACGGAACTGACCGATGACGCTATCGACCGCGCAGTGCTCCCGATGCTGGACGGAAGTGCGCGTTGATCCCGGACTGGTCCTTTCTCTCGCTATGGGGAAAGAGTTCCTGCGCGGCCCTGATTGCGGCTCCGCGCTTGATGTCGCTTAGTCCAATCGACCTGACAATCATTGTTATTTATTTCGTCTTTGTCCTCGGGCTTGGGTTTTATCTAAGAAAGTTCGCAAAAACCGGTGAAGACTTCTTCAGCGCCGGCCATGGGATGACCGCCTGGATCGCTGGCCTCAGTTTTATCTCTGCGAATTTGGGCTCGCTGGAAATGATGGGTTACGCCGCAGCAACCTACCAGTACGGAATTCTCATTGCGCATGCCTACTGGATTGGAGCGATCCCCGCGATTCTATTCCTCTCGCTGGTCATGCTGCCGTTTTACTATATTTGTAAGACACATTCGGTGCCCGGCTATCTTCAGCTTCGCTACGGAGAGGGTGCGCGTTCGCTCTCAGCCATTTCCTTCGCGGTAATGACCATCCTGATGAGCGGCATCAACATGTATTCAATGGCCGTCATCATGAAAGTAATTCTGGGGTGGAACATTCACTTCAGTATCTGGGTTTCTTCGCTTACGGTGGCCATTTACGTCATGGCTGGCGGCTTGCTCTCAGCCATCTATACGGAAGTTCTGCAATTCTTGCTGATTTGGCTGGGCGTTTTGGTGATCCCGATCGCAGGTCTCGCGGAAACCGGCGGTTGGTCGGGGTTGGTTCGTCGCATATCCGAGAATTTTCCCGGACAAGACTTTACTCACATGTGGAGCAATCTAGGATCGTTCACAGCCAATCCGATGGGCGTTCATTGGACGGGAATTGTCTTCGGATGGGGCTTAGCCATTTCGTTTGGTTACTGGACCACAGATTTCTTGGTCGTTCAACGCGTTATGGCTGCCAAGGATCTTCGTTCAGCGCAGATGGGCACTATCATTGGGAGTTTTTTCAAGATGATGGTACCGCTCATTGTGATTCTTCCGGGACTCCTCGCCCTGGGCGTGCTTCCGTTTAAGCTCGTGCCGGAAACTATGGTAAACACTCCTGGTGTCCATACGTACAATGAGGCCTTGCCTCTGATGCTGGCGCGCTATTGCGGCCCAGGGCTTCTTGGCCTCGGTGTGACTGCGTTGATTGCGGGCTTCATGAGCGGAATGGCCGGCAACGTCAGTGCTTTCGCAACGGTTTGGACTTACGACATTTACAAGCCTCTCCTGCGAAAGCAGGCCTCCGATGCCCACTATCTCAGCATGGGGCGCTGGTGTTCCCTTCTAGGTGTAATCGTCAGCATCGGAACCGCTTATCTGGTGATGAATTTTTCCAGCATCATCGTTTACGCGCAGGCCGTGTTTGTCTTCTTCATCGTTCCCATGTTCGGAACGGTAGTGCTTGGGATGATGTGGAAGCGGACGACACCGAGCGCCGGTTTTTGGGGCTTGCTGGCCGGTATTTTGGTCTCATTCCTGCTTTGGTTGTGGGTGAAGTTGGACCCGCCTGCGCTGCGGTATGTTGCTTTCTCCTCGGACGCCAAAGATATGGCTGAGAACCTGTATCGAGCTATGTGGTCGCTACTTGCGAATGTGCTGGTGACGGTGGTGGTAACGCTGTTTACGAAACCCAAGCCGGAAGAAGAACTGCAGGGTCTCGTTTACGGGTTGACAACTTTGCCGTCCATGGACGAGCTTCCGATTTTCAAACGGCCCGCGGTCTGGGCCGGCGCTGTTGCGATTGGGTTCGTCGTGCTAAACATCCTGTTTTGGTAGGGCAAGATGAGTACGAAAACAATGATTCCCATTTGGTTTTTTGCCGGATGGCTCCTCGCAGTCTATGGAGCCCTGATTCTTGTCGCCGGACTTTGGGCCCCCACTTCGGATACTCAAGGTGTCGCCATGCAAGGCATGCATTTGCAAATCTGGTGGGGTATTGGCCTGCTGGCGCTTGGGTTGGTGTACGGAATTTGTTTTTGGCCGCGCCATCCAAAATAGATCTCTGCTGTCACCATTCGTAACCGGCGGTTCTACCTGGCAACTACTCGAAACTTTATTGGTGCGCTATGAAAATCCTCTTTGCCATTTCGTTGTTGCTTGCAAACGCGGCAATTTTACGGGGGGAACAGCAGCCTTCCCGCCTTGCATTGATGGCCCAGGGCGGAAAGATACGCGTCCAAATAGTTCGCGACGGCCAGGGTGCAAACGAAGTCATTGAAATTCTTCAAAATGGAAAGTGGACAGGCGCCTTATCTACAAGGGGATTTGTAACTCGCGTGACATCGGGGACGCCCGCCAACCTGCAAGCTTGCGCCATTAAATCGCTCAAGGCCCGCAAGCGTCCGGCCAAGATTGTCATCATTTCCAATTGCGCCACAGGATCCGTGCAACGCGTACTCTCACTGACTACAGAGCCAGATGCGATCTCCGTCCAGGTGCAATTCACGCCAAACCCGGGAACAGTGACGCGCTCTGTTGAGGATAGATACGTATTCGTGCCAGGAAGACGCGCGTCCGATACGCAAACGTCGGGGCCCGTCGATTTTGTTTGGAGCCAAAATCTAAAAAATGAAAGCGACGGCCTCATACCTCAATGGGGTTTCAAATCTCCGGTCGTGATGCTCCAGCAAGGCGCAGTCCTTGCCGCTTTGATGCCCGCACTTGCTACCCATTCAGAACCTCATCTTGCTCTAGATTTGGATGTGACTTCTGAAGCCAAACCGTGGATGTCCTATGGAGCTGTCGCATCGGAACCTTACGGGCATAGCTACTTCCGGCGCTCTTCGAACAGCGCAATCTCAACGCCTGGAAAAACTATCGATTACGCTTACACGATTGTGGCCTCTCCGCAACCGCTGAAACTTGGCTACCGACGAATCGTGCGGCGACTGTGGCAAACCATGGGACACGAAGCGTTGTTGATGTCGAAGGATTTGCAAAAGAACGTGCGTCAGCCGGAGCTTGAAACATTTGATGAGTGGCGACGGGAAGCGTGGATCCGTTACGCCGACGAAGTCTATCGGCAGGTAGACTGTCCCGCAGGTGGCGGAAATTGCGGCACGCTGCTGAGCAATCGCAATTATCTAGGCTATTGGGACAAACCCGAAGAAGATGCCTGGTTTAATTCCTGGTTTCAGTCTTTGCGAACGGCATACGGTTGGTATCTCTATGGCCGGAAAACACAAAATGCAGACATACAGCGAAAAGCGGAGAGCGTTCTGACGCTGGCTTTGCAGAGTCCGCAGCAAGATGGAGCGTTCCCAACCATTTATCTAGTTTCCTCGCATCGCTGGATTAAAGAGGACGGCTGGGCCGGCTTTTCGGACGACTACCATGCTTTTTGCATGTCCTGGACGGCATATTGGATGCTTCGATGGGCAGAGGAACTGACGCCAAATCGGAAAGGCGAAATCACAGCTTTTGTTCGGCGTTATGGCGATTTTCTGGTGCAGCACCAAAGGCCTTCTGGAGTAATTCCTTCGTGGTTCGACGCGGAACTCAAACCGCGGCAGGAGTTTCGTGACCTGAACGCCGAAACAGCGGGCTCCGCTCTTCTCTTGCTCAGACTCGGCGAAGTTACGGGAGAAAAGACTTATACAGATGCAGGGACTCGGGCCATGGAATTTGTCAGTCGTGAAGTGCTGCCGCGCCAGCTCTGGTGGGATTTCGAAACGTTCAAATCTTGTGCGCGAAAGAATTTTGATTTCTACGATCGTGTGACCGCCCAATATCCCCAGAACAACCTGTCGACCATGCAGGCCGCGATGGCCTATCTGGAGCTCTACCGCACGTCGAAAGAGCGCAAGTGGCTGCAGAAGGGTTCCGAAGTTCTTGACTACCTGCTATTGACGCAACAAGTGTGGAATCCCCCGTATTTTGATCCAAAACTGCTGGGCGGATTCACAACGCAAAATACCGACGCGGAATGGAGCGACGCAAGGCAGTGCTACGCCGCAGTTCTGCTTCTGGACTACTACAAGGAAACCGGAGAGGCGGAGTATCTAGAGCGGGCAGTCGGCGCCGCCCGCGCTACTTTCGCGGTTGCGCCATGGGAAAACTGGGCGCACACGGGATTCAAGAATGAGCCCGGTTCAATGACCGGCTTTCACTGGGGCACGGGCAGTGCGATGACTTCAGTGGAAATCATGTCTGGCACGCTTGGCGACGCGTTCGTCGATCTCCGTCGCAAGCATGCGGTTGGTTTCAACGGCTCTACCCTGACAAATCTGCGCGTATCCGGCAACACGATTTCGTTTGAAGCTGAAGCGGTGCCAAAACTGCAGGAGCTCGTAGTTCGCTTTGCGGGAGTCAATCAGACCGCGCAGTACAGGATTGTAGTGAACCACCAAGCGCCAGTCATCGTTTTCGGCAACAAACTTGCCAGCGACGGATACACTCTGAGATTGGACGCCGGCAACTGATCGCTTTAGCTTGGACGAGATTCCCAACCAATCCCAAGTAACGCGCCACAACTTTCTTGATTCTGCGGCCGGTGTTAGCCTAGCGCCGGTGAGAATTCAATTACGGCTTGCCCATACTCGGCCCGCCGACATTCACCATCCTGGGAATGCGGTCTTCAACCGGTGGAAGTGGCTTCCGGAGTTTGTGCGGTCCTTTTTGATACCAATACGCAACCGTATAGAAATTGTCCGAGCGATGATTGGCATGTCCATGCTCGATGGTCATCTTGAAATATTTGGAGAAGGGCACTGGCGAATCGGTGTGGAACCGATAGACCGTCCATTCCGCGCCGCGATTATCCCCTCCGTTTACGGGATTTCCATAGCGCTGAAAAGCAAACGTAGGATGGTTTGATCCGAACGGATTTATGCCGCAATTGCCATAGCACCACGCACCCAGATAGTAGTCTTCCGAGCCTGTACCAAGAATGTGCGGAGTCTGCCGATCATCCACAAACATCATGTCGTCGCCTTCTCCCCACCAGTCTCCCTGATTTTGCAAAATGCTCTGTGTGACTCCGACGTAGTGCCCGGGCCCCTCTGCCTCGAACATCACGTAATTGGACTGCCCATCCTTGTTTTTCGCTCCGTCAACCTTGGGATCACTGTTCGCCTTCCAGTCATCCGTCCATCCCTGATTTGGCTGCGCTTGACGGTATTCGGCGTAGAAACGAAACATATTCTCGGGAAGATGCTCGTGTTTTTGCCAGTCAATGTTGTAGTAGAACGCCGAGATCGGCTGTGTCCCTTCGTTCGTTATGGTGATGCGCGCCGACTTGTAAAAGGGCATCGGGAAATAGCAATTCAGCGCTTTTTGCGAACCGACTGAAAGAGGTCCGGACTCATAAACAAAATATTCTCCCAAGCCCAATCCGAAAAAATCCCCAATTGGGCTTTCCACCGCCGGCAGCGCATCGCCATCCCAGAAGATTCGCAGTACGATTTTTTTCAAATGATACTGTTCTGGAGTCGCAATGGTGAACCACATGTGGGTGATGATTCCCGGACCGGCGAGTTCGGCAATGGTCCGTTGCTCTCCCGCTTTGATGGGGTTCTTCCAGTTGCCATCGTCGTTTCCGCCGGTAGGATCGGACGAGGAAACGCGCTCCTGGGTATACGTCTTTTGAAATGGAAGCGACGACAAGTCTTGTGCACTCGTCGAAAACGCACAGAGCCCAATGACCGCTAGCAACAAACTCCCTAGCCGGGCGGCAGGCCTTTTCCTCTGCGAATAGTTTTTGCAAAAAATAAATCTGAGTTTGTTCACGAGTCTCTCCTTATGTAATGTAAGGGTTCAATTTTTCTTTTCATTCTTTGAATCCGGCTGCAGCAAATGCGGAATCGGCGGTTCGAAGGCCCATGGCTCGGTCATCGTCATGCCGAAAATAAATATCTGGCCGGGCCGGTATCGCTGCCTGACTTCGAAGTTTTCAAAAGCCGTTCCGTTCGGAACTGTTTTGTGGGATCCCCAGTAGGTATGCCGCCCGTTCACCCTTACGCGCAGATCGGGCTCTATGTCCCGTGCCAGCACTTTCCAATACTGGGTCATTCGGGGAAGCGGGTAGTGCCAAAAGCTGGAGGGCGTGTCCATTTCTGAAGAAGGAGTGGCTTCGTTTGTCGCGCAAAGGGCGATTGCATCGCCGCCTGCTGTGCGCAGCATCTCCTCCAGCGGGTAGTTTTCGTGCTCGAAAAACGCATTGCCCTCCTCTGAGTTATACAGCACACGGCTGTCCACAATTATGTTTTTCAGGAAGAGCCACCGCAACCGTTCGAAGTTGCCCATCGTTGCAGTGAGCGTAAGTTCCTCGATCTTGGGGCTATCGGCAGCTTGGAACACGGTTAAGTTGAGCTCAGTAGGCCGGTCGCTGTCGATCGACACAACCACGTATACCTGCGCACCATTTGCCGCGAATTTTTCGACGTCGATCCGTACGCTCAACCGTTCGATTCGCTTGGGGGATTCCTTCACCGTTGCAAGCGTTCCACGAAAATCTTCTGCGGGATCTACCCACAACCGCTTGCCTCTGCTGCCTTCGTCCAACTGACTCGCTTCAAGCTCACTGAACGCCATTCGGTCAAAGCGCCTGCCCGCGCCGGTCACAACGGGTTCTATTGCGACAAAATTAACAAGCTGTGGGACGTTGGTTTCGGGAGAAACGACACCCACGCGAATCAGCCCGCGAGGTCCCGGGAGACCACCCACGGAGGGCAATCCGAACAGGATCCCGTCTTTCCGTCCCCAAATAAGAGGATCCCCCGGGTTTTGTGGGCGCACCCAGAGATCTTGATCAGCTCCCAAAGCGACCGGAGCCTGGGAAGACAAGAAAAGCAAAAACAATCCGGTGCCTATGACGCGCGCTTTGATTTGGAACCAGCGAGAGCGAGTCCACCGAGCCGCGGTAAGGTTGCCTAAGATTCCCATCATTTGGAACCCGATCTCTCCCAAAAAAGACCAAAGCGTTTTTATCACACGTGATGAAACGATTCAAATAGCCAAAAAGTGAAATGTTCCGTTGCTTTGCCTGTGGCATTTGCCTGCACGCTCCTGCTATCATCTCCCCCACAACGCCTAAGCCGTTGCAGTCCTTACGGCGCGGCCGGTGCTCTCACATGTCGACAATCGTTGAAGTCGCGAAACGAGCAGGGGTTTCTGTCGGTACTGTCTCCAATGTCTTGAGTGGCAATCCAAGCGTGGGGCGTGAACTGCGAGAGCGCGTTGAGGCCGCTATCCGTGCGCTGGACTACCATCCAAACGAAATTGCACGCAGTTTGAAAGTTAAGCAGACTTACATGCTCGGCATGGTCCTGCCAGACATCACCAACCCTTTCTTTCCGGACATCATGCGTGGCGCCGAGGAAAAAGCCCTTCAGCGGCGCTATCTTTTGGTTACCGCGAACACCGACGAGCAAATCGAGAGAGAGCAGAGCATTCTCGCTGCGCTGCGATCGCGTCGCGTCGATGGGATCCTTCTTGCCTGTGCGCCGGGCAAGGATAGCGGCCACATTCGACGAGTAGTGGAGGCTGGAATTCCTGTCGTCTGCCTGGATAGAGCCGCGGTGGGCATAAAACTGGACTCTGTCCTGCTGGACAACGTTCGAGGCGGGCAGGATTGCGTGCGTCATTTGCTTCGCGTCGGTTATCGGAATATTGCAGTCATTACCGGGCCGCATAAGCTTCAGATCGCGCGCGAACGCCTCCGAGGCTATGTAGAAGCGCACCGGGAAGCACATCTGGACGTCAACCGGGAGTTGATTCTCGAAGGCGATTTCCGAGAAGAGTCCGGGTATCGCATTGCCAAGGAACTTTTGCTCAGGCGCGTTCGTCCATCCGCGATATTTGTCTGCAATGGGATGATGACGTTGGGGGTTCTTCAAGCGTTTGAAGAGATGGGCGTGCACTACCCGGAAGATCTGGGGTTGGCAACGTTCGATGACATTGTCGGCGACCACTCCTTTTATCCTCGTTTGACCGTTGTGGCTCAGCCTACCTATGAAATGGGAGCCCAGGGCGCGGACCTGCTCATGGATCGCATTGATGGCAAATTGAAGGGCAAACCCCTCATTGTTCGCTTGAAGCCCACGCTGACCGTTCGCAGTTCGACCAAAACACAAAACCCGGTCGCAGTCTCGTCCCTCAGGCCTGCCGCGCTCTAATCACGGATAATCCCTTTTTGACAAAACGCTTGACAGTCATTGGAACAGCATGCTCTAATCCGCTCAATGAAACGATTCATGGCTGATTTACACCTAGATACTGCTAATTCTATGGGTTCGCTGTGAAAGGTTTCACCGTTTGGCTTCTTGGGGAGGAGCCGTTATGAAGACAAGATCTCTCGTTGTGTTTTTCTCTTTGCTTTCCATTCTTTTTCTTCCATTTCGTGCAAGCGCGCAAGCGGACCGCGGTGCTATCCGGGGTGAAACGCAAGACACCCAGAAGGGGAGTATCGCTGGCGCCGAGCTATCGCTAAAGAACACAGCGACTGGAGTGGTCGCGACCTCGACTTCCGGCGCTGCTGGCGATTTCAATTTTCTCAATCTCGCTCCTGGCGTCTATTCATTAACGGTTCAAGCAAAAGGTTTCGCCACTTCCACGCAGGAACGCCTTGTGGTCGAAGTTGGCAAAACGATTTCACTCGTCGTGACGCTGAGCCCGGGTGAAATTAAAGATACCGTGACCGTCTCGGCGAACGCCGCCGCGGTCGACACGCAGACCTCTGACATCGGCACTAGTATCACGCCACAGGAAATCAAGGATCTGCCGGTACCACTCAGCGGTGACAGCCGCAACCCCTTGAGCTTCGTGCTGCTGACGCCGGGCGTGGCCGGTTCAACTCCAGGTGCGACGCCGGACTATCGTTTACACATCAGCGGCGGGATCAGTTATTCGAATGAGGTTTACATTGACGGAATTCCGGTCAGCGGCACCGCTCTCGCCGGAGACGTCTCCCAGAACCATCCTTCGCTTGAGTCCATTGGCGAATTCAAGATGGTCAACAACAGTCAAAACGCGCAGTACGGATTTTCGAACGGTTTGGTGTCCTTTACTTTCAAATCGGGCACCAACCAATATCACGGCACGCTTTACGATTACCTGCAAAACGATGCCCTGAACGCGACCGGTTTTGTCGGCAACGCGACTGGTCAGAAAAAGGCTCCTTTAAAGCAGAACGAATACGGCGGCAATTTTGGCGGCCCGGTCTGGATCCCCAAGCTCTATGAAGGCAAAAACAAGACGTTTTTCTTTGTCGATTATACTGGCTTCAAATTTCGTCCCAGTTCCAACAACGCCAGCCTGACGACATTTCCCAACAAGTTCCGCGCAGGAGACTTCTCGCAGATTTTGGGGCCACAGCTCACAGTGAACGGTAGTGCCGTTACCGATGCCGCGGGCAACCCCATTTTCACAGGCGAAATTTATAATCCATTTTCAGTCCATACGGTGACAGGCCCCGACGGCAACCAATATCAAGTGAGGGATTCCTACGCCAACAACATCATTCCAACAAGCGCCTTCAGCGCGGTCTCCCAGAAGATCCTGCCGAGCTTTCCCACGGCGAGTAATGACGGCCTTTTCAACAACTTTCTCCGCGTTCAGAGCTCCAAGGTTGACGAACATCGCGTCGTCATAAAACTCGACGAGCACATCTCCGAGAGACAGACCATTGCCGGCAGCGCATTTTGGGGCGGCTATTTGAATGGGAACAACGGAAGCCTGAACGCGTTGGACTCGGCCATTACCGATGCTCCGACCAAGCAGTTCCGTGTTACGCATAACTACACCTTCTCTCCAACTCTTGTGAACAGCCTTAACGTCGGCTTCCTTCGCGATACCAACCTCGCCGGACCGCAACAGGCGGGCCCGGGGCTTGCGGCGCTCGGAATTATGGGACTGCCTCCACTAGGCGGCAGCAGTTCGTTCCCGCATATAGGAATCAGCTCGATCACTGGCATTGGCGGGACGCAAGGATCGATCGTGGCGGAAAATCGCTACATTGTGAACGATAACCTGGTGAAGATTCACGGCCGTCATTCTTTCAACATTGGCGGTGAGCTCCGCCGTTTGCAGCGAAATGAAGGAGGACTTCCCGTTGGCAACTGGGTTTTCGAAGCGACGCAAACTGCCCAGAACGGAACGGGATTCATCAATGGAAATCAGGCAGTATCCATTCCGGCGGGCACGGGAAACCCGTTCGCCAGTTTCCTACTTGGCGGAAGCGACTTTTCCCGTATCGACTACCCGGTGATGCAGTATCAGCGGTGGTTGCAGACGGGTGTGTATTTCCAGGACGACTGGAGAGTCAGCTCCAATCTCACGCTCAATTTAGGCATTCGCTATGACATTCAAGTGCCCAGAACGGAAGCCAAGGGCAACGTCTCGACGCTTGACCCGACCCTACCCAATCCTGCCGCTGGCAACTTGCCGGGAGCCTTCACCTATTACGGCAATGGCCCTGGCCGCAACGGAAAGGCCCGGATTGGTGACACAAGCTATACGGGCTTCCAACCCAGAATCGGATTTGCATATTCTCCGGGCACTCACCGCATGTCCTACCGTGGATCGTTTGCCGTGAACAGACCCGTTGGCAACGACAATCTAGTCAATGGCATTGGCGGCGGTCTCTATGACAGCGGCTTCGCCGGCCTGGCTACTTTGAACCGGCCGGGAGACGCGATTGGCTCGGCTGCCTACTATTGGGATAATCCCTATCCGGCTTCCGCAATTACCGGAGCGAATCTCGATCCTGGCGCGCTCGTGGGCAATACCAATCCGCCCTGGGTTCGCCCGAGTTCGGGGATTCCGCCCACGCAATTTTTCTGGACCGGCCAGGTGCAGCGGCAACTCAACAGCACAATGTTGCTAAGTGTCGGCTACGTTGGCATGCACGCCTATCATATGGGAGTGTGGTCCAAACCAAATCAGATCGATCCGGCCCTCGCGAAGCAATTCAGCGCAGCTGCAGCAGCGGGCGGCCTCCCACTCAACGAATTCCTGGCGCTGCCAATCACCGACCCGAGAGCAGCAGCCGCAGGAATTAACGCCCCTTGGCCCGGTTTCGTATCTACCTTTGGTCCCGCGGCGACCATCGGACAGGCGTTGCGGCCTTTCCCGCAATTCGGAAATATCGACAATGTGGAAAACCCGATTGGCAGCGTTTCGTACAACGGCCTCCAGACCAGCCTTCAGAAACGCTTCTCCAACGGTTTGACCTTCCTTGTGGCTTATACATTCTCCAAAACCATCGGAGATGTCGATTCCAACATTGGCTGGCAAGCGGGTGCGGAAAACGCGGTTTTTGCGGGTTCCTTCTTCCAGGATTATTACAACGGCAAAGCGCAGCGTTCCGTGACCAGTTCGGACATTCCACACAACCTTTCGATCAGCTATACCTATGAGCTTCCTTTCGGTCCTGGCAAGAAGATGCTGAACCATGGAGGCGTCGTAGGAAAGATCGTCGGCGGATGGCAGACGAGCGGGATTCTGCACTACCAGAGCGGACGTCCGATTCACATCGAGTACGATGCGTTCGGAAGTTCAAACCCCTATCACGCCTCGGATGGCTTCAGCTTCCGTCCGGACGTCGTTCCCGGGCAGCCTCTGAAGAATCCGGCCTACGACCCCAACTGCTCTGGACCGATCCTGGCGCCAGGCCGCGCGGCATGCCAGTTCTACATCAATCCTGCCGCGTTCAAGGCGCCGGCTCAAGGCGACTTTGGCAATGCTCCAAACTTCTTCTCGGGTTTGCGCATGCCGAGGTTTCTCAACGAGGACTTGTCCATCTCCAAGCGAATCCCACTCTACGAAAGGGTGAACCTGCAGTTTCAGGCCAACTTCTTCAATGCGTTCAACCGGGTGGTATTCGGCTCGGGGGGTGCGCCTACGTTCATCTATAACTTTGCTCCGCCGGACCTCAGTGCTGGGAGTCTGCAGGGCTCAAACACGCCGTTTGGTATAATGACTTCTCAGCAAAACGGCCCCAGAATTATTCAATTCGGTCTAAAACTGGAGTTCTAACCCCACACCCCTATGGCCATGCTTGCCAAATGCGTTATCTGGGCAAGCATGGCCTTTTTTTTTCAGTCACAGACAGTCACTGACGAGATCACACAACACGCTCAGGCGGCGCGAGAGGCACAGCGTCGAGACGATTTTCCGGCTGCAGTTCGCGAATACGAAGCAGTTGTTCGTCTCCTTCCGCAAAATGCAGAAATGCTGAGCAATCTTGGAATGGCCCTCTACTTCAACCATGACTTGACTCGAGCCGTGGTTGTCCTTCGAAAGGCCGCCTCCTTAAATGCGAATCTGGTGGCCCCACACCTCTTCTCAGGCTTGGCCTGGTACAGACTCTCGCAACCAGATAAAGCCGTGCCAGAGTTGCAAAAGGCGGTAGAACTTAGTCCTTCCGATGTGATCGCCCACACATGGCTGGGATACGCGTATGTCGCGCAATCTCGATACTCACTCGCGTTGAATGAGTTCAAAGCAGCCTGCAAGCTTGATCCTAAGAACATTGACGTGTGGTACGCGTTGGGCAAGGCACATCTGGAAGTTGGTCGAGACGCAACGGTCCGCTTGATCGCAATCGCTCCGGACGGAGGCCGAATTTGGCAACTGTCCGGAGAACAATTACTTCTGAAAGGCGAGCGGAGAGGCGCTTTGGAGGATTTCAAGCAAGCGTTTGCGCGCCGCCCGGACGTTGCAGAACTTTCTGATCGCATCACCGAGTTGGGCGGAGTGCCTCCGGCGGCGCCTCAATTTGCGCAGACAGCGAATGCGGAAGAGGACAGGCTCTATTTCCAGGCGCTCGAAGCAGAACACGAAGCTCAGGCATCTTTTCAGCGCGTCGTGGAAATAGCCCCAGACTCCTATCGTGCGCATCAGATCGTTGCCGATGCGTTCGCTGCAGGCGAGCATTTGGAGGAAGCAATCGAGGAATACCAGGCCGTCCTGAAGCAGAAGCCCGATTTGCCCGGAATCCACGAAGCGATTGGCACCGCTAAGTTAAAAAGAGCAAAAGTAGCTGAGGCGTTAAGCGAATTTGAGGCCGAGCTTCAGATTCAGCCGAATTCCGCAGGACTACACACCAATGTAGCGCAGGTTCTGATCCTGATGGGCAAGGATGATGAAGCCCGCAAGCACCTGGAGACGGCGCTTGGGCTGGATCGCCCTCCGGTGGAAGTTTATCTCTTACTGGGTAAGATCGACCTCAATCGCAGGGATTATCGAACGGCTGTTGCGACTCTGACTCACTACGTTTCCGTAAAGAAGGACGATTCGACCGCCTACTATCTTCTCTCGAGGGCATATCGGGGCATGGGGGATCGTGAAGGGGTGGACCGTGCGTTGGAGTTGTTTCAGCGAACTTCAGTGGATACCAAAGCGCGGAAGCGCGCCCAGAAGGAACTTGGAGCTCTCGCGGAGCAAAAAGCCATAGCCGACCAGGACGCAGAGGAAAAAGTTCCACAGCCAAATTGAACTTGATGCGGCCAGCACAAGGAGCTTTCTCCGAAAGCGTTGCGATGAATGTTCGCGAACTGAATTCGGGTGGAGAAAACGGCGCTGGCTAAGGAAGGCAAGGCTTACAAAAGAGATGAAACGATTCATTCCAGCCGTATTGTCAAGCTCTCATCGTCGGACTGCGGTACGTACGATCCTCTCGCGCAGGCTTGTCCGCTTCGCAATCGGACTCTTCTTTGCCCTGACCGTCTCTCTTGCTGTCAAAGTGCATGCTGGCTTCAAGGGTCAGAACGTGGATCGCTGGCTAAGAGTTGATGACGTCTCGATGCAACAGACTGTCTCTCCGCCACAGAGCAACTTCTTTTCCACCGCGGCAGAAGAGTCTTATTCAACCTACCAGCTTGCAGGAAACGGCGATCTCTGGCCAAGCTGCTGGGCGGACGATGGGAATCTCTATGCCGCCAACGGAGATGGAACGAACTTTTCCAATGTCTTCTATCCGATGGCCGTTGGAAAAATATCTGGAACGCCTCCGAACCTCGCCGGAGTCTTCCTGGCTGGCGACGTTGGCAACAACTACAGCGGCAGCCCATATACGGACAAACCTACGGGTATGTTGTGTGTCGGCGGTGCGATCTATCTCGCGTATCAGAACCTGAATGAGAACACCTTTGAAGATGCCCCAGCAGCTTCCATCGTGAAGTCGACCGATCACGGACTGACCTGGTCGCAGAATCCTGCCACTCCCATGTTTGGTACGCCAGGGGATCCTTCGAACCTTTTGGCCTACAAGTTCACGACGATCTTCTTTCTCGATTATGGCCAGAACTATGGCAACGCGTCTGATAGCTACGTCTATGCATACGGGTTGGACAACAATTGGCGAGATCAGACCACAGTTTTTCTCGGGCGTGTTCCGAATTCGAGTGTACTTGACCGCTCTTCCTGGCAGTTTTTTTCTGGCATGAACGGGAGCACTCCCACTTGGACAAGCGACATCACACAGAAGGTCGCGGTCTTAACAGACGAGCGAAATCTCTACGCCTCCATGTTTGGGACTGATTGCCCCGCAAATCAGAAAGTGATCGCGCAGGGAGGCGCGGTTTACGATCAGCCACTGAATCGCTATCTGATGGTGACGTGGGGATGTTCCACCCATGAATTCTATGAGGCGCCGCAGCCATGGGGGCCGTGGAGCCTTGTCCTCTCAAATGATTTTGGGCCGTTGCGGCTGACTCAGAATCGCGGACAATATGGAACCAGTATTCCTTCAAAATTTATAAGTACGGATGGCAAGACGCTCTATTTGCAGAGCAACGTCTGCTGCAGCGGGGATTCTTACAAGTTTTCGCTTCGGAAAGTGTTCTTGCAACCTTATGCAGCTACTTCCCCCACGAACACCCATTCCACGGCAAACCTGGCATTGGAACCGGGCACTCGTGCCGTCAGCAAGAGCACCCATTTTGGTTCGCTGTGCGCGTTCAATTGCGCCGATCAAATGGCCAATGGATCTCCAGGGAATAGCGAAGATGATTGGGACGAAGAAGTGAAAGTGACCGATTGGTGGGGCTACACCTGGCCCCAAACGTATAACGTTAACAAGGTAATTTATACAACAGGTACGATGTTCCCCAACGGCGGCTGGTATTCCAGCAACTTAAAAGTTCAGGTTCGTCAAAACTTTCAGTGGATCGATGTTGGTGGAATCACAATAACGCCGCCATATGCTTACAACAATCAGGTTGGCAGCCAAACTGCGTACACCTTCAACTTTCCCGATACCCAGGGCGATGGGATACGCCTCATAGGAACACCCGGTGGAACAGCTTACTTTACCTCTATCGGCAGTCTCGCGGTTTACTACGCGGACTCCTCAACAAATGCACCAGGATTTTCTATTGGCATAAACCCAGGGACGCTTTCGATCTCTGCCGGTGGGAGCGCAACTGCTGTTGTAACGCTTACCCCGACCAACGGTTTCAACCAGCAAGCGACCTTTGCCTGTTCCGGACTGCCGAATGAGTCTTCCTGCAGTTTTTCGCCCGCTTCTTTAACCCCCTCCGGCAACACCGCCAGTACAACAACCGTTACGATCAAGACGACAGCTCCAAGCATTGCTCAAAACAGATCTCCCTTGGGGCTCTTCGGCGGAGTAACTTTACTCGGATTGTGTTTTGTTCTTCCACTTGGACGCCGGAAGGAACTGTCCCACAGTCTCTCTCTGCTCCTGTTTTTTGTTGTTTTTATTGGATATGGAATCGCAGGGGGATGCGGGGGTTCTGGATATAGCTCGGTGCCCTCAAATCCTGGAACGCCCGCAGGAACGAGCACGGTGATTGTCAATGCGACTTCAGGTTCCGGTTCCAGCGCGATTTCTGGGTCCACATCATTGACGTTAGTCATCAAGTAGGGGACTGTCAGCCTGGCGATTTAACTCCGCTCCGGACTAGCTTAGCTCTTGCCCAAGCCAGTTTTGTCTCATTTTCGCATTGTCTTCGGCTGACCAAATTTGCCTGCCTTGCGTCAAATAGAGCAGCGGTTGTGGCAGCAGCCGGCGCGGAAGGTCCAATGTAGTGGTTCCCTTTCGCTTCTTTTGTACATAAAATTGAGGTGTCCGTAGTCTGTCGGCTTGCTGGAGCCACTCGAGGCTTATTGGCGTACTGGAACTATCCAAGACTGCCGCACCTGGGTCTACTGGCGAAACATTTCGCCCCCCTAAGCCGTATCTATCAATAGAGCGACCAGCAAGAAACTAAGTGCCCTTGCGGGCTATCGGTCGACGGGTGCGAACAACAGCGGCGTCAACCTCAATATCATTGGGCGGCAAGCGAGGAAGGTCAGAAATGAAGACGTGGCAGAAGATAGGTATCGGCGTGGTCGTTGCGGGTGCGATCGCTGGGATCGTGCTGTACAGCGTAAACGCTGCCAACAAGGGTGTGGTGACGGTGCAGACCGCAAAGGTCGCCAAGCAGGATAGCTTGGTTTCAATCGTAACCGCTTCAGGCGAAATCAAGCCTACGACCTACACCAACATGCAGGCACAGGGCTTCGGAAGAATCACGGCCATCCTTGTGAAGGAAGGCGAACACATCAAGAAGGGCGACAGGTTGCTGCTGCAGGAAAATATTCAAGCCAATGCAGACGTGCAAGCGCAAGCGGCGGCTCTCAACTCGGCGGAATCCGGAATCGTGGCCGCAGACGCCAGTTACAAATCGGCACAAGCCGATCTAGTTCAGCAAAAGGCAAATCTGGAAAAGGCGAAATTGGATTATGATCGCGGCGATGGGCTTTATAAGGACGGATTGATCCCCAGGCAAGATTACGATCAGCGCAAGACCGCTTACGATGCGGCCGCGGCTGCCGTGGAATCCGCAAACGCCCGCGTTTCGCAGTTAAAAGCGCAGATGAGCCAGTCTCGCGCGACGATGGATCAAAACAAAGCAGTTTTGGCTCGTACGCGCGACGTCTTGAATAAGACCACGTACACTTCGCCAATCGATGGCATCGTTAGCTACCTCCCGGTCCGCCTTGGAGAATACGTTGTTCCCGGTATTCAGAATTCCAACGGCAGCTTCCTTATGACGCTTTCCGACATGTCCGTTGTGACTGCCGAAGTGAAAGTGGACGAAACAGACATCGTGAACGTGCGCATGGGACAGGACGCGGACGTATCGATTGACGCCGTGCCTGGAAAGACCTTTCATGGCAAAGTGACGGAAATTGGATCCCAAGCCGTACTGCGCAGCTCCGGCCTAGCCACCACGCAATCCACGACCAGCACCCAGGAAGCGAAAGATTTCAAAGTTGTCGTGACCTTAGACAGCCCGCCGGAAAACCTCCGGCCTGGCCTTTCCACGACCGCAAAAATCAAGACTGCTGAAAGAAAGAGCGTAGTTGCGATTCCGATCCAGGCACTTGCCGTTCGCTCCCGCAAGGATTTGGACGAGGCTGCAAAAAATGCAAAAAATCAAAAGGGTGGCGGCTCAAGCGTTTCGCTTGCCGCTCCACCACCACCCGCGCCCGGCGATCCCAAGAAGGATGAAGTGCAGGGCGTTTTTGTCGTCAATGGAAACAAAGCGGAATTCCGGCCCGTGGACACCGGAATCTCTGGAGTCACGGACATAGAAGTCACCAAGGGCTTACAACCTGGCGATGAAATCGTGGTCGGAAGTTACAAAGCGCTGCGTACTCTAAAGCCGTCGGCACAAATCAAAGTGGACAACTCGGCACCAAAGAAGTCGGACGATCAACAGAGCTAGGAGAGAGCATGCCCGTGGAGACCATGTCACCGGAATCGTATAGCCAGGAGCTCGTTGATTCAGGCGTAGTGATCAAGACCGAGGGCTTGGCGAAGGTCTATGAAATGGGATCGGAACAGGTGCACGCGCTGCGCGGCGTGGATCTTGAAATTCGCAAGGGCGAATACGTAGCGATTATGGGTCCGTCGGGTTCCGGCAAGTCCACGCTGATGAATCTTATCGGATGCTTGGATTCGCCAAGTTCAGGCAGATATTGGCTCGCCGGCCGCCTCGTTAGCGAACTTGATGACGACGAGCTGGCCTACATTCGCAACAAAGAGATCGGCTTCGTTTTTCAGACGTTCAATCTCTTGCCGCGAGCCACCGCGCTGCACAACGTCGAACTGCCCTTGATCTACAACGGAACTCCCGCGGAAGAGCGCATCGAGAAGGCGAAGAAAGCGCTTGACCGAGTAGATCTTACGAGTCGAATGACTCACAAGCCGAATGAACTTTCAGGCGGTCAGCGCCAGCGCGTGGCTATTGCCCGGGCACTCGTGAATTCGCCCTCGATCGTGCTTGCCGACGAGCCTACTGGCAACCTGGATTCAAAAACGGGCGAAGAAATAATGGCGTTATTCAAGAATCTCCACAGCCAAGGCAATACGATTATTCTTGTCACACACGAAAACGACATCGCCCAGAACGCGCATCGCATCATCTACATCCGCGACGGAAAAATCGCATCTGACGAAGCCGTCAAAAAATAGTTCTTCGGTTTCAATCCTCGCTTGCTTTCGCGCCACATAAACGCTGAATGTTTGCTTAAGGGTGTCTGTGGATCGCGCCAGCCAACTCTGAATCGCCCAGCTTTTCCGCTGAGCTCAGGTAGGTGTGTGAAATGCGGTCGTGCCAGGTCAACTCGTCTTCGTCCCACATCGCCCAAAGGAATCCGAGAAAAAATGTCCCAGCGGAAAGCATATACCCAGCAGCTCTGAGCAGGAGCCTCCGTGGCGAAGGCGCCTCGCCGGAAAAATCCACCACTTGAATGCCCCGCAGCATCATCCCCGGCGTTGTCCCTCCAAAAACTGTGAAGAGCGTGAAATACTGCAAATAAACGATCGCAAAAGCGATGCAGTAGACTGCGGCGCTCATCTTGCTGAAAGTGAATTGCCCGCCAAGCGATCCGAAGAGCGTCAAAAATCCCCCATATGCAAATAAGAGGCATGCAGAATCAATCATCGCCACGATTCTGCGCTCTTCTATCGCTGCGACGGGATAAAGCCCCACGCGTTCTTGGGCCGCATTTGTTGCCTCACCAGTCTCGTCCCCGTTCTTTTCAAAGGCAGGGGGAAGCGAAACATCGATAAACATTTCATTCCTTGCCTTTGCAGGAGCGCAGCGTCCGATGGCGATCGTAAAAGAGAAGTCCTCGCCTGCAGTTGTTTCCGGCTTCACTTCCGCAACTGCCGTGAGTGTTTCGGCTAGCGGGGATACTTCCGCCTCCTCAAATGTAAATTGAGACTGGTCCTTGTCGGCAGAGGATCTCTTATGCCGCGCGCGATAAGAGGCAAGACGCTCGGATAGTTCGCCGCGCCACGCTTCGCCCCCTACCGCCGTAGCGGTCGGAGTTAGAGTCGATTCACAAAAGCTGCAAATTCGTACGTTTGAGGGCAGTACGGCGCCACAATGCAAGCAGGTTTTTGTCACCGGTGCGTTTTGCGCTGCGGACGCATGCACTCCGGCGAGGAGTGATCCACGCCTAGGATAACACCGCCGAGAAAATCGGAAACACAAATTTCAGCGGGAGTGTTGCGAATTTAACATGAGAAAGAATTACGCGAAAAACAGGCTTCTCAGCCGCTAATCTGCTGGGCAAAGAGGTTGCGACTGAACGCAATTCTCCTGCCGAGCACTACAGCGACGAAATGAGTACACTGCCCACGTTCTGCGGATGCCCATCTTTCCAGGGAGGGCACAATCTTGGCTATCGTGGAGCGAATGACTCCAAGCATGCGGAAGTATGTGCGGATCAGACTGATTTCACCGCGCTCTTCGGGACGTTCGGGGCAGAGCTGCAAGAGCTGCACGACCCGCGCAAATTCCTCTTCAGTAGCCGCCCGGGTCAAGCCTGTCACTTCCTGGACTTCCTGGGAAAGCGGTTCGCGCACGGATGCGGCAATCAAAGAGCGGCAGTACGAAATAAAGAACTGCAGCAGGAAAATCACGGAACACACCAGAATGAAAGCGGCCATCATCGAATCACCGCCAATCGAGCAGTAGCCAAACGTGCCTCTTCGGGGATGCGCCAGAAAGCGTATGACCACGCCGCGGGCAAGAAACAGCCCACCAGAGGCGTCAGAATTTGTGAAAAGGACTCGAACCCATGGAACAGATTCCCTAGGGCATAGCTTGCTGTTAGCAGGCTGAAGTACACTCCCAACGACAAAACTAATTGAATAAGCCTGGTGCGTGTTTCGCGCAGCTTTAGCACCGCTACCCAAAGAACGTAAGTCAGCACGACGCCGACAAAGTAGAGATTCTGCGACATTTCAAAAACGAAGTGCGTGACTAGCTTTGTACTGGACTGCTGCACCACCGCATAGGAAAAGACTGCGGTGCCGCCAAGAAGCAGAACTGCCCCCAGCTTTACGTACTGCTCCGCTCCCATTTCACTGAAAACGCGAGAGAACAAACTTGTCAAGGCGAAGTAGAGAATGATCGTAAGGAGGGCATCGGTGTAGAAGTAAAAATAGACATACTGGCTTGAGGCAAGCCCAAAATGCGCAAACATGTAATAGCGCCCCAAAGTCACGAGGAAAGAGGCGGCCATGTAAAAATTTAGAAAGAGATACGGGCGGAGAGCTTTGCGCTTAATCGCGCACACTACAACGGCGGCCTCAAGTAGAGCGCCTAGCAACCAAACTACGTATCCAAATAGACCAGGCACGTGGCTTCCAATCTTCGTTGCCCTGGTCTGATCCGCAGAAATTTCTTAACTACTGCGGGGACTTACTTCCAGGGCACTGGAGGAACTGGTGCGCTGCCGTTCTTCCAAGGTACTGGCGGAACCGGTGCGCTGCCATTCTTCCAAGGTACAGGCGGAACTGGCGCACTGCCGTTTGCCATAACCACAGCGCCGCTATCCTGCGCCGTGACTACCGTCTTCAGGCTCATCGCCCCCACCAAAATTATCATGGCGAGGAGAATTACCGTGAGTTTGCGTGACATTAGGTGCCTCCGAGGAATACAGATAACCCGGAGGTATCCTATCTATTTGCACACCAATGTCAAGCAGCTCGCGAGGCGAGCCTGTGCCATATCAGTACACGGGATCGGGCTGGCTTTATTTCGCCTAAGATTCGCCTCTCGGCAAATCACCCTTCCCGCGACCAGCGAAAGATTAGGCCCCAGCACGTAGTATGAGCAACGGTACGGTGGTACCAAAAAACTTAGTACTTAAATACCCAAAGTTCCTTTCGTTTCCTCTGCTGCAAGTACATCGCTTGACGAGAGCAAGCCATTCTCCTTAGCATGGAAAGCTCACTTCGCGCCGGCGTAGCTCAGTGGTAGAGCGAGGGTCTCATAATCCCTAGGCCGTGGGTTCGATTCCCCCCGCCGGCACCATGAATTCGTCTCGCCTTTCGGTCGAATTCTGGCCTTCCTTGCTCCGCCAAACCGGCTGTGCAAGACTACGCGCCGCAATGTTCGATCCCGCAAGTAGCGATAGCGAGTCCGAAATCGTTTCCCCCTTCCGGGCTGTCGCCGTCTTTGCAAATCCCGCATCCGGGAGCGGCCGTTCCCTCAAGTTGTTGCCCAAAATTAAGACTGCGTTTGAACAACACGGGTTTCGAGCCACCATTTACGAAATGGCGAGTCCAGAAGAGCTCGAAGCCCTGGTCAGGAAATCGATTGCAGAGGGCTTCACACACCTCTTCACTTTTGGCGGTGACGGCACTCTTCACAATGTGATCAACGCGGCGTACGGACGCGACATGCTTTTTGGAGTAATCCCCTCAGGCGGTGGGAATGATTTTGCGCGCGCTTTACACCTGCCCTTGAATCCGCTCGGTGCAATCTCAGCAGCCTGCCTGGGTACTCCGCGTCCAGTCGATTTAGTCAGAGTTCGCTTTGCGGATGGAACGACGCGTTTCTATCTCGGTGGAGGCGGCGTTGGCCTCGATTCAGAATCAGCCAGCCTCGCGAATAGCCGCTACAGGAATCTGAGCGGTAGACTTAGATATGTCTTGGCGGCGGTACATGCGTATCTCGCTCTCAAGCCGCAACGCATCCGCATTGCTCTGGACGACTCCTCATTCGGCGGGCCTTGGCAACGCTTCGTGCTGGCGAGCTTGCTGAATACTCCCACATTTGGTGCTGGAATCCAGCTTTCTCCCGGAGCCAGGATTGATGATGGCTTGCTGGACTATGCATTCTTGCCAGAACTCCGCTTCGGGCAGCTTTTGCGCGCCTTACCCCGACTATTGATAAACGGAGTATTGAGCCTGCCCAATATTGAGAGAAAACAAGTCCGCAGGGTGCGAATCGAAACGGAGACACCGGCTTATTTTCAGGGTGACGGAGAACTAATGGGACTCACGCCAGTGGAAATTGAAGTGATTCCCCGCGCAGTGCGCTTCCTCGCGCCGAAAGCGCAAGCCGGCTAGTCTTTCTTCTTGTCCAGCTTAAGTGTCAGGACGATCTCTTTTCGGTTGTCGAAGCTCGATACTTGGCGTGTTGGCGATTTTGCGCCGTCCTTCTCTGCGTGCACTTCGTAGTCCACGTTCGGATCCAGGCCGCTAAATCGGAACAGTCCTTCGTTGTCCGCGATGTAGCTGCGAACTTGGTTGGTCCGCAAATTCTTTAAGAAAACGACGCCTCCTTGCACTGGAGTTTCGCCCTTGTCTACTACCACTCCCTTCACCGTGCGCAATTGCGACTCTTTCTTCGAGTCTTGCGCGGCAGCCGTCAACCCAAAAACTAGAAGCGCGACGAGTATGACCATCCATGCGCGGCGTTTCATTGCGGTTTACCCCCTTCACGTTCCATGTGAAACACCATCTCTTCGATTCTTTCGCTTCCCATGCCATCCGCGGGCTTCATTTGCTCTTTGAAGCCCTTTGCTCTAACGAAAACTTCGTATTTCGCGCCTTGTACAACACGAATCGCAAATTCTCCCCGCGAGTTTGCTTCACTTTGCCAGTGGAACGATTTCGCACCCGCTTTACGAATTCGGATTTCCGCCCCGGCAAAACTGAGGCCTTCCGGCGTAAACACTGTTCCTTTGACCAGAAAATCGTGCTGATGCCGCGAAGAGGACTTCTTATTGTTTGAGGAATCGGCTTGCCCTGCTTGGGCTGCAGGAGCGGGAGGTGGCGGAGGTTCAGGCTGTTGCGTTTGTGCAAATACATACGCTGGCAGCAAAAGCACTGCCAAGCCGAAGATAGGAATCAACTGCCGGCCGCGCATATCTGGCTCCGTCTACTTAGATGGCTGCGGAGAAAAAGTAGCTGCTCGCGACTTCACTCTTCTTCGTCTTCCTCATCATCATCATCGTCGAGGTCTTCCTCATCGTCATCGTCGTCGTCGGCCGCGTCGTCTTCGCCTTCTTCTTCCTCTTCGACCTCGTCATCATCGGATATCACGTTGACGTGGACCGGATGCGTCTGTGTTACTTCCATCTCCGCCTCGCACTCCGGGCAGCTCAGGATCTCTCCCTCTTCCACTTCGTCTTCATCCACATCGAGTTCGGCAGCACAATCAGGGCAGCGGATCACGGCCACTTCCTCCGTAGTGAGATTCCCCGGTTGGGTGTCACGCTCCGCGTGCCTCCCACCATTCAGCGTATTATATACCGTGCAGGGGCATGTCAAATCCAGACCATTCACTGTGCGTCTGAATCTAGCCTATTGCAGTAACCTGGAGTTAATCTTTCTTAATCCATGCCTTCCCCTCGCGAGTATCCGGAGCGCCCCATCGTTGGTGTCGGTGGCGTAGTAATCGAAAACGGCAAAGCGCTTCTGATTCGTCGAGGGTCCGAGCCGCTGATCGGGCAATGGTCCATTCCGGGTGGAACCCTCGAACTCGGCGAGACGATTCTTGAAGGCGTGGCGCGCGAACTTGCGGAAGAAACCGGTCTTGCCGTGCGCGTTTTGGATTTGATCGAGGTCTTTGAACGGATTAATCCCTATTCGCCACCCGAATCGCGCGAACCCGATCCCCATCCTCGATTTCATTTTGTCATCGTGGATTATCTCTGCGAAAGAATTAGCGGCGCGCCAAAAGCCGGAGGCGATGCGACGGATTTTGCTTATGCTACTGAAGATGAATTGCCAAAATACCAGATGACTGAGACCGCCATGCGCATCCTCCGCAAGGCGTTTGCAATGGACCGCGCTCGCCGGCACGCTTAGCGCGATTTTGCGATTTCTATGCTCCCATTGCTGTTCGTCAGCTCCAGCGTGCACGCGCCGTTGCCAATCGTGCCATTCAAAACCTCCGAACCGATAGTTCCTGTGGACGTAATCGGCAATTCAGACGAGATCCTTCCGAAAGAGGTCCGTGCAGAAACTTTGTAGCCGCCGTTTGAAGGAACGCGAACAAGGATGTGCGAGAACGAAGTCTTGAGGGACACATCCCTGCAGTTGTCCGAAGAAGTGCTCACCTCAATCGCTCCATTTTGATTGTCCACGCGAACCTTACCGCCGATTGCGCTCAGGCTCACTCCGCCGAAGGAAGTGTCCACACCTCCGTCTCCGGATACATTTGCTGCCGTCACTGCACCGTTCGAATTTTGCGCCGTCAGGTTGCCTTTGATGTTTCTTAAATCCAGGGAACCAAAACTCGTTTTTGCGTAAAGATCGCCGCCAATTCCATTTGCCTCTATGTTGCCGTTGCCTGTAACAAGGTTTGCGGCTCCGTACAGATTTGTGGCCACGATTCTGCCGAACGACGTCTTGATGTTTGCAATCCCGTGTATTTCTCGTGCGTTTACTTGACCATTGTTGTCTCCCACGCTCAGAGCGCCGCCTACGCGCTCTACGTCCAGTTCCCCAAAGCTCGTTACAAGTTCCGCATTGCCCGTAACATCGAAAACTTCCACCTTCGCATTGCTGTTATGCAGATTCAGATTCCCGTTGATTGTTCGCGCGCTGACATTGCCAAACGTGTTATTCACGCTGGCTCCGCCGCTGACGTTCGTCAGCTCAACGCTGCCATTGCCGCCTGAAATCGTTGTGGCTCCTCCAATTTGCGATGCCACAATGCTCCCAAACCTGTTCTTGATATCGAGCGTGCCTTTTATGTTCGTCGCCTCCACGGAGCCGTTGTTGTTCACGATCGTGGAATTGCCAGAGGCGTTGTTTAGTTCAATTCTTCCAAACGCATTCGTGAGTTTCGTTTGGCCCGCATCCTTCACGTCAATGGCTCCGTGACCGTTTTCAATTCGCGCCCAGCCGCGAACTCCAGACGTCTCCACATTTCCGAAATCATTGCGTACCCACAGCGGAGCATCCACGGGGACGGTCACGTCGTAGTCCACGGAGTACGACGTTTTTTTCCATTGAATGTGCAGCACGTATTTCGAGTGATCATCCGGGTAGACGGTTCGCACATGCACCCCGTCCCCGCTCTGCTGCACATCAATCTGAATCTTGTCTGCAAACTCCTGCGCCTCTTCCTTCGATTTCGCCTGCACGTGGATTGTTGCGTTGATCTTTACATCGTGTCCGCTACCGCCGGATACGTGCACGTTGCCAAATCGGTTGTCGAGACTCACACCCTGATTGCCTGTGAGGCTGATGGTCTTTTCGAATGACTTTTGCACCTGGTCTTCTGGATTATTCCTCGCCGTCGCTCCGGCAGCGCCAATCAGCAGCATCCCGCCCAAGACCAGCGCGTGACACACACGCGCTTTTCCGAATCGAGTCATCGTCTTCCCCGTCATCTCTTCGTCTCCAGAACTTCCTGCAGCGTTTCCTGTTTTTCCTGATACATCGCCAGCAACTGTCTGCGTAGATGCGCGTTCGCAGGATTCAGACCTGTTTGCTCGCGCAACTCGCCGATTGCGTTGTCCAGCACCAAAAGCTTTTCGCGGTAGCTCGCCATCAGAGGTGAAGAAGGGGCTTCCAATTGCGGTCGCGCCTGTGCATCCAGTTTGTCAATCGCCTTCTGATACTCGGCTTCCGCGCGTTCCACTTCGCTAACGGTCCTGCTCTTCAAGAAAACCTGTTTGTTGGGCCCTGAATCGACCGGAGGCAACACCATCCAAATTGCCGTACCAGAAACCGCAAGCAACAGCGCCACTGCCGCAACCGTCTGCCAATGAAGCGTGGACAATCCCAAAGAATTCAACCACCCGCGCACTCTCGACGGCTTTTGCTCCATCTGGTCGGTCAATCGCTGTTCGATCTTCGGCCAGAGATAAGGCGACTCCCACTCCTGCTTCAATTCACCCGCAGCTGCCGACATACTCTTCCAAACGCGCACTTCCTCACCGCACTCCGCACAAGTCGCCGCATGTATTTCCAGCGCCGCCCATTCTTCGGCGCTTCCATCCATGAAAATTCGTTCGCGATCTACGCAAGTCACATTCATATCGTTCACCGTGCCTCCGCCGGCTGGCTGCGAGGCGGCTCCAGCATGGTTCGCAGATTCTTCTTTGCTTGAAACAATGTGTTTTTCGATGCCGTTTCCGTAATCCGCAATATCTCTGCGATCTCCGCATGGCGAAATCCTTCGACTTCATAGAGCAGAAACACTTCGCGCTGATGATCCGTAAGCTTTGCCAAAGCCCGCTCCAGCGCGAGTTTCAGCGCGGGGTGCGATCCTGGCGCGCGCTGTTCCGGTACGGGCGATTCTTCCGTGCCTTCGTTCGTGACTTCTTTCTTGCGCATTCGGCTGCGCCGCACGTCGTAGCAGGTATTGATCAACACCCGGAAAGTCCACGTCACAAAGCTCGATTGTCCGCGAAACGTCCCAATGCCTCGCTGAATCTTCAAAAATGTCTCTTGGACGGCGTCCTCGGCATCGTTGGCAGTTCCGAGCAGGTTTCGCGCGACGCTCTTCATCCGCCGGCCGTGAAGCGAATAGAGACGCTCATAGCCCTGCAGTTGGCCGGCCTGGCACGCCGTCGCAATCCGCAGATCTTCCAGATGAGCTTCACTTGCCGCGAGCGAAAAGCCGCCTGCTGAATTTTCTGTTTCTACCACTCGCAACCCCCGCTGACGCTCCTCGCTGGAGATTTTAGCCTCCCAGGGCAGCGTAAGTCCCATCGTTGCCATACCTCGCTCCTGGGGTATAGACGACGCGCGAGGCCCAAGTGTCAGGGTATCCCCAACGATGTTAGGAAAAATATAAGCGGCTTATTTTGATGAATTTGCGGAGACTTTGGTTCCGGCGAGCGCTTCTTTTGGCAGAGCCCCACGGGTCCGCTCTCGTTTTTGAAACTCTTTCAAGCTGCCAACTAAGTCAGCCACGGTGAACTCCGGCCAACGCTTTTGCAGAAATACAAACTCCGCAAACGCACATTCCCAAAGAAGAAAATCTGAAAGCCGCTGCTCCCCACCCGTGCGAATCAAAAGGTCGACTTCCGTCGATCCCCCGTGCAGCACTTCCGCCAGGACATCGGAAAACGTTTCCGGGGAGAGCTTTGTGGCTTTGTAAAACCGGCAAGCCGCCTGATAAATCGCTTCCCGCGCCGAATAGTCGATCGCCAGCCGCAGATGTAACTGCGTCCCTTTTGCCGTCAACGCTTCCGCATCGGCAATTGCTTCCCGCAAAGTAGCCGGAATGCGATCGCGCCTGCCAATCACGCTCAAGCGGACGCCTTCATCCATGCAGTGAGAGGTCTCTACCAGCAGGTATTCATGCAACAAACTCAGAATCGCATTCACTTCGTGAGCCGGCCGCTGCCAATTCGCCGACGAAAGCGCGAAGAGTGTTAACGTGTGGATCCCAAGTCTTGGCGCAGCCTCAATCACCGCACGGGCCGCTTCCGCTCCCGCGCGGTGGCCCGCCGATCGTGGCAGACCCTGAGAACTGGCCCACCGTCCGTTTCCGTCTGTGATGATGGCGACGTGCAGGGACGGCGCAGGAGTCACCACAACCGGAACCGGAATTTGCCGCAATACAATTGGTTGAACGCTCATAACAACTGCTTTCTCCGCCGCAAAACACTTCTGCAAATAACTTTGTAATGTAAAGTTGACAGGTAAAAAATTTTCACCCTTCGCGCGTCGCTCGAATCAACGCCTCCATGTGGTTCAGATAGCGTTCCAGTGCCTTCCGTCCGGGGCCGGTCAGGTGATACTCCGTTTTTGGCAGCCGACCGTCGAAAGATTTTGAACACACAATGTAATCCGCTTCCTCAAGCTTCCGCGCGTGAACGCTCAGGTTGCCGTCCGTAGTTTTCAGCAGGCCTTTCAATTCGTTGAAGGTTAACGAGCGGTTTACTGCAAGCGCGCTCACAATCCCTAACCGGATCCTCTCGTGAATCAACCGGTCCAGATCCGGCGACACGGCGTCCCGCGCGCTCCCGCGCACACTGCTCAGCGCCGTTCTTTTCTCCCGCTGCACCCGTTCCTGCTTAGCCGCTGAAGTTCTCGCCATAAATTCGTTAGCCGCCGTATCTCTTCGCGATCCAAACCCCAAATCCGATTTGCACGCCGCCAAAGCCAGCTGCCATCAGCGCGTTACCCCATTGTGCTGGCGCAAATAGAGCTACCGCGCCAAGTAGCATAAGGCAAAGCCCCATAACGGGCACTACACGCACAGAAAACGAGCCCCCTGTAACAATCGCCGTTCCGTATAGCAGCAGCCACATTCCCGGTAACGCCGAAAACAACCCGGCGTGCGCCAGTGCGTAGGTCAGCAGCCCGCCGGCAACAATCGCCGGAGCAAAGCTTCGCAAAAATTTCCGTCCCGGTCCGGAAAACAGTCTCGCATTCACCCGATGCGCTTTTGTCGCCGCAGCTGGTGCTGCAATGGCGAATGCGACTCCGGCCTCCAGCAACCAGACCAAAAGCCAGCGCGACGCCGTTGTTTGAATGGAAGCAAAGTACGCGGCAGCGAGGGCCGTGATCCCCATCGCCACGCCGCCCCAGCCCGGCACGGCCGTAAATTCTCCCGCGCTTTCCATCGTTTCGCGAATGTAGCGGAGATGATCCGCTGCCCGGGCATCGATGGGAATCGGCTCGGGAGTTGGAACTCGCGATGGACTGCTCAAAGCCATGCCAGCACTCTATTCTCGCCGCGATGCCGTGTCAAGTACTTTATATTGTAAAGCAGTCCGCCTATTTTTCCTTCCGGTACCGTCCCAACAACGCATTCCACCGGATCGTGAACACGTCCACGAACATCTGGATGCTGTCTCTTAGCATGTTTATTTTCGTCGCGGGTGAGTGTGCCCACCGAACGGGAATCTCTACGGCCTTCAGCCCGTGATGCCGCGCAAGGTAAAGCAACTCCGGGTCAAATCCAAACCGCTCGATTCTCTGCTGTTCGAAAATGATCTTGCACCGCTCCCGGCGGAACGCCTTGAATCCACATTGCGTATCCACAAACGGCAGCCACAGCACAATCCGGACAATTTTATTGAAGATGATTCCCGCGAATTCCCGAAATCGCGATTCATGTACGGCAATCAGATTTCTGTCCAGCGCTCGGGATCCGATCGCCACATCGTATTCCGTCAAGGCTGCGAGCAACTTGTCGGCCTCTTCGATTGGTGCGGAAAGATCGGCATCCGTAAAAAGCACGATCTTCCCGCGCGCTTCCTGCATCCCGTGCCGAACACTGTATCCCTTGCCCCTGTTTTCTCCGTTGGAAACAACCCGCAGATTAGGAATCTGCGTTCGAAAGGCCTCCGCCACAGCCGCTGTCCGGTCCTTGGATCCATCGTCTACAACAATCACTTCCGTTGTGCGGCCCGATTCCCTTATGTAGTCGGCAATCCGGATCAACGAAGGCGGTAGTCGCAATTCCTCGTTATAGGAAGGAACGATAATCGAAAGCGCGGGAGCAGTTTCCATCGATCCTAAGCTGGCGCCAGCGCTGACGAGTGTTTTGCCCACGCGCCGGTTCTTAAAATTTCTTCAATTTGCCCCAGCGCATAATCGCATTCATCCTGCGTGTTGTAAAAATGAGGCGAAAGCCGGATTCCAGCCTTGGGCCGGTAGTCCACCAATATCTCGCGCGACAGAAGTTCGCGGCACACTTCTGCCGCATGTGGGCAATCCACCGAGACCGTTCCCGCGCGTTCCGCGGAATTTTCTGGTGTATTCACCCGCCACCCGCGCGCTCTTGCTCCCTCGACGAGGCGCGTCGTCATGGCAATGGATTGTTCCCGAATCGCGCCAATTCCGACTCGATTCAAAATCTCCAGGCCCGGCTGGCATGCAAACAACGCCGGAATGTGCGGCGTCCCGTTCAAATAGCGAAACGAATCTTCCCGCTGATCGATAGGTCCTGTTTCGAACGCAAACGGCCGCTGATGGGCGATCCAGCCTGTCAGCGCAGGCTTCAATTTCGACCGCAAGTCTTCCCGTACATACAGATACGCAACTCCGGGACCGCCGCAAAGCCACTTCAAGACTCCGCCCACGGCAAAATCCACGCCAAGCCCGCGCACGTCAATCGGAATCGTGCCCGTCCCCTGGAACACATCCAAAATCACGCGCGCACCGGCGCGGTGAGCCTTCTCCACAATTGCCTTCGCGTTCACAACAAACGAGCTTCGAAAAAGCACCAGCGAAATCGGCACGAGCAGCGTTGTCTCATCAATGGCGGCGAGAAATTTATCCAAATCGAAGCGGACTGGGTCCCCGCTGGGCACAAGTTCCACGCGCGCGCCGAACCGTCTTTGCTCGTGATAGAAATACTGAATCGAAGGAAATTCGAGGTCGGTCATCACGACTTTGTTGCGCGGCCCGCGAAAATCAAAACAGGAAGTGATCACCGCCTGCGTTTGCGTTACGTTTTGATGAAGGGAAATCTCGCCGGCACTTGCGCCAATCAGCGGGGCGACTTTGTCTCCTACGCCGACCGCCATTTCCCACCAGCCTTCCTCCCAGGCCCGAACGCCGCGGTGCGCCCACGAATCCGCGTAGGCTTTCAGGTTTGCATACACTCCGCGCGGCATCGCTCCCAGCGAATTGCTGATCAGATAGGTCGTGCGTTCGAGTATTGGAAACTCGCTCCGCCATTTGAGCAATTCATTCATTCTCTACAGTTCCGTTGGCAGTTTTGCTGCGCTGATAGGCGCGCCAAATAAAGTAGCACAGCGTCAGGAACGCAATCCACGGCGGCCCGGCCAGAAGCGTTACGTGAAAATCCCTTACCCACCAGGTGGAGATTAAGACCCCCAGCAAACTTATTAGTCCGATCACCGAACTCCAATAGCCCGGCGGCGCAAACCGCGTGTAACTCTTCTTCTCCCATTTCATTCGGCGTCGAAAAGCGATGTGTGTTACAAGCGTCATCAGCCAGATGAATGGTCCCCCAAAAAACGCGACTCCGATCAGATAGAGAAACGCGGAATTCTTGAATCGCAAATTCAAAAGCATTGCCGCGGCCATGCCCAGACTGGAGGCGAGCACGGCCGCCAACGGCATTCCCCGCTTGTTCAGTTTCCCAAGCGCCGCGGGCGCATAGTTGCCCCTCGAAAGTGAAAACAAAAGCCTCGCCGCGAAATACAAATTGCAGAGTGCGCTCGAAAGCGCCGCAGTCAGCACTACAAAATTCATCACGTGGCTTGCCGCTGGAATTCCTACCTTTTCAAACACGGTGACAAACGGACTCTTATCCAGTCCTATCTGTTCCCACGGCACAATCGCCACCACCAATGCCAGTCCGCCCAGATAAAACAGCGCGAGAAACGCCAGGGTTCTCCGAAAAGCGCGCGGCACCGCCGTCTTCGGGTCTGCTGCTTCTCCGGCCGTCACCCCCACAATTTCCAACCCGAGGAAGCTGAAAATGGCCGTAATCACTCCCAAACCAACTCCCTTCCAGCCGTTTGGAAAAAATCCTCCATGCGCGGTGAAATTGCCTGTGCCGATTCGCGGAAATCCGAATCCCAGAACGAGAGCTGTTCCTAGAATCAAAAACGCCGCGATCGTCACCACTTTGATCATCGCGAACCAGAACTCGATTGTTCCGAAATTCTTTATGCTCAGCGTATTTATATAGACCAGCGCAATCGAAAATACGCAGATCCAAAGCCACGAAGGAATGTTGGGAAACCAGAATTGGCAATAAATTCCCGAGGCCGCAACTTCGCTACCGATGACAATCACCAGACACAGCCAATATGTATAACGAGTCGCGAATCCAGCCCACGGATGCAAATACATCTCTGCATACAACCCGAAGGAACCCGCCGCGGGGTGTTCCACAGCCATTTCCGCCAGCGCCCACATCACCGTCAGCGTAATCAAAGCGCCGGCGGCGAAACTCAGAATCACGGCTGGCCCAGCCAACTTTACGGAAATCGCGCTGGTGAGGAAGAGCCCGGTGCCGATCGTGCTTCCCAGAGCGATCATTGCCACCTGCGCCGGGCTCAACTGCTGCTGCAATCCAGCCTCGCGCTGGACAAGTCCTTCCTCGTTCTTCTTTAAGCGGTCTTCTTCGCGAGCTAGTTCCGTCATGGCGTCGCATCCTAGCAGACTCGTTCCGCTTCCCCAACTTCCGCTAAGCCTGTACGCCGGTACAGTCACCGAGCGGACACTCCTGCCCCTTGACATTGCGGATTCCCGCCTCGCCGCTTTCTAAAATAATTCTCGTGGCGGCCATGCAAGTGCCGCCGGTAGAAAAGGAAGCAAGTCATGAAAGCCGTATTCGCACTCATCATCATCTATGTCGGGACATTTCTTGTAGCCATCCAGGGCGCTTCCAATGTCCCTGTGCAAGCCGCCCAGCAGGAAGCCGTCGCTGCCGCCAAGTCCCCCCCTGCTAAGGCCGTCGATCCACAGAAAGATGCCGACATTCGTTCTTTGCTCGAACTGGTGGGTGCGCGCGACATGATCCAGGAAGCTGCGGCCAATTCCACTGAGCAATACCGCCAGCGCCTTATCTCGCTCGCGCCAAACGATGACAAAGCGCAGGAAGCCATTAATTCCTATCTTTCCGTTTTTCAGAGAAAGTTCGATGCAGACTCGCTTGCCGATCAGCTCGTCTCCATCTACGACAAGCATTACTCCGAAGACGAAATTAAGGGCTTGCTACAGTTTTATGGTTCGCCCCTGGGGCAGAAAGTCGCCGGAGAAATGCCAAAGATCAGCAAGGAAATCCAGCTTGCGAATCGTACTCTGACCAATCAGGCGGCCAAGGAAGCCTGGCAGGAATTCCACGCGCAGAATTCCGATGCAAATGGAAAGCAACGGTCTTTCTCAGCTCGCCGCCGCTGGCAACAGGGCCAGCAGAGCAATTCGAATCAGCAGTCGGCGCAGGCCGATTCGCAGCAGCCATAATTGGCCGCAACATCCTGTCTGCTGCAATTTGCTTTTTACGGAAATCGTTTCTTGATTTTTACGTCGATACCGAACGTTCCGTTCTGATCTCGCAGCGCCACAATCGAAACATTTCGATTCACGTTGTATTCCACTTGGATTACCTGCTGCTGGGTCGAGCTCACGTTTGAAACGTACGTGATCGTCAAATTCCGTGTAACCTGCTGTTCTACCGTCACTCGCGCCGCCGCGCTCTGTTCTGATCCCGTCGAACCTACTCCCGCAAGCCCCGGATCTACCCGCAGTTTGGTAATTCCAAATAACCTTTCTAGCCTGCCGCCCAGCTGGCTCGAGATCGCCTCGGAAAGCAGCGCCGATGCGCCGGAGCCAGGGCTCTGTGCCGAACCAGTTCCGCCTGCCCTCAATTCCGCCTCGGAGCTTGTTTGCCCCAGCGTCAGCAATGTCACGATGTCATTGCCGGGCAACGGCGGATCGGAACGATAGGAAAGATTCAATTTGCTCGCCGGCCCGCTGAAATTCAGCGTGATTTCATACTGCTGAATCGTCGTCGTTGCTTCTATATTGATGTCCGGGTCTATGTTCAACGGCCGCGCAAAATTCAAATCGCCGCGCGCCACGCGGTATCGGTTCCCGTGGAAATACAAATCCCCGGAAAGCACGTGAATGTGCCCCAGCAAAATCGGATGCTCCCAGGTTCCCCTCACCCGCAAATTTGCGTCGGCTTCCAGTTCCGCGTTTGGCCATTCCATGCGCGCATCCGGGGTCGAAAGCGCTTCAATGTCGAATTGCAGATTCTGCAAAAAAGTGGAAGTCGTGCCGCCATTTTCATGCGACGCGATCAATGCTCCCGCCGCCTCCAGCCCGCCGGACAAATTCACGCGGTCAATCGTCACGCGTCCGGAAAGCAATCCCGCATCTGGCGTCCCGGACAATCGCAAATTCCCGGCAACTTGCCAGCTCATTCCCTCGGGATACCGGATTCTCGTCCGGTCTGTTCGCGCCGTGATGTCGTAGTGAATCGGCGAATCCGCATAGTTCACGCTTCCCGTGAGCGTCAGCGTTCCGCCTCCCGCTTCCGCTGTTACGTTGTCAAACGAAAGCCGAGTTGCGTCAAACACCAGATCGCCTTTGATCGCGCTCAATCCTGTTGGAAAATCCGCCACACGCGCTGACGCATTTTCAATATGCACGCGCCCCGTGATCTTGGGCCGGTCCAGTGTTCCCTCAAATGATGCGTTCACCTGCGCTGGTCCGCGTGCATCAAGGTTTGGAACGAATCCGCTGATCAGGCGCAAATCGAGCGCGCCGTTCAATTTCAACGCTAAGGTCCGCCGCCCTGTAAATCGCGCGCTCCCTTCCAGCTTGAAATTCGTGTCTTTTCCCTCAAAGGCCACTGGATCAATATTTAGTTCTTCCACGGATGCACGAAAATGTACTGGTCCGGCGTTCTCCAGTTGCACGTTCGAATAGTTGAACGACAGCCGTGAGAATTTCGCGTCCATCACGATCGCGCTTGGCTGGCTTAGGTTTCCCTCCAATCCGATTTCCCCCTCCGCGCCTCCATGCCCGCTGAAATGTTTGAGGTGCAGGTACGTCACCAGGAAAGGATCGAGGTTGATATTGCGGATGTTCGCTTTCCCATGAACCGGATACGGCGGCGTCAATCCAATCGTGTATCCGCCCGAGACGCTGCCATCTGTCATCGCCGAGCTCAATTCCACTTTCGCTTCGTGCCCGTCCGAGCTCAGTGTTCCGTCAAAACTTCCGATTATCTCCTGCCCAATCCGCAAATCCACGATGCGAATCGATCCCTCGCCTTGCGGTGTTTTGGCCGGCCCGGTTGCTTTCATGTGGAATGTCATTTGTCCGCCGACCGGCATTCGCGGGCTCTGCAGCTTTTCAAAATTCTCCAGCGGCAATCCGGCTCCCACCAAATCAACGGAAATGTTCCCATCGGCGAACCGGTAACCCGCGCTGCCTGTTACGATTCCCGCTCCCGCCTTCTCTTTCCCCGGAGCAAACACCCGCAACTCCGCATTGGAAATATGAACTTCTTCCGGCGTCACATTCAGTTGCCCGCGCAGCCTGTTGAACGAAACTCCGTACGCATCCCCTTCCGCCAGATCGAACAACCCGTTGACACTTGGATTCGCGCGCGTCCCATGCCCGTGGAATTGGCCTGTCAGCGTCCCTCCAACCGGGTACCTGTCTTTTACGAACTCTTGAAAACTCTCCAGCGGCACAGTTTCGAAATTTACGTCCGCCGTCCATTCGTTCTCCGGCCGGAATATCCATTCATCCAGATCCATCGAACCTTCCACGTCGGCTTGCATCGCCCCCAGCTTTGCTCTGCCTTGCGAGATCGAGAGCTCGCTCGGCGAATACGTCATGTCTGCTTCCAGGGAATCTAAGTGCAAATCGCCGTAAGCAATCTTTTCGCCTCGAGCATGCCCCGCAAGCGTTGGTCCACCGAGCGGCCCCGAAAGTTTTCCATCCCACTTTGCGCTTCCGCTCAGCGCCGGCCTGGATCCTTCGGGGTTTGGCCCTCGAATCGCATCGATGAAATCTTCATAGTCCTCCAGCGCGCTAGTTTCGAACTGAATATCCAGTCCTGAACTGCGTTTCCCCAGCGACCCCCCTGCGTGAATTCGGCTCGTCGGCGTATCAAATTGTGCGGTATCCAGCGCCAAAGTCTGGGAATCATAACGGTAGTTGAAGCTCGCTCCGCCTATTACCGGCACATGTTGTGACGCAATTTCTCCAGGCGCATTCAGGTCCATCGTCCCGGAAATTTCGAAGTGCGCGAATGTGCCGCTCCATGTCTCAACCGTGTCTGCCGTAATCACGGAATCCCAATGCAACTCGTTTACCGGAAAGCTGGCACGCTCTAGGGCCGGCAAAACCCGTGCCATCCGAATGTCTTGAATATGCGTCTTCGCAACGAATTCCAACCCGGGAAACTTCATCGTCACCGGACCGCTTACGGTCCCGCCAAACGCGCTTGCCACAAAATCCGGGATCTGTATTCCGTTCTTGTCGAATTTATAGCTTCCGCGCGCCCCTACTCCCGAATCCTGAAAGCCTGTGTAACTCAGGTTGATTTCCGTTCCAACAAAACTGCCACTGCCTAGTGCAACGCCTGAGCTCAACGTTCCTTCGCCTCGCACATCTACCTTTCCTGTCGGCGTCAGTGGCGAGCGAAACGTCTTCCGAAAATCCCCGATCTCCAACCACACTCGGTACTTAAAGGCAGCATTTGGATCGCTGTAATTGGTCAGCCGTCCTTGCAAATCGATCCGGGAACGCCCGGCCCCAATCTGCGCCTGTTCCAATTCGAATCCGTCCGGCGTTATGGAAAACTTCATGGATAAATTCACAGGCACAGGCACAAATCGCTTCGCCGCGACTTGCACTTCTTTCCAATCCATTGTCCCCAGGTAAATCGGCTTTTCCGCGCTTCCTCCAGCATTCACTGCCAGCCGCAATCCACTTCCTTCCACGGCAAAGGGCGTTCTCACATCGTTGTAGAGAACCCACCCATCCAGCAGTTGTACCTGCTTCACCTTCAGATCAAATAGTGTCTTGCTTACAGGCGTCGTGGAATTCTGCTTCGGCCCCGGCGGCGTAGGAATGTTTGTCGCTCCATTCTTCTCCGAGCGAATGTGAATGTGCGGTTTTGCTATTTTCAGATTGTTAAGCGAAACCTTGCGTCCCCAAAACGAATCGATTCGCAATCCCGCGTCAATCTCTTCCGCGCTAAATAGCGGCTCCGTTCCTTGCGGCTCCTTCCCGTGAACTACAACCCCCTTAAGCGTCCCCCGCAGCGCAAGCCATTCTATCGAGAGCGATTGCACTTCCGCTGATCCCCCCGTCGCTGCATTCAATTTCCGGATCAGCGCTCTTTTTAGAAATGGATTCCCCGCTCCGCTTCCGAAAAATATGATTAGCCCCGCGGTAATCAGCAGGAGTTTGATCCCGAGCACCCACGCCGTGTGCCGCAGCCATCTCCATTTTCGTCGTCGCGTTTCCTGCGTCATCGGTCGCTTTCATTCAGAAACTTCGAAACGTGCAGCCGGGCCCGGCTTTCTGTCAGCCACTTGTCTGCCTGTTCGTTGATGCCGCGCTGAATCAGCACTTCTTGAATCACGTCTCGCGCGTTGTCAAATGACGGTGGCTCTTGTCCCCGGGCTTTTGCTCGCGGAATCAGCGCATCGTCGTAGAAATCCCGAATCGCCTTGTCATCCACCTGCACAATCGATCTGAATCGCGAGTCCAAATAGTTTGACAAAAACACCTGCGCTGTCACGATCTGCTTTACGTCCCCCTCTGTCAGCCCCGCTTTTTCTCTCGCCGCGTCGAAATCTTCATTTTTCGCAAATGACCTTCGCAATCGCTGCAGTCCTCGCTCCACATCTGCCTCGCTCGCCGCCGGAAATCTTGATGCTTCCGCTTCCTTGCGCACGATCCATTGATCGATCAGGCGGTCCAGGATTTTCTCCCGGCTCTCCGGTTTGCCTTCTACAAGAGTTTGGAATCTCTCCAGTTGCTCTACGTCGCTTTGCAAAATGACGTCTTCCTCTACCCGCGCCACGATTTGATCCACTACTTGTTGCGCTTGAGAAACATTCCCCTGCGCACAGTGAGCGGCAATAACCACCCCAACCATTCCGATTTGCCGCAACAATCGCATCAGAACGATGCCCCCAAATTAAAGGAAATCTGGAATCGAGGCAGTTGTCCGCCCTGAAACCCCAGCGAACCTGTTGTGCAGCTTGTCGCGCCGTTTGGACACGGAATCGGCAATACAAAAAATGGCCGGTTCAGTTGGTAGCCCAAATCCACTCGAATTGGTCCCACCGGAGTCGCGTAACGCAATCCCAAGCCCACCGTATGCGAAAAATAATTCAACTCATTGGAACAATTCGTCAGACATTGCGGTGTCGCCGAATTGTCAAACGTCGGTTTTGGCAGCGAATATCGGAACGAAATCCTGGTCACACGGCTGTAGACATTTCCGCCATCGTAAAAAATTGCTCCGCCCAGGCTCGTTCCGAAATACGGCAGCCGCATCGGAAACCGGAATTCCTGGTTGAGGACCAGCATCGCCTGCCCTCCCACGGGAAATCCCGAGTTCGAATCCCGCGGTCCTGCTTGATTCAACGCGAAACCTCGCAACGAAGTCCCGCCCCCTGCAAAAAATCTTTCTGGCAGCGGAATCACTTGCGGCAAGTTACTTCCCGTTGGTGGCGGGAATGTCAGGGAAACCGTATCCCGGTACGGATTCAGGACACCAATCCGAATGGACCGCGCAAAACTGAAGCGCCGCTTGATCGGATAGTACGACGAGTTCTGGTACAAAAAACGGGTGAAGCTTGCGCTCGACCCCAATCCCGTATCCGCAATTCCAAAGTCCGCGCTGTTTAATGTTCCCTTCGATGCGTCCGCCGGATTGTCCCGCGTGTCCCGCACCCACGAAATTCCAAATTGCGAAACCAGTGTCGGCTGCTGAAACAGCGGAATCTCTTCGGGCAAAATCTTTAAATCTGAAACCAGAATCTTACGGAAGCTATACCGGTACAATAGCGTGGTCCGCGGCGAAACTTGCTGCGTCAACTGCACCGACCCTTCATACCTCGTTTCGTTGAAGGTACTTATATCCCGCGTCTTTTCCGCGTAAGCAGTAGCCTGAAAACTGAAATTCGGGCTCGCAAACGTATTCGGCGACGAATATCCCAATAACGCTCGTCCCTGCAGCGTGCTTCCCCTCAGCTTCAGCGAAAGGGAATCGGCCCGCCCCGTCAAATTCAGTTTTGAAATTTCCAGAATACCGCGCGGTGCCGCTTCCACCGCGCTTCCCGTCGGATTCGTCGAGCTTGCCAGCCTCTGTACTTCAAATCCTCCGCCATACGCAAGCGTGTACCGCTTCGCTTCTTCCACCAGCGCTACTACGTCCTTATCGGGATCCGACCCATTCGGATTTTGCGGCGCGATCGTTGCACGGTTAAAAATCCCCAGGTTATAAAGCCGGCGCTGTGAATCCACCACTTCGCCCTGCCGAAGCGGCGCATTCTCTTTGACCTGAATTTGGCGCCGGATTATTCCCGGCCGCGTGTGGTTGTATCCGCTCACAAGGACCTTTCGCACTCGCGTCTGTGGCCCTTCTTCGATGCGATACGTCACTTTTACTTCTTTGAATTCCGCGGGCTTTTTGCCTTTGCGTTTCTCGGCTGCTGTTTGGGCCGCTGCGTTGTCCTTCGACGCGTCAATATCCTCGGAACTTGTCCTTAACGTCGCTTCCGGATATCCCTCGTTATAATACAGCGCCAAAATGTTCGCTCGGTCGCTTCCCACGCTCGCTTCCGAATACGGCTGCCCCGGCAGCGATCCCACCACTCCCTGCAATTCATCCTCGGAGAATGCGCGGTTTCCCTCGATCTTTAGCGAAGCCACCCGGGTCTGAACCCCTTCGTTGATCACAAACTTCACATACAAATCGCCGCCTTTTTCGTGATAGTTGTCCTGGATGTCCGCTTCCACCTTTGCGTCCAGAAAACCGTTTGTCTTATACAGCCCCTCCATCGATACACGATCCGCTTCCAGCAATCGTCGGCTGAATTTCCCGCGCGAGCCCAGCGCCCCCTGGTACACCGAAAGCCGGCTGCGCAACAACTCTTCGTCAAAATACTTGTTGCCGGTAATGTCGATTCCTATCAGCTTGTGCCGTTCGCCGCGCCCCACCATGTATGTGATCAGCTCTTCCGTCCCCTGCCATCCATTTCCCTTTTCCTTGACGTCTCGCGTCGCTGTCGTGTAATCCACTGTTGCATCAAAATATCCCTGCCGCTCCAATCGCTCACGAATATTCTTCTTCCCTTCTTCCAATAAGTCCGCGTCAACCGCCCCCTCCTGATAAATCGGCAGCAGCCGTTTCAGCTCTCCTCCGGAAATCTTCGTCCCCGTTACCTCCACTTTCACGCGTGGCCCTTCTGTCACATCCAGCGTCAGCGGCACCGTATTCTTTGCTGCGTCATACTCTCCGCGGCGCACCGCCGCTCTTCCGCTCAAGTGCCCCTTTTTCGTCAGGAATTTACGGATGTTCGCCGTTCCTTTCTGTATGCGCGCATTCGTAATCGCCGTTCCCGTCTTCATCTTCAGCCGGGAAGCGATCTGCTCGTTGGGATATTCCGTGTTATTCGTTAGTTGTACCGCGGAAACTCGCGCTCGCGCCCCGGGTGTCACATTCACGATCACATCTGCCTGATGCGTGCCTTCGTTCGCCTGAATCTCAGTGGAGACCTTCGCCTGATATAGGCCCTCATCTTGCAAGATCCCTTTCAAGCGCTCGATCGCCGTATCCAACTTTTCTCTGCGGTACACGTCTCCCAACTGGATCTGCATGGCCGCTGCAGCCGAAGCTTCGCTCGGCGGCTCTGTTAGCCCTCGCAAAATCACCTGATTGAAGTAAAGATTTTCTTCCGCGACAAAATCCAGGCGCACACCGCCTTCCGCGGGCGTTGTCACCGCTTTAAGATTTGCGTAGTTGCCCGTCTTATAGAGGATCCGCAGGCTGGCCGCCACTTGTCCTCGATCCAGCGGCTTTCCTGCCTCCACCGGCAGTCCGGCAGGCGCATCCTTCAATAGCGATCCATCTTTATGAACGATCCTTATGCTCACAACGACCGGGGCCGCCTCTTGCGCCATGCCAATCCGTGCGGCGCCTCCCGTGAGGAGCGCCGCAAGCGCCAATCCCCTGAATAACTTCGCCCAAGTCACATTCATCCGCTCAATTCGCTCAGACGAAGCGTAGCACAGCGGCGTTGCCTCTCTCTCGCCCTTTGGCGCTATCATAAATACGAAGCCGCTTCTCCGGGACAGGACCGCTCGTACCTTGAATCAGCCTTTAAAATCTCCAGATGCCCTTGACCGCTACTCCCGCCAGGTTCTATTTAAGGACATCGGCGAATCCGGCCAGGCCCGCCTTGCGGCATCCAGCGCCGTCATAGTCGGTTGCGGCGCTATCGGCGCCTCGACCGCCGCGCTCCTCACGCGCGCCGGTGTTGGCCGGCTTCGCATTCTCGACCGTGACTTCGTCGAACCTTCCAATCTCCAGCGCCAAGCCCTCTTCGAAGAATCCGACGCGCGCGAATCTCTCCCCAAGGCCGTCGCCGCCGGGCAAAAACTACGCGCTATAAATTCCGCGATTTCCGTCGAAGGCATCGTCGCGGATCTTACTCCCCAAAACTCTGCCGAACTTCTCTCCGGCTACGACCTGATTCTCGACGGCACCGACAATTTCGAAACCCGCTTTCTCATCAACGACTTCGCCATAAAACACAATCGCCCCTGGATCTATGCCGCCGCCGTCGGCAGCTATGGCGTCACCATGACCATCCGCCCTGGCCTCACTCCGTGCCTTGCCTGCTTGCTCGAAGGAGATCGCCCTTCCGCTGGGATGGAAGAAACTTGCGACACCATCGGTGTCCTCGGCCCCATTGTGCAACTCATCTCTTCGCTCGAATCCGCCGAAGCTCTAAAACTTCTCGCACAAAGAGAAGGCGCTTTGCATGGCCGCCTCATCTCCTGCGACATCTGGTCCGGCCGTTTCCAATCCGTTGAAGTTTCGCGCAACCAGACTTGCCGCGCTTGCGCTCGGCGCGAATTCCCCTATCTTAGCGGGGAAGCCCAACCTCACGTCACCATGTGCGGTCGCGATTCCGTCCAGATTCATGAGCGTTCTCGCGTCCTCGACCTCGCCGCCCTCGGCGCTCGCCTCGGTTCCTCCGTCGAATCCGTCCGTCACAATGAATTTCTCCTCCGCTTTCGTGTCCCACCCTATGAAATGACCGTCTTTGCCGACGGCCGCGCCATCCTCAAAGGCTCGCAAGACCCTGCGATCGCGCGCTCTCTCTATGCTCGGTTCATCGGAGCGTGAATCAGCTTTTGTTAGGGCAGAAGTAGAGTTGCTGGAGGGAAAAGAACCTATAGGCCGCCGCGGTACGCCCCGCCGCCACGTCCAACCGAACTTCGCATCGAAGCTCGGTCCAGGTTTTCGCGTAGATTCATCAGCGTTAGGAAGGTGCTCAAAATACGCGCTTTCAAATCGTCTGTCAGAGGCATTCCGCTCGTTGCCACTCGCGCCAACCGCTCGCCATTATCGGTTAGAAAAGTCATGATTTCTTTCAATCGTTCGTGCGGTGCATTTCCCATCGCCGTTTCGCGACGCATCTCTGCGCAGCTTCCTTCAATCGAGAGCGTGTAGTGCAACACACAAAGTTGTTGTTCGGCGAGTGCCGCAGGCGTCGTGCTCTTGCATCCCGTGATTTGGCAGGCGGTGGGCATACTTTGTGCTCGTGCTCTTAACGCAAGCGTAACACTCCTAGCTAACCTCACTCACCCCCGAAAATCCAGCATCCTCATGCGCCTTGTTGCGAATCTTGCACACTCCTGCTGCCTCTTTCGGCACAAGGAAAGCCGTGCCCGCATTCTCTAAAATTCATCCGACCACGGATTTTGCGGAAGTTCTAGGAAGGGAATCCCTCACCACCATGTCAATCGTCGACCGGGCTAGTGGCTGCTATGAAGCAGAGCGTACCGCAGCTGGATTTGTGCTCCATCGGGCAGTTTCTGCAGCCAGAGTTCGAACGCGCCTGCGCGCGTGGAAAGTGTCGTGGTCAGAAACGGTTTGTGCTGCCATTCCGAATCCGCGAATTTGTAACCGCCGTATCCCACGCCCACTTGCCAGGATTCAGTGACGGCATATTCGAACTTTGACCGCTCGAGGACGTGCTGAATATGACCGGAATTGTTCAGGGGCAAGTACGGAAAATACAGAGTCTCGCTGGTGAATTTCCGTGTGAACCGAAGCTGGACCAGCGTCCAGGGCCATAGATATCTGGCACTTTTGGCGGCTGGACCTGTTGCCTGGACGAAATAGAGTTCTTCCGTCAAAGTCAGTCGCTTGCCCTTGTGCAGCGTGCGGCCCGCCCCTACAAATAATTCGCGGTAGTTGCCATGAGCAAAATCGATGTAGCCCACGTCGGGATAAATCCAGTTGCCTCGGAATTGCAGCAACTCGAGGAAGTGATAGGTCCCCAAGTGTGGAGAATCGAGACTCTCGCCCGTGCGAGCTAGAAAGAGCTTGGCCGTGGGACTATTCGTAGTGTCTTGGGCAAGAGTGGTATGAGCGATGCCCAGGAAAAGTAGCGTGGCAACATGGAAATGTTTCAGCGCGGTCTCGCTCCATTGAAATAAAGTCGGGGTTTCTTTTTTGTCTCGAAAATCGCAGTGATCATATACCCATCGCGCCGGCTGAGACAGCCGCAGGATGCTGGCGTTGACCCAATCAGTACCCGCATCGGCTCAAAAATAAAAATGTAGGTTGACGCCGCCTTAAACTTCCTGTATTTTTATGCAGATAGATGTATAATCTTGCTTTCATGAGCGCAGGCAAAACATTCCGTCACGGCCAGATCCTCCGGCTTGTCTCCGGCGAACGCATCGCCAGCCAGGACGATCTGCGCCGCCGCCTCGCGCAGCAGCGTCTCCGTGTCACCCAGGCCACGCTCTCGCGCGACCTCCACGAATTGAAACTTGTTAAGACAACGGAAGGTTACAAACAGACCGCTGCGATTTCGGAGGAATCCGCTTCGCTTCCGCCTCTTGCCCGCGCGCTCCGTGAATTCCTGCTCGACGTCCGCCCGGCGGAAAACATGCTCGTCCTGAAAACGCCTCCCAGCGGCGCTCAGCCTCTCGCCGCCGCTGTTGACGCCTCGAAATTTCCGGAAATTGCCGGCACCATCGCCGGAGACGACACCGTTCTCATCATCACTTCAAATAAAAAAACGCGCATCTCGCTCCAGCAAAAGATAGAAGCCCTGCTGAAATGAGCTCGCCTGAACCCATCGCCGTCGTAGGTGTATCCGGTTACACCGGCTTTGAGTTGGCAAAACTCTTGCTCCGTCATCCCGCCGGTTCCGCCGCAACCTTCTTTATGCGGGACACGCAAGGCGCCCACTGCCTCTCCGAACTCTTTCCGCAATTGCGCGGAACGAACGGCGCGCCCGTGCGCCGGCTCTCGATCGAAAATATCCTCGCCTCAGGCGCGAAAACTGCTTTTCTCGCCACGCCTCACGAGGCCTCGGCCGAACTCGCTCCTCAGCTTCTCGAAGCGGGCGTCAAAGTCATTGACCTAAGCGGCGCATTTCGTTTCCGCGATGCCGCGGTCTTTCAATCCTGGTACAAGCTCCCCGCGCCCCACGCCGCATGGCTCGATTCCGCCGTCTACGGTCTGCCGGAGTTTTATTCCACTGAACTTAAAACTGCGCAACTCGTCGCGAACCCGGGTTGCTACGCCACCTGCGTCATCCTCGCTGTTCGTCCGCTCGTCGACGCGGGTTTGCTGGAATCGAATTCCACGGTCGTAGCCGACTGCAAATCCGGAGCCACCGGCGCAGGCAAAGAGCTTCGCCGCGACCTCCATTTCTCCGAGCTCGATGAAAACTTCAAAGCCTACAATCTCTTTTCGCACCGCCACACGCCGGAAATTGTCGAACAAACTGGCCTCGCCGAATCGCAGCTTACCTTCACCACGCACCTGCTGCCCATTGCTCGCGGTATCCTTTCCACTATCTACGCCACGTTCTCTGAGCCGCAAACGCCGGAAGCCATCGAAGCCGTTTATCGCAGGACCTATGCCGGCCGCCCCATGGTTCGCATCTGGAAGGCTGACACGCTCCCCGAGATCCAGCACGTCGCTCACACCAATTTTGCCGACATCGGCTTCGCGCTCGATCCTACCGGTCGCAAGCTCATCGCCGTCTCTTGTCTCGACAATCTCGGCAAAGGTGCAGCGGGCCAGGCCGTTCAAAATTTCAACCATCTTCTGAAACTCGAGGAGAACACAGGACTGCAATGAAACTTGTCATCAAATTCGCTGGTGCTTTACTGGAAAGCGATTCCGTCGTGCGCGAACTCTCCGCGCAGGTCGCTTCCCTCGCGAAACAAGGTCACGAAATCCTCGTCGTGCATGGGGGCGGCCGTAGTTTCACTTCCACCCTCAACCGCCTCGGCATCGAAAGCAAATTCGTCAAAGGGCTCCGTGTCACCGACCGTGAAACGCGTGATGTCGCCGTAATGGTTTTCGCCGGCCTGTTGAACAAACAGCTTTCCGCCGCAATCTCCGCCGCGGGCCAACCCGCCATCGGAATTTCCGCGGCTGACGCCCAGGCCTTCCGCGCCGAACCCCTCGTTCACAATGAAATTGCCGGCGGTCTCGGTTTCGTCGGCTACCTCACCGGAGTAAACACGTCTCTCATCGAATCGCTCTGGCGCAGCAACTTTGTCCCCGTAGCCGCCTGTCTCGGCATCGGACCGGACAACGAGCTCTACAACATCAACGCCGATCACATGGCAGCCGCCTGTGCCGAATATCTCGGCGCCGATCAGCTCATCTATCTCACCGATGTCGCTGGTGTCCTCGACGGCGAAAAAGTGATTTCCGCCATCGCGGAACAGGAAATTGAAGCGCTCGTGCAAAATCGCACCGTTTCCGGCGGCATGATTCTCAAACTCGAAGCCGCAAAGCGCGCCCTCGAAGGCGGCGTCAAAGGAGTCCACATCGTCGGCGGCACTGAACCCGGCGCTCTCCTCGCCGCAATGCGCGCTGCGGAATCGAATTCCGCTCCGTTCAGCCCCATCCCTGGCACCCGAATTCTGCGCGAACCTGCCGCGCTTTCCGCCGCATAACCAAATGAAACACGCCGCCAAAATTCGTAAAAAAGTTACGCCAGCTGCCCTCGCCGACGCGGAGAAATTTCTTCTCCCTACTTACAAACGCCAGCCGCTCGTCTTTACTCGCGGTCGCGGCACCTATGTTTTCGATTCCAACGGCAAGCGCTATCTCGATTTTCTCGGTGGCATCGCCGTCAACGGTCTCGGCCACGCTCATCCCAACATCGTCAAAGTGATTCGCCGCGAGTCTGCCCGGGCAATCCATCTTTCCAATCTCTTCCACAACGAATTTCAAGGCCCGCTCGCCAAAAAGCTCGCCGAAATCTCCGGCATGGATCGCGTCTTCTTCTCTAACAGCGGCGCGGAAGCCATTGAGGGCTGTCTAAAGCTCGCACGTCTCTATTCGCGCCCCGCGGATGCGCCAATCACTTTTGCAAATCCCAGGCACCGCATCCTCGCGCTTGAACACTCTTTCCACGGCCGCACCTTCGGCGCCGTCAGCATCACTGCCACGGAAAAATACCGTTTGCCTTTCGCGCCACTCGTTCCCGGAGTCGAATTCGTCAAATTCAACAACATCGCCGACCTCGAATCCAAATTCGATAAAAATGTCTGCGCTGTGATTCTCGAAACAATCCAGGGCGAAGGCGGTATCCATCCAGTCAGCGAAGCGTTCTGGAATCGTGCTCGCGCTCTGACCAGGCAACACGACGCTCTGCTCATCGCCGACGAAATCCAATGCGGTCTCGGTCGCACCGGCCGCTACTTCGCCTATCAAAAATTTTCCTCAAAACCAGACCTGGTCGCCGTCGCAAAACCATTGGCGGCCGGACTGCCACTCGGCGCGATCCTGGCCTCCGAAGCTATAGCCGCGCGCGTCAGTCCCGGCGTTCACGGCACAACGTTCGGCGGCGGCCCCATGATCTGCGCCGTCGCCCTCGAATTTCTGAAAGTTCTCGATAAAACAAAAGTTCTAGCCAACGCCGCCGCTCGCGGCACAGAGCTTCGCGCCGGAATCGAAAAACTTGCCGCAAAATTCCCCTTTATCAAGGAAGTCCGCGGAGAAGGCCTCATGATCGGCGTCGAACTCGCTGTTGACGGCTCTCCCTTCGTCGCCGAAGCCATGAACCGCGGCCTGCTCATCAATTGCACTCACGAATTCACGCTGCGCCTTCTTCCCGCCTTCATCATCACGGCGAAGCAAGTCAAGGAATTTCTCCAAATCTTCGAAGAAGTCCTGGGTCACGTTTCTAAATCTATGGCTGCGACGGAAACGGCGCGGCTCGCGGCTCACACCGCAGCGAGGTAACGCAAGAAAATGGCAACAACTACTCTGGCAGCGCCAGTTTTGGCCCCGAACGATCTGCTCACGGGTGCGGAATGGAGCCCGGCGCACACGCGAGAACTTCTCGCCATCACTGCGGACATCAAAGCCAATCCCGCGAGCTACGCCGACACGTTGCGCGGCAAATTCCTCGCACTCATTTTTGAAAAACCCTCGCTCCGCACCCGCGTCACCTTCGAAGTCGGCATTCAAAGCATGGGCGGCCATGTCGTTTTCCTCGACCACACGCAAGCTCGTCTCGGCGAACGCGAATCCATCGCCGATGTCGCCCGCAACCTCGAACGTTGGGTGCAGGGCATCGTTGCCCGCGTCTACGAACAGCGCGTCCTCGACGAAATGGCCGCCACCACGGAAATTCCCGTCGTCAACGCTCTCTCTGACAAATTCCATCCATGCCAGGCGCTCGCCGATTTCTTCACGCTCGAAGAAAAATTCGGCAACCTCAAAGGCCTCAAACTCGCTTATGTCGGCGACGGCAACAACGTTTGCCACTCGCTCATGTATCTTGCCGCGCGTCTCGGTGTGACTCTTCGCATCGCCACTCCGGAAAATTACGCCCCCGATGCCGACGTCACCGCCGACTCCAGGCGCGTCGCAAAAGAAACCAAAGCCAAAATCGAACTCTTCGCCGACCCGCGCGAAGCTGTCGAAGACGTCCAGGCCGTCTACACCGATTCCTGGACCAGCATGGGTTTCGAAGCCGAAGAAAAAGTCCGCAAGGAAGTCTTCAAGCCCTATCAGGTCAATCGCAAGCTCATGGCCCTCGCCGGGCGCGATTCCGTTTTTATGCACTGTCTGCCCGCGCATCGCGGTTACGAAGTCACCAATGAAATTCTCGATGGCTCGCGCTCCGTCGTGCTCGATCAGTCCGAAAATCGCATGTACGTTCAAAAAGCGATTCTGCATACGCTCTATCGCTAGGAACTCGTTGCAACGAAGGTAGCGTAGCCACTCCTGGCTGCGACAAAGAAAGTAAAGGCTCGGCCCGAAGAGTTTTGCAAATTGATAGACTACGCACTATCTCAAACTGTGAAAGAGGCATTGTGAACAGAACCGCTCCAAAACCCAAAAAAGTCGTTCTCGCTTACTCCGGCGGGCTCGACACCAGCATCATCATTCCCTGGCTCAAGGAAAACTACGGCTGCGAAGTCATCGCCATGATCGGCGACGTCGGCCAGCAGGAAGATCTCCAGGCTGCCCACAAAAAAGCGCTCGCCACCGGAGCATCTTCCGCCACGATCGAAGATCTCCGCGAGGAATTTGTCCGCGACTTCATTTGGCCTACGCTCCGCGCCGGCGCCGTCTACGAACACACCTATCTCCTCGGCACTTCCATGGCGCGCCCGGTCATCGCCAAGCGCCAGGCCGAAATCGCGCTCAAGCTCGGCGCCGATGGTCTTTCTCACGGTTGCACCGGCAAGGGCAACGATCAGGTTCGTTTCGAACTCGCCTACAAAGCCATCGCACCCAGCGTCCAGATCATCGCGCCGTGGCGCGAATGGGATATCGACTCCCGCGAAGACGCCATCGCCTACGCCGAAAAGCACAACGTGCCCATCGAGCAGAGCAAAAAAAATATCTATAGCCGCGACCGCAACATCTGGCATCTCAGCCACGAAGGCGGCGAACTCGAAGATCCCGCCAACGCTCCCAGCGAAGCCATGTGGCAGTGGACTACATCGCCCGAAAAAGCCCCGGACAAAGCCGAAGAAGTTGAAATCGGTTTCGAATCCGGCACGCCGGTCTCCGTCAACGGCACAAAACTCGGTCCCGTCGATCTTCTAAACACTCTCAATGAAATCGCCGCGCGCCACGGCGTCGGCCGCACCGACCTCGTCGAAAATCGCCTCGTCGGCATGAAGTCCCGCGGCGCATACGAAACTCCCGGCGGCACTCTGCTCGTCACCGCGCATCGCGAACTCGAACGCCTCACCGTCGATCGCGAAACCGCGCACCTCCAGCAATCGCTCTCCGTTCGCTATGCCGAACTTGTCTACAACGGCGTCTGGTTCTCCACGCAGCGTCAGGCCCTCGACGGCTTCTTCAGCGTTTCCCAGGAGCGCGTCACCGGTTCCGTCGGCCTAAAACTCTGGAAGGGCTCGCTCAACGTCACCAGCCGCAAGTCGCCCTTTTCGCTCTATCGCGCCGACTTGGCCAGCTTCACCATGGGCCGCTATAACCCCAAGGACGCCGAGGGCTTCATCAATCTCTTCGCGCTCCCCATCACCGTCCGCCCCAAAGCCAAAGCCGAAGGCGGTAACTCCTAAGTGTTCGCGCGCAACGGAAGGCTTGTTGACCTGCGGGTTGCCGCCAATCTTGGCGTTCCCCACGCGTTTGTCATCCTCTGTCCCGGTGCTCCTGCACCGGGGCGAAGGACCTCAACCGTTGCGGCTCGCCTCTCAAGGTGCGGCGACTCAAGCAACCACTCTTTGCTTTTTCTGAAACTTAAAACTAAAAACTTAGAACTGAAAACTTTCTCCTCATGACTGACCGCAAAGACACCAAACTCTGGGGCGGCCGCTTCGATAAAGCCCCCGACGCGCGCTTCGACTCCTTCCAGCGCTCCTTCGCGTTCGATCGCCGCTTGCTCCCTTACGAAATCGCAGTCGATCGCGCCTGGGCCAAAGCCCTGGAACCAATCGGAATTTTCTCAGCTAATGAAGTAAAGCAAACGCTCGCCGCCCTCGACAAAATCGAAGAACGCGCAGAAAACGATCATGCGTGGCTCGAAAAAACCGGCGCAGACGCCGAAGACGTCCACCATTTCGTCGAAAAGGCTCTTGTCGAAGAACTCGGCCCACTCGGCTGGAAGCTCCACACCGGCCGCAGCCGCAACGAACTCGTCGCCACCGACTTCCGTCTCTTCATCATGGATGCCGCCAGCGAAACTGAAGCGGCTGTCAGAGCTTTGATTGAAATGCTCTCGATCCAAGCCAACGTCGCTCTCGACAACGTCGTCCCAATGGCTGGCATGACGCACATGCAGCACGCCCAACCAATTCTTCTGGCACATTTCTTCTTGGCCCACGCTGAAGCGTTTCTGAGAGACATCAGGAAGCTACGCCTTGCCGCCGAAGGAGCAAATGTCTGCCCAATGGGATCAGGAGCGTTGGCCGGAAATTCTTTGGGCATTGATCGTCGTTTGGTTGCCGCAGAATTGGGTTTCACCCGAATTACAGCCAACAGCTTGGACGCTGTGAGTGACCGGGATTTCGCTCTCGATTACCTGTTCGCTCTCACCGGGGTCGCTACGCATCTCTCCCGGTTGGCTGAAGACCTCGTGATCTTTGCTTCACAGGAATTTGCCTATGCAATTCTTCCCGACGAATTCTCCACAGGCAGTAGCCTCATGCCTCAAAAGAAGAATCCCGACTGCTGGGAGCTCATTCGTGGCAAAAGTGGACGTATCAATGCAGCTCTTGTCGGTCTGCTTACAACACTAAAGGGACTTCCAACGAGTTATCAACGTGACTTGCAGGAAGACAAAGAAATTCTCTTCGACGCGCACGATCAAGTCACCGAGATGGTTCTCGTTGCCGCCAGCGCTCTCTTCACAACCAGATTCAATGAGCAGAGACTGCTCGCCTCTGCCAGTGATCCAGCTCTTCTCGCCACAGAAGCCGCTGACTATCTTGTCCGCAAAGGTGTTCCCTTCCGTCAGGCGCATGACATCGTTGGCAAAGTATTGAAAGAAGCCGAAGGGCAGAGAATCACTTGGACCGAACTCCCGCTATCCGAATTGCGGAAATTCTCAACAGCATTTAGTGAAGACTTGAAGCAATCATTGACTCTCACGGCGGCCCTTGCCGCCAAGAATGTTCCTGGGGGGACTTCCCCCGAGCAAGTCAAAAAAGCCTTGGCTGCACTCGATGACCGGGATTGGGGTGACGAAATCTTTAGCGGGATTGCAATCTGATGACCCACCCTCCCACCGAAGCCGCTCTCCCCAAAGGTTTCCGCTTCGCCGCCACCGCCTGTGGTCTCAAAAAAACTGGCGCGCTCGATCTCGCCATTCTTTCCAGCGACCTCCCCGCATCCGCCGCCGCTGTCTTCACGCAAAATCTGGTCGTCGCTGCTCCCGTCACCCTCTCAAAAAAGCATCTGGCTGAATCCAAAGGCCGCATGCGCGCCGTCGTCGTCAATGCAGGAAACGCCAATTGCGCCACTGGCACCCAAGGTGATCTCGCTTCTCTCCGCACCGTCGAAGAAACGTCCCGCCGCCTCGCCCTTGCGCCTCACGAAGTCGTCGTCTGCTCCACCGGAGTTATCGGCGTCCAGCTTCCCGTCGAAAAAATTCTCCGCGCTCTCCCCATGCTTGCCCGCAATCGCCGCGCCTCCGCTCGCTCCTTCGCCGAACTCTCTCTCGCCATCTGCACCACGGACACGCGCCCCAAAACCGCCTCCGCCTCCTTCCGCATGTCCGGCAAACGCATCCATCTCATCGGCTGCGCCAAAGGCGCAGGCATGATTCATCCCAACATGGCCACCACGCTCGCTTTCGTCGCCACGGACGCCAATGTTTCTCCTTCGCTCCTTCAGAAAACTCTTCGCGACGTAACCAGTCGCACCTTCAACGCTGTCTCCGTCGACGGTGACACCTCCACCAACGACACTCTTTTGGTCCTCGCCAACGGCGCAGCAGGCGCTCCTGCCATCGCAAACGGCTCCAAAGCCCATCGTCAATTCACCACCGCCCTCGAAGCGGTCTGCGGCTCTCTCGCCCAACAAATCGTTGCCGATGGCGAAGGCGCCCAGCGCGTCATCGAAATTGAAGTCCGCGGTGCCAAAACCGAATTCGCCGCGAAAAAAATTGCCGAAACCATCGCGACTTCTCCTCTGGTAAAAACCGCCTTCGCCGGTGGCGATCCCAATTGGGGCCGCATCTTCGCCGCCGCCGGCCGCTCTGGCGTCAAATTCGATCCTTCTCTCGTCGAAATCACCATGGCCGGAATCAAAGTGCTCAAACGCGGCCAGCCGCTCGACTTCAACGAACGCGCCGCCAGCAACAAGCTCCTAGCAGATCACGTTCCCATCGTCATGCACCTCCATGCGGGCCCCGCTTCCGCGAAATACTGGACCTGCGACTTCACAGCCGAATACGTCCGCATCAACGCCTCCTACCGCACCTGACGCCATTCGCGTTCCGAGGGTCTTAATGTAGCGCTGCGGTTTTAGCCCAGCATTTCGATCAGACTGCGACCATGAGTTCTTCCATCTCATTTCCATCGCGCTTTGTATTACAATGTATTTGTTTGTATGAGGTCATCAACATGGGAAGCTCGAAAATCCTGACCTTGCGCCTCGACCAGCGTGACTGTAATCGCCTCGAAAAGTTATCCAAAGCCACAAAACGCTCCCGTTCCTATCTGGCCGCCGAAGCGATTCGCGAATATCTGACGCTCAACGAGTGGCAGGTCGAGGAAATCAGGAAAGCGATCGCTGAAGCGGATCGCGGAGAGTTCGCTTCCGACACCGAAGTGAAGCGTATGCGAAAGAAATGGGCCACGCGTGCGCGTTAGATGGCTGAGCCGCGCTCTGGCCAATCTGGAAAAAGAAGCCCAATACATCGCCACTGACAATCCAGCGGTCGCGGTCAGAACAGTCACAGCAGTATTTGCCGCCGTCGACCGCCTCGCTCGCCATCCAGCCATGGGTAGAACGGGAAGAGTTCCCGGCACGCGGGAACTTGTGGTTTCCGGTACGCCTTATGTCATACCCTACCGCGTGCGCGGCGGGGTCTTGGAAATCCTGCGCGTTTTTCACGCCGCCAGAAGTGGCCCGAGTGATTCGAAAAATAGCCGCGCCCTTTGCAAAAAGTCGGTAGCGTAGGCACTCTTGTTTACTCTGTACTTCGAAGAGCCTGCGTCCGCGGCTGGGAATACCGTAGGAGGGGAGGAATGAGTCAGCGGCTAACAGGAAAAGTCGTCCTCGTCACCGGTGCCGCCCAAGGCATCGGCTTCGAATGTGCTCGCATGGCCGCCGCCGAAGGCGCTTCCGTTGTTCTCGGCGACATCCAAAAAGAGCGCGGTGAAAAAGCCGCTGCAAAAATCCGCGCCGAAGGCAACCAGGCAATCTTCCAACCCGCGGATCTGACTGACGAAGCTCATTGCTCTGCGCTGGTCGAAGCAGCCATCAAAAATTTCGGCAAGCTCAACGGCCTCGTCAACAACGCCGGCTGGTTTCCCCGCGCCCGCCTCGAAGAAACCACCACCGAACTTTGGGAAAAAGTGATGCAGGTGAATCTCCGCAGCGCATTTTACATAACCAAATTCGCCGTCCCATATTTGCGCGCAGCAAGAGGCGGCAGCATCGTCAACATGGGCTCCATCAACGGTATCCAGGGCCTCCCCAATCTCGTCGCTTACGCCGCCGCAAAAGGCGGTTTGCTCTCCATGACCCGCACTCTCGCCGGGGCGCTCGCTCCAGACCGCATTCGCGTGAATTACATTATTCCCGGCTGGATCGCCACCGAAGGCGAACTCACTATCCAAAAAGGAGAAGGCCGCACCGCGCAAGATTTGCAAAACGCGGGGAAGCGCCTGCCCTTCGGCCGTATGCAAACCGTGCAAGACGCCGCTTACGCCGCCGTCTTTCTCCTCAGCGACGAGTCCGCTCAAGTCACCGCCGCCGTTCTCAACGTCGACGCCGGCGGCTCCATGCTACCTATTCAAAACGATATGTATCCCGGTTAGTTGACTCTTCTCCATTTAGCACTAACATAAGTGCAAGCTCCAATACCGCCCCGTGGAGGCCATTTATGCGCGTCATCTCTGCTTGTCTCTTGCTCGCACTCTTTTCAGCAGCGCCGGCCCTTGCTCAGGAGAAATCCGAGGGCCCGGCCGACGAAAAAGCCAAAAAGACTTATGCCCACGCGGTTGAAGAATCAAAATCTCGCCGTGACTTGTCGTTTGCCCTCGACGATTTCAAAAAGGCCGACAAACAGGACGGCGGTCATTGCAAAGCGTGCCAGCGCCAAATGGTGAAATATGGAATCGAACTCAGCGAATGGAAAACGGCGGAACTTGGTGCGGCGGAAATGATCGCGGATGCGAAGGAAGCGAAAGACATCGCGTTGGCCCACTATCAATATGCGGTTGCTCTCGTGGATGAAGGCAAAGAAAAACACAAGGACGAATATTTTTCACATGCTCACGACGAAATCGGCAAAGCCCTCGCCGCCGCGTCAAATTTTCCGGATGCGATCTTTTTGGATGGCATGGCGCTTGCCAGCATTGGTCAGGACGATGCCGCAAAATCCCGCTTCGAGCAATTCATCAAGGCCCGCCCCGCCGACGATCCTCAGCGCCAGCGAGCCGTAAGATTCATCGATCGTCCAGAGCTGGCCCGCGCCAGAATGGTTCCTAACTTCAGTGTCACCACCGCGGACGGCCGCAAAATCTCCATGGACGGCCTGCAAGGCAAAGTCGTTCTGCTCGACTTCTGGGCCACATGGTGCGGCCCATGCCGCGAAGCCCTGCCGCACATTCAGCAAGTCGCCAAAAAATTCAAAGACGAGCCGCTCGTTGTTCTCAGCGTCAGCTTGGATAACAACGAACACGAGTGGAGAGAGTTCATCGAAAAACACGAAATGACCTGGCCGCAGTATTACGATGGCGGCTTCACCGGCCCCATCGCAAGAATGTTTGGCGTCCGCGCCATCCCGCACACGTTCACGGTGGACGCCGACGGAGTCCTTCAGGAAGAACATGTTGGAGACGCTTCAATCGAAGGCAAGCTGAAGAAGCTGATTGCACGCGCGCATGAATTGCAATCGCCGGCCACTGCCTCAAAATAGTTTCTTGAATTTCCGAATGTGGCACAGCCATTCCTGGCTGTGCTCTTACGACCACTGGCTCAAATCGAAGCGCGATTCGTTGCCAACTTAAAGCCTATGCTCACTGTGTCCAATTCCAATTCGCAAACTGCTCCCGCAACTCCGTCTTTTTGAACTTTCCCACGCTCGTCCGCGGAATCGCCTCCACAAACACAATCGCATCCGGCAGTTGCCACTTCGCAAAAGTCACCGCCAAATGTTTTCGCAATTCTTCTGCTGTCGCCTCATGGGCAGGTTTCAGTACCACCGCCGCCAGCGGCCGCTCCTGCCATTTCGGATGCGGCAGCCCCACTACACACGCTTCTTTCACCGCCGGATGTCCCATCAGACAATTTTCCAGATCAACCGAACTGATCCATTCTCCGCCGGACTTCACCAAATCCTTCGCCCGGTCGATCAATCGCACATACCCTTCTTCATCGATCGTCGCCACATCTCCCGTACGAAACCATCCGTCGCTCGTCCAGCGATGACCCTGTTCCGGCGCGTTGTAATACTGCGAAGCTATCCACGGCCCGCGAATCTCTAGTTCACCGGGCGTTATGCCGTCCCACGGACACTCCACCCCTTCCGGCATCGGTTCACCCGGCGAGAAATCCGCACGCCGCATCACGCGCAACTCGACAAACGGTCCCGCCCATCCCTGTTTGCATCTAGCTTCATACTGCCTGTCTTCGGGCCAATCGAGCATGTGCCTCTTCAGCATACCGAGCGTCGCCAGCGGAGTCGTCTCCGTCATTCCCCATAAATGAATCAGGTGAATGCCAAAGTTTTCCAACCCTCGAATCAGTTGCTCCGGTGGCGCGGATCCCCCGCACGCAAGCCGGATAGGTTTCGCAAATTTCCATCTCCCTGGATTGGCTTCGAGTGCTTGCAGCACACCAAGCCAAACCGTGGGTACGCCGCTGGCAAACGTCACTCTCTCTTGCGCCATCAAGTCCAGCACGCTTTCCGCGTCCACATTCGGCCCCGGCAAAATCAAGCGTGCGCCAACCATAGCGCACGTGTACGGCAATCCCCACGCATTCGCATGAAACATCGGCGCGACCGGAAGCACCGTGTCTTGATGGCTGATCCCCATCGAATCCGCCATCGCTTCCGCAAAGGAATGAAGCACCAGCGCCCGGTGCGAATACACCACGCCCTTCGAACATCCCGTCGTGCCCGACGTAAAGCACATTGCCGCGCCATCATTCTCATCGATCTGCGGATACGAAAATTCCGATGGCGCTTCGGCTAGCAGCTCTTCGTAATTCAAAAATCCATCCGGTACTGTCCCGCACCCATACGGCACAACGATGATTTTCTCAAACGGCGCTTCCGCGCGAAATTTCTCCAGCACCGGCAGCAGCACGTCGTCCACGAGCAAGAACCGGTCCTCCGCATGCCGGGCAATTGCGGCAATTTCCTGCGCATGCAATCGCAAATTCAGCGTGTGCAGAATCCCGCCCGCGCAAGGCACTCCGGAAAACGCTTCGAGATGCCCCGAATGATTCCACATCATCGAAGCCACGCGGTCTCCCGGTTTCATCCCCAATTTGATGAGCGCTGAAGAAAGCTGCCGCGCTCTTTGATGAACCGTTCCCCAGCACGTCCGCGCAATCGAGCGGTCCGGCAGCCGCGACGCGATTTCTACTCGCGGAAAAATCTTGCTGTTGCGCTCGAAGACGTGCTGGAGCGTCAGCGGAAAATCCATCATCGTTCCAAGCATCAAAACCTCGGTGGGTCCAAAATTGTGCGCATCCTAACACCAATTCCCGCGCGGTGCACTCGGCGCGGGCGCTCTCTTCTCCACTCCTCGCACGGAGAACCTCTTCCTTTCCGAGCGCCCTTTGCTAGGAGAATATTCATTGCAAAACCAGTCAATTTCCGAGACCATGCAACTGACCGCTGAAGCAAGGTCCGTCCCCGCGGTGGATACGTTTGTCGTCTGCCCGTGATGGTTGCTGTTTCTTCAGCGCGCTCCGCGACTGGTATGTGAGTTCCGGGCAGAAGGAGTCGGTAAGTGAAGAAGCTCTACGTTGGTAATCTTCCGTTTTCCGCGACGGAGGATAGCCTGCACGAATTTTTCTCGCAGGCGGGTGTCAATCCCTCCGCAGTAAACCTCATCCGCGATCGTTTCACGGGACAATCGCGCGGTTTCGCTTTCGTCGAAATTTCCAATGACGAAGAAGCCGACCGCGCCGTCAACACCATGAACGGCCAAAATTTCGGCGGACGCAACCTCGTGGTCAACGAAGCGCGGCCGCAAACGGAACGCGGCGGCGGGGGTGGCGGCGGTGGCCGTGGCGGTTACGGCGGCGGTCGTGGCGGCCACGGCGGTGGCGGTGGTCGCGGCGGCGGGGGTGGCCGTGGCGGCGATCGCGGGGATCGCGGAGATAGAGGCGACCGCGGCAATCGCTGGTAGCCAGTCCGCTCTTTGACTTCTTGGAGGGCGGACCGCCCGGTTCGCCCTGTCTTACCCCTTGGAAAGGTGATCTACCGTAGGTCTGCGTTTGGCCATGCTTCTTTCTACGGAACCCTGCCTGTAACGAAATCTCTCCAGCGAAACACCCCGCAATCCTTCTTCAACCAGCGACTGTGCGTCGTATTGTCCTTCGGCTTGGTCGAGCTCCTCGCTGGTTGCAAACAGCGCCGGCGATTTCGGCTGAAAAATCGCGCAGCAATCGTGGAAACGCTCCGAAGAAATTTCATACGTCCCGATTTTCGCCGCGAGACCTTGAATCTCGAGCTTGTCGTCGCCGGCGAGCGGCCGGTAAATCGGCAGCCGCGCGATCGAGCCGACCGATTGCAAATTCTGCAAGGTTTGCGAAGCCACTTGTCCCAGGCTGTCGCCTGTCACGAGTCCTTTCGATTTTTCCCGCAGAGCGATTCGTTCCGCAATGCGCAGCATCAATCGCCGGTAAAGCAGCGTGCGCAGCGATTCATCCGCGCGCGCAACAATTTGCCGTTGCAACGGCTCAAAAGGCACCAGGTACAAGTGTGCGGTGCTTTGCCACGGGGTTAGCTTTTCAACCAGCCGCCGCGCCACGTACATGGAATTCTCGCCTGGCTCGGCGCCGCCGCCCCAGAAATGCACGAAGCTCATGTGCGCGCCGCGCTTCATCATTTTGTATGCCGCGACTGCGGAGTCGAATCCGCCGCTCAGCAAACAAGTCAGCCGACCGGCAGTGCTTGTTGGCAATCCGCCCGGGCCCGCAATTCGGCGCGCATAGATGAGCACAGGCCCGCGCGTCACTTCGATGCGGCAAGTCAGATCGGGATGATCCAGATCCACTTTTGGATGGCGTCCCTCGGCTTCCAGCTTGTCGAACAACATCCCGCCGATTTCCCGCTCGAGGAACATTCCCGTGTGCGGAAAACGCTTGTCGCTGCGCTTTGCGCGCACCGCAAACGTGGCAAATTTCTCTGTGCGAATTTCTTCCCACGCCGTTTCAAAAAGTCGCGGCAAAATGTCTTCGGATTTTCTGTGGCTCCAATCCACTCGGCGAGCTACCGCGATGTGCGAAATCCCAAACACCTGCTGCAGCCGGCGAATCGCCAGCTCGGTCTCAGCCGTATCTTCCAGTTCGATCAAATAACGGTCGCCAGGCTGAGTAATCCGCGCCACACGAATTCCTTCCAGCGCTCTCTGCATCGCCCGCCGCAACTGGTGCAAAAAAAAATGCCGGTTTCCGAGCTTCAGCCAGAGCTCGTGATAATGAACGACAATGTGTGCCGGCGTTTCCATTCTTGCAGCGTCCCACTCAGCTCAGCCTAGCATAGCTCCGTTTTCGTACCCACCTGCCGGAGCCTGCCCCCGCCCAGGCGGAGCGCACTTCGGAGCGCGCAACAAATGCCCCCGTAACGTGTTTGAAACAGTAGGCGAGGAAAATAGCTTGGCGGCGGGAATATATCGTATCGTCTCCGCCAGTAGTGCGGCCCGTGTGGCTCCCCGCCGCAAGGCAGGGTTGGTGCAAAGCTGCTGCAAGGCCAATGAACCTTTTTGGTACCTGCTGCATCCAACGCCTAGGAAGCAACGTGGTAGCAGCAAAGGCATAGATAAGGCAGAAGACGAGACGCGAAGAACAGCATGACCACTTGGCACAAACGCGATTGGCAGCAGTTCTACGAAATAGCGCGCCGCCCGTGGCGCCGTCACCGCCCGCCGCGCCCTGTTTATCCGACGGGACTGAATCGAGTGCTGCCCGCGCAGGGTTTTAGTTTGTCCGAACTCGATGACGCCGGCGTGGATCTTGAACAAGCGGAAAAACTTGGGCTGCCCGTGGATGCCGGCCGCATCGGCGTGTACGGTCCCAACGTAACAGTCCTCCGCGATTTCGTTCGCTCCTCCCGCAGCCCGGTTTAGTTTGCGGAGGCGGCCGCAATTTGCGGCCACCTGCAATTTTGATTTTCTTTCCGTCCACATTCCCTTGGCAAAGTTGAATGTTCGATTCATGACGGTTTCTTTGTTGGATCGAGGTCTCCGAGAAAAGAGTCATTGAGCGCGGAGGTCTTACGCGGGTCCGTGATTTTGTTTTGGCGGTCGTAGTCGATGGCAGGGAGGGTTCGGAGAAGAAGGCTGTTGATGTAAGCGAGGACGGCGGCGCGGCGGGTGGAGATGCGGTTTTGGGCGACGAGGTCATAGAGATTACCGAGGGCGAAGTTGATGCCTTGGGCGGTTTGAAAATCCTGGGAGTTCTTGAGGAGTTTTTCGCGGAAGTCTTCCTCGACGGGTTGATTCTGGCCGAGGCGGGCGTGGCGCGGACAGAAGGCGGAGTCCGCAGCGAGCACGGGAAGGCGGCAACGAGTGCCGTTCTCGAATTGGTGCGCGCAACGGGCGGCGTTGTTGCTGGGATTGGAGTTAGCGGTTTCGACGTTCATTTTTCTTGTCCTTGTATGTTTTTGGAGAAGAGATTAGGGGTAAAGGCATATGCCACCCCCGGGGCATTTGCATGAGTATCAAAAGAAAAGGGTTGCAGGATGAGGCGTTTGGATGAGTGTGAAAAGGAATGAGTTAAGAGTTCGGCGTTTGGCTTTGAAGGAAGGCAGCCAGCGGCGGCGCGAATGACGAGGTAGCGGGCAGGAAGCGATGAAGATCGAATACTCATGCAAAAACGTAGAACAAATTTTGATTGAAAACAATTGAGCGAAGTGACGGATTTGGTGCAGCTGTACTTTTTGAAATGATGTGTTACTGATTTAGAAACGATTACGAGATGAGAAAGCTGGCGCCCTCTGCAAACGGGGCAATGGTGAGGCCATCCTCCGGCTCAATCCAGAGCAGAACCCCGCTCAGCTGCGTTGCTGCGATTCGCGACGAAGAAAAGCCGGGCGTCCGAGGTACAAACTCGTTCTTGACATTAGACATCGCATATTATATCTTATCTATTACACGAGACAACCTATGAGACTCTCTAAGAGTTTTACTATCGAGCCCGATATCAGTAACTACGTCGAGGAAACCAAAGGCAAGCGTTCCGCCAGCGATCGAGTTAACGAATTGTTGCGCCGCGCAATCCTTGAGGAGCAACACGAAAGGCTGGAAGCGGAAGCGAGGCAGTTTTACGCCGTTTCCGAGTCGAATCGGGCCGAGTCCAAAGCGATGCAAAAAGCTTCCATCCGCACTTTCGGCAGGGATTGATGGCAGCTCCTCCAGCCAACTGGTATCCCCGCCGGGGCGAGGTCTATATTGTTGAGCTAGATAAACCTCGCCCAGGCATCATTCTCTCCGTTGACGCGCTGAACAAATTCGCTTTGGATGTTTGCCTTGTCCCTTTGACAACCGTCCAACACAGAAACTTCAGTGTCCGAGTTCCTGTCAAGAAAGGCGATGCCAATTTGCATTTTGACTGCTGGGCCAAATGCGACCAAGTGAACACTTTAGAGAAATCCTTCCTTCGTTATCCAGCATTAGGAACGCTATACACACAAACGATGGCAAGTGTCGAAGAGCAGGTTCGCATCTGTCTCGGTTTGGTTTAATTCTTTAGTTAGCATCATTTGTCTCCATGCTCAACCAAGCGTAAAATTAAAGGTTCAGAGCTAACCGTGGCCTCTCCTTTCAACATCATCTCCAATCCGCAGGCGCCGATGGTGCCTTCGCCGGGGGCTCATCCGCGGCCGGATTGGCTGCGCGTGAAGTTCTTTGGCGGGGAGCGGTACCAGGAATTGAAGCGCACGATGCGGACGCTGGACCTGCACACGGTGTGCGAGAGCGCCCGTTGCCCGAACATGGGCGAGTGCTGGGAGCATGGCACGGCTACCTTCATGATCCTGGGAGACATCTGCACGCGCGCTTGCGGTTTTTGCGCGGTACCTTCGGGTAAACCGGTTGGTCCGCCGGATGAAGACGAGCCGCTCCGCGTGGCTGAAGCTGTGGCTCGGATGGGATTGCGCTATGCGGTGGTTACCAGCGTGAATCGCGACGACCAGGCCGATGGTGGCTCCGCGATTTTTGCGCGGACCATAACCGAGATTCGGAATCGGGTTCCCGGCTGCAAGGTGGAAGTCTTAATTCCCGATTTTCGCGGGAATTGGGACAACCTGAACACGGTGCTTTCCGTGAAGCCTGACGTGCTGAATCACAATACGGAAACCGTGCCGCGGCTCTATCGCCAGGTGCGCAAAGGCGCAGTCTACGAGCGCTCTCTGGAACTCTTGAAACGCGCCAAGCAGACGCATCCCGACGTGCCGACGAAAACGGGATTGATGCTCGGACTTGGCGAAGAAAAGAGCGAAGTACTTTCCACGATGCATGAACTAGCGGAACAGGGCACGGACATTCTGACGCTCGGTCAATATTTGCAGCCTACGCGCGAACATTTGCCGATTGTGCGGTATGTGCATCCCGATGAATTTGCGGAATACAAAGTGGCCGGCGAGCGGATGGGATTTAAGCATGTCGAATCGGGCCCGCTGGTGCGGTCGTCCTATCACGCGTTTGATCAGGCGGAAAACGCGGTTAAGTAAGAGCTTCGGAGAAGAGCCGGTCTAAAGACCGGCCACTACACGGAATAAAGAAAAAGCAGATGCCCGGCACAAATCGCCCGAGGAATGGCATCCGGCTATTTGAAGCAGTTACGATTTGCCTTTGACGCCGAAGATGGCGAGGCCAATGCCCGTGGCAAGAAGAAGGATGGAGAGAGCGAGGGGCATTTCGACGGCTTTCTCGCGGGTGACATTGGCTTGCATGGGGCCGAGCTTGGCGACTTCTTCGGTAGAATTGTATGTGAAGCGGGGATGGACCAGACCGACAACGCCGGCGAGCATCAGGAGGATGCCGAGCACCAGAATGAATCGCTTCATGAGGTGAAACCCTATCACAAGTTGGAGAAAAGAGAGAGTTCTGTCGGAAGTTTATCGACGCGCATCCGGCGAGAGTGGCAGGAGATAACTGCAAGGCAACTTCAAACCCGGTAAGTTCCAGATAGTTCGCATGGGAAGCCTTTATTTTTGTACAGCTTGCCTCCGGCCGGCATCTTTCTCTCAGAGAACGGAGCCTGTCCTAAAGGTCAGGAATTACTAGAACACAGGCCCTTGTCGGCCCCGCCCGTGCTTGTCAAACATCTGCGAAACTTACTCTTGGCCCTGCAATCCGCAGGCCTGGGAGAAGTGCGTCGTGGCCGATGGCGTAACCGGAAATTCCTATTCCTCCAAGTCTCTGCTCTGGATGACCGTGGGTTTGTTCGGCGCAATGGGTGTCCTGCTCGGCGGCAGTTTTTTCCTCGCCGGGCGCGTGATGCGCAGCGCGGGTCTCGTGTCCAGCAACGACGGCAAGACCATGCACACGCCGCTCGGTAGCCTACGCATCGAGCGAGAAAAACAGATTGGGCCGATTCTGCCGGTTTATCCAACGGGCTCTCTCGTCATTCCCGACCAGCATGAAGCTCTCAAGGAAGCGCAAGAGGCGAAGAGCGGAATAACACGCACGGTCTATCAGGCTGACGACGATCCCGACCTGGTGGATCATTGGTACCAGGAGCATTTGACGGCCGAATTCAAACGCCGCGGGCCGGGCGAATCGCTCATGCCCGAGATTTTTAAGCAACTTAAAGTGTCCGAGTCGACGGTTGCATTTGCCGCGGATCGCAACGGGCTTGCCAGAATCGTTACTCTGATTCCCAACGCGCGCGGCGTTCAAATTTCCCTGATTCGTTTTGACCAGCCCGGCGCGATCCAGCCGGACGAAGTTTCCTCTCCATCGCCTGCTACCACGACCGCTCCGGCGGATTCGTCCGCGCCTGCACAATCGCCGCCAGATCAGTCTATATCGCAACCGCCGCAGCCCTGATTCCTAGAACTAATTTTGATTTTTTGTGATGGCCAGAAAAACGCGGTCGTCGATTGTGACCGAGTGCGTGAACCTTGTCGCGGAATGATTGTCTGTAATTCCGACGGCAGCGCCCGTGCCGCTGACGGCGGGGCCGGCGGGTTTTCCTCCGACGGTGTTTTCATCTCCGGGCTGCGTGGAGATACGCATCGTTCTTGGCGTGCAGCCGGACTGGGCGCCGAGGCAAGTGTCACGAACAAAAACCTGGCGAACGCCATTGTTCATTTGCCCCGCAGTAGTTTTTGCCGTTGACGATTTCACCGACAGAAACGCGATGAACCGTCCCGAGGAACTAATCGAAGGCAACAAATTGTCGGTTGCGCTCAGTTGGCCGCTGGGATCCACGGAAACCAATTGCGTTTGCGGTTTGCAGCCGGACGCAGCGCCGTGGCAGGTATCGCGCAGGAAAATCTGCTTACCGTCAGGGGTTTCCGCAGCGAGGTTCGTCGCAGAGGAGCCGAACGCGATGAAGCGCCCGTCGGAACTGATGGAGGGATTGTGGCTGTCCGCATTTCCTTCTGTGCTGTCTTGCGCGGCGGAAAGCAAATTTGTTTGCGCCTTGCAATCTGTCGCTGCGCCTTCGCAGGTGTCGCGAAGAAAGATTTGCGAATGAGTTCCGGATTGGGCGGTGTAGGCGACAAAGCGCCCGTCAGCGCTGACCGCTGGCGTTTCTTCCGCGACAGCCAAGGCCGCTTGCGACTGCGACGCTGCGGGGCAAAAATTCGCGATGGTGGAAATCGTGAAGGTTTGCGATGAACTTGTACCGCCACCGCCATTTCCCTGCGGATTGTTGGGATCGACGGCCGGGCCGGTAAAGACGGTCACGCTCACGCAACCTTGCGTCGTGAGCAAACTCGCCGGGACAGTTGCGGTCAGGCTGGTTGCAGACCCAAACGTAGTGCTGAGCTGCGTGACTGATGTGCCCGTGTTCCACTGCACTATGGAACCATTCACCGGGGATCCAGTCGCGGTGTTCTTCACGAAGCTGGAACCGGTGGCAGTGAGGGTCACGTCACCGCTCCCGGGCGCCGCAATCGTGGGCGAAATCGATGTGAGCACAGGTGCCGGATTCGCCGGCACGGTGACGATAAACGCGAGAGTGTTGGAAAGGCCGTTGTCCTGTTTGTTTGTGGAGGGATTGAGCGTATTGACGAAATGGCGCCCAGGGGTGGCAAGCAAAGCCGCGGGGACAGTCGCGGTCACCTTTGTGACGTTGTTATTCACGTCCAGCGTCACGTTTGTCACGAGACTTTTCCCGTCCCATTGGACGACAGTCTTGGCGACGAAGCCGGCCCCGATCACAGTGAGAGTCAGATCGGGACCACCGGCCGCGACAGCAGGGATGTTTGCCGGCGAAAGAGAGGTGAGCAGCGCCCCAGTATTGCCTTGAAAGGTGTTGCCATAGTCGTTGCAGCCGGCTGTGGCACAAAGCGCCACCAGCGCGACAGCAGCCAAAGCTGTCCCAAACCGCTTCATGAAACGTCCCTCTCTTGAACCGCGCGCACGGCGGGGAGCCGAGGCGCCATTCCAAAACCGCAATGTCCGATATCCCCAGGCCAATGAAGAGGTCTGATGCAGGCCGTTCGCGTGGCGTTGACTGGCCGCTGAACCGCAAATCCGCTCTGGGTGAACCGGATAATCATTTCATTCCTGAGGAAAAGAAGCAACGAGGTAACGAAGCAAAGAGGTAAGGAAGGAGCGAGGCAAGCGGAGGGGTTGGACGAATGGGTGGCACCCGGGTGTTTTTGCGCACAGCATGGTGAAGGGAAAGTAAGAGAGCCGAAAGGATCGCAAGAACCACACCGAGGACGCTGAATAGCCGCCTGCCAAAGCAGGCCAGAACTTAGAAGCTATAGAATCTGTTTCGAGAGCCAGACTGAGAATCAAGAGGGGAGAACTATCCGCGTCTGATTACGCCAGAGAGTTATGCGAAAAAAAAGCCCCTGAGCGTTTGGCGCAGGGGCTTTTTCGATCCGTGTGGATAAAGAATTCAGGACGCTTTTGCTGCCGCGGCCGCCGCCTTCTTTATAGCTTTGGCTGCAGTGGAGGCCTTGCGGCGACGCTTGGTCTTGGGCGGGACGGCAGGAGCTTCGCCGATGAGTTCCGCGGTCATAATACTGGTGACGAAGAGCTTAGCGCCGTGATCGTCAAAATCTACTGCGGTGCGCTCCTGGTCGGATGAAGTTACGATTCCGAGCCCGTACACGTCGTGCTTGATGGTCTGACCTTCCTGCATTACTTGCACAATTGCCTCCTTGGCCGCTCGCTGAAAAATCGTGTTTCGAAACCCGTTCGAAGATAGCGGCTTGCGCTGCGCCAGCCGCTGTCGCACAGATTAAAGGGCTGTTACGTTTTCCGCCTGCAAGCCCTTTGGGCCCTTTTTGACTTCAAACTCGACTGCCTGGCCCTCATTCAAGGACTTATAGCCTTCCATGGTGATTGCCGAGAAATGAACGAAAACATCTTCTCCGGTTTGCCGCTGGATGAAGCCGAAACCCTTTGACGCGTTAAACCACTTTACTGTGCCTTGTTCCTTCACTGGACATTCCCCTCGTGCGTGACGCCGGGCGAGCCGGGCCAACTTGAAATTGCCTTGCTGTCTTGGTCCTTGCTCCAGATTCCGTCAACTGGCAGTCAGCTTACGGGGAAGGTGCCGGGACGTCCTCTTGCTGTTCGATGACAAAAACGATGTAAGCGGTTAGCTTACAGCCTGTTACGGCCATCAAGAAGTAGCACAAGAACAACAAATGCCAGTATTAAGAGTACCACAGGAGGGGACAAAAGTCCACGGGTTCCGACGGCGGGTTAGCTATTTAAAATACTGAAAATAAAAGAGTTAACCAAGTAGAAGCGAAAAGGAGGCTATTCGAGAGATTCGGGATGAAGGCTGGCACCGGGACCACCCGCCGCCTTCTTTTCCCAATATTTCTTAACCCAAGCCTCCCAGCTCTTGCCGGCAGCAGGGTCGCGGCCGGAAAACGCGAGGGCAGCGATTTCGGAATAGGCGATTTTCAGGCGGCCTGTGCCGTCTTTGGGGAGAACGCGAACAAAGGAGGACTGAAGGGTCGCGCCAGTGATGCGATCGAAGATGTAGCCTTCGAGTTTGGCACCGTCTTTCTTTGTGAGGGTAACGTCGCCGCGATAGTCGAATGCTTTTTCAAGGGCGTCGCGGAGTTCGGCCTCGGTGGCGAGCTCGGGAATCCAGCCTTCGACGGCTTCGCGCTGACGTCCCGGAGCGACTTCGAGTTGATCGGGATCGAACGTTCCCGCGCCGGGTTCGACGTGCGGGTTCATATGTTGCGGAATGCTCATGCGCGGGTCTGTTCCATTTGTGTTTTGGAAGATTCGATCTGGACGAGCGGATTGAAGGCGTGAACAGGTTGAACGGGCTCGTTCAAGAGGGTGACGGCGTCGGGATCGGCATAGTTCGTGTTGAACATGGCTTTTACGGTTTGCCAGAGGCCGCCGAGACCGCCGAAAGTGTGGTCAACGGCTGAAGCTTCGTAACCGCTGTGAACCATGCAATTGGCGCACTTGGGATTGCCGGATTCGGTGCCGTAATTTTGCCACTCGGTGGCGTCGAGGAGTTCCTGGAATGAGTCGGCGTACCCGTCTTGCAGTAAGTAGCAGGGTTTTTGCCAGCCGAAAATGTTGTACGTGGGCATGCCCCAGGGAGTGCAGGCGTAATTGCGCTTGCCCATGAGCATTTCAAGGAAGAGCGGCGACTGATTGAATTGCCAGGATTTTTTGCGGTTGGACAGAATCGCACGGAAGAGGCGGCGCGTTCGTGCCTTGCCGAGAAAATGTTTTTGGTCCGGCGCTTTTTCGTAGGAATAGCCTGGCGACAGCATCATGCCTTCGACGCCGAGGTCCATCATTTCATCGAAGAAGGCGCGGACGGACTTGGGATCGGCACCGTCGAAGAGCGTGGTGTTGGTGGTGACGCGGAAGCCGCGCTTGACGGCTTCGCGAATGCCTTCGAGAGCCTGGTCGTACCCGCCCTCGCGGCAGACAGAGAAATCGTGATGGTCGCGCTGGCCGTCGACGTGGACGGAAAAAGTCAGATATTTGCTGGGCTTGAAGAGATCGAGTTTTTCCTTGAGCAGGAGGGCATTGGTGCAGAGGTAGATGTATTTTTTGCGCGCGACCAGGCCTTCGACGATTTTGTCGATTTGCGAGTGCATAAGCGGTTCGCCCCCGGGGATCGAGACCATGGGCGTGCCGCACTCATCGACGGCTTTGAAGCACTCTTCGGGAGTGAGTTCCTGCTTGAGAATATGCGCGGGATACTGGATTTTGCCGCAGCCGGCGCAGGCGAGATTGCAGCGGAAAAGCGGCTCGAGCATCAAGACGAACGGGTAGCGTTTGCGGCCAGCAAGTTTTTGCTTGAGGACGTAGGTAGCGACCGTAAACGCCTGAGAAACAGGTACCGGCATTCTTGCCTCTGCTGCTTGGATTTGACAGGGGAATCCGCAGGCTCCCCAGCTCTTCTATTGTAACCGAGAATGTAGCGATTGCTGACATCGGCTTTTCTTAGAAGTACGTGAAGTTTCTTCGTGGCACGGGGCAATGGAGAGCACTACGAGCTATGGTTGGAACGATTTCACGTTGTCCTTAGCCCACTGAAGTAAAGTGCGCGGGGCCCTGCCCATGATTTGCTGAAAGGTTGATGAAACGAATGCCGGCTGCCCACTCGCCGCGGCCCAGGCTTCGAGCAGCATGTTAACGACGGGCCGAGGGAAGGCGGGGAGTAACTCGCGTCTCGCATCCTCCGGGCTGAGTTCTTCGATGTGCAGGGAGCGTTCGACCACGGAGCCGATTAAAGAGATTTGTTCGAATTGAGTGAGAGATTGGGGTCCAGTGATGACGTACTCGGCGCCGTCGTGACCATCTTCTGTGAGAGCGCGGGCTGCAATAGCGGCTATGTCCAGTTCGTCGATGGGAGCTGTTGGAACCGAGAGATAAGGCCACCGTATTGGATCGCTTCCGCGAATCTGTTCGCCCCACCACTCGATGGCATTAGCGGCGAACATTCCCGGGCGCAGGAAAGTCCAAGGGGTTCCAGATGACGCGATGAACTGTTCGATTTGCAAAGCAAGACTTCTGGCGAGGTTGGGCTGTTGGAACAAAGGATGAGGAGTCTTGAGGGGTGCAGAAAGAAATGCAATCTTGCCGGCTTTTTTCGTGATTTTTTCTAAAGCCGGAATGGCTGCGGATGGTGGGGCCACCCAAACCAAGAAGACTGCCCCGGCGCCGTCTAAGGCGGCGTCGAGGGTATACGGAACTGTAAGATCACCGTGGACTACTTCGACCCGAGGAGGAAATTGTGCTTTCTCCGGGTTGCGCGCCAGCACCCGGACCCTTGCACCGCGCTGCAGCAGTTGCAAAACGACCTGACGGCCGACCGTGCCAGTTCCGCCGATAACAAGGATTGGACGCATAGCCTATCTTAAGACGCAAGTTGAGTGATTTGGTTACTCCGTGCCGAGGTTACGTGGCATTGCGTTTGCAATAGTCCTACTGCGATGCAAAGCGAAGCAGAAATAGGGGTTGGGCCCGCCAGGCTAACTTTGGCGTACCATCAGCGTGATTCTCCTATGCAAAGAACGGATCTTGCCGGCTTGATGGAATGCTTTGCCCGATTTGGCGGCGATGCGGCTGTCGTGCAGAGGCGCGGGTATCGGCGGGAAAAGCGGACATATGCGGAGCTGCGTGCGAACGCGCTGGCTTGGAGCAAGTTGCTAGCGGAGAGGGGGATAGAGGCAGGCGATCGCGTGCTTTTGTGGGGAGCGAATTCGGCGGAATGGATTGCGTGCTTTTGGGCGATTCAGTTACGCGGAGCGATTGCGGTGCCAATGGACGCAGCCGCGAACGCAGAGTTTGCACGGAAAGCGATCGGGAACGCGGGAGTGAAATTGATTTTGCAGGAGCGTGGATTGGCCGAGTTCAACCTAGAGATACCGGCGCTTTTTTTTGATGAAACAGAGCCGATGCCAAAGACCGCGCGAGTCAGAGAAGCAAATGTTACGAGCAGCGCTGGGCCGCGAAATGCGATAGCGGAGATTTTGTACACGTCGGGGACGACCGCAGAGCCGCGGGGTGTGGTGCTGACGCACGGGAATTTCCTGGCGAACCTGGAGCCGATTGAAAAAGGGATTGAGGAGTACAGGAAATACGAGCGGTGGCTGCATCCGCTGCGATTTGTTTCGCTGGTGCCGCTGAGCCATGTGTTTGGGCAGTTTATGACGTTGTTTGTGCCGCCGCTGCTGGGAGCAACGGTGGTGTTTGAGTCTTCGAATAATCCTTCGGAGATTTTGCGAACGATCAAGAAAGAGAAAGCAACCGCGGTGATCGCCGTGCCAAGAATGTTGGACGCGTTGCGCGGCGCCATTGAACGGGAAATTACGGGGCGCGGATGGCAGACGTGGTTTGAAGCGGCAAAGAAGAAAGCCGAAGGCCGGAAGTTCTGGAAGCGGGCGTGGATTTTTCGCCGCATTCACCGGATGTTTGGCTGGCGATTCTGGGCGTTCATTTGCGGAGGCGCGGCGCTTTCGGCGGAAACGGAACTATTTTTCAAGAAGCTAGGATTTGCCGTGGTGCAAGGGTATGGGATGACGGAGACGGCATCGTTGATCAGCTTGAATCACCCGTTTCGCGCGGCGGAAGGAAGCGTTGGAAAGATTCTGCCCGGGCGCGAATTCAAGCTGGCTGAAGATGGAGAGATTCTGGTGCGCGGCGCGAATGTGTCCGCCGGATATTGGGAAGACGGGCGAGTCAGCGCGGCGGACGAATCGGCGTGGTTGAAAACGGGAGACGTTGGGGAGCTGGACGCGGACGGGAATTTGCGCTTTCGTGGGCGGAAGAAAAGCGTGATCGTGACGCCGGCCGGATTGAACATTTATCCGGAAGATCTGGAAGAGAGGCTTCGGCAGTATAAGCAGGTTCGCGATTGCGTGGTGTTGCCGATTCAGAGTGGAAGCGATATGGAGCCGTGCGCGGTGATTCTGCCGCAAACGATTGGCGACAATCGGGCGCGGACCGCGGCGCAAACCGAGGAGGAGTGCGCGCACGCAGTTGCGCAAGCGAATCGATTATTGGCGGAGTATCAGCGAATACGGCGGTGGGTGGTTTGGCCAGAGGCGGATTTTCCGCGGACGTCCACGGGCAAACCAAGACTGGCGGAGATTGCAGCTCGACTTCCGGACTTGCTCGATCCGGGAAGGCACAGGTTGGCAAGCGCCGATTTCTTAGCCGGGCTGGGATTTTCTGTGCCAGAGGGAGGAAAACTGGAATCGCTGAGTTCGCTGGACCGCGTCGAGCTGCTGTCCGCGGTGGAGGCAAAATACAGCGTGGAGTTGAATGAGACGGCGTTTGCCGAAGCCAAGACCGTGGAGGATGTGCAGAGATTGCTGCGCAAGCCGGCGGCGAAACGAAGCGACTACAAGTATCCGCGATGGGCGCAGATTGAAATCGTGCGATGGATTCGGTTGGCAATTTACTACGCGCTGGTGTGGCCGGCGACGAAGATTCTGGGGCATCCGCGCATTGTTGGCCGGGAAAATCTAGAGAACGTCCAAGGTCCGGTGATAGTGATTTCTAATCACATCACGCGGCGCGCGGATATTGGATTGATTTTGATGGCGCTGCCGCCGCGATTCCGGCACCGTCTTGCGATTGCCATGGGTGGGGAATCCCTGATGCGCATGCGCAAGCCCCCGCGCGAATGGTTTTTTGTGAAGCGGTTGGGATATCAGGCTGGGTATTTTCTGGTGACTGGTCTGTTCAATGTGTTTCCGTTGCCGCAGCTTTCTGGATTTCGCGAGAGCTTCCGATTTGCCGGGGAATCTGTGGATCGCGGATACAGCGTGCTGATTTTTCCGGAAGGAGAAGTGAACAATTCGGAAGATGGACGCATGGCGCCGTTCCAGTCCGGTATTGGATTGCTGGCTCAGAATTTGCGATTGCCGATTGTTCCGATGCGGTTAGATGGAGTTTGGGGAATGAAGCGAGAGCGGCGACGGCTGGCGCATTGGGGAGAGATCAAAGTGCACGCCGGAGCGGCGATTTCCTTTCCATCTGAAACAGCGCCGGAAGAGATCGCGCGGCGATTACAGGAAATTGTCGCCGATTTATAGCTCGGCGGCCTGGGCGAGGCCCTTGCACAAGAAAATGATGGCCTGCGGATTGTCGTTGTAGCGCGGGCAGGGATCGTAATCGTTTTTCTGGTAGAAACGGATGGCGGTGTCCATCCCGGCGGCCGAATCGAGATAGAGCCATTTGTAGCCGGCGCGCGCAGCAAAGGATTCGAGCGCACTGAGCAGCGCTTGAGCGATTCCAAGTTTGCGATAGGCGGGCTGAACATACATGCGCTTGATTTCGCCGCTGTGATCAGCTGGATGCAACTCTCGCAAGGCGATGCAGCCGACAACTTTGTCATCGATACAAAGCCAGCCAAACTCCCCTTCGCTCGCCGAAATATTCGGCGCGAAATTGTGCCTCCGTGTCGCGTGCGACGACTTCCGCCGTATCGTAATATTCGATGACAATGCGATAAGCGCTGGCCCAATCTTCTAGCGCCGCTTTTTTCACACAGAAATCCGACATTTTGAGTTCTCAGCAAGGGAAGTGTGCGGCCTGCAAAACGGGAGAAAAGCTCCAAATTGGTGGAGTTTTGGTCCACGGATACTGATCTTGGCGTATTTACCGATGTTGCCGCGGCAAGAGTGGCAGACCGGCAGGGTTTCGAGTTCTATGGCAAAATGAAGTGTTGGAAGGCTGACCCCATGGCACACCGTACGACGCTCGATGCCGAGCGCGGCGCAAAACCCACAAAAGCGCAAAAGAAGGCCGCAAATGGAGCGGACCGCGAACGGATTTTTGAAGCGTTTCGCCGCTGGGGATATTTGCAGGCGAATCTTGACCCTCTCGGATTTTTGAAACCGCTGGAATCACCGGATCTGGATTTTACCGGAGAAATTGCCGACGAGGCGCGAGCACTCTACTGCGGAACAACCGGCGTGGACTTCATGCACCTGGGCCAGCCGGAGCGACGGCGTTGGATTACCGAGCGCATGGAAGGCGAGCAGCCGGTTGTAAATCAGCAGAAGGTTTTGGAACGGTTGGTGCGCGCCGACCTCTTCGAAAACGTTTTGCAGGCGCGCTATTTGGGCACGAAGCGATTTTCACTTGAGGGCAATACTTCGCTGATTCCGCTATTGGACGCGATGCTGGACACGGCCGGCGAGCACGGCGCTGTGGAGTGCGTGATGGCGATGAGCCATCGCGGGCGTTTGAACGTGATGGTGCACACGGCGTGTAAAACCCCGCATGAAGTGGTGGCCGGATTTGAGGATGTGGACCCGCGCAGCGTGCTTGGGGCCGGCGACGTGAAGTATCACATCGGCGCGACGGGAGTTTACAAGACGGCGGAAGGCAAAGAGATTGAGATTCACCTGGTTTCGAATCCGAGCCATTTGGAAGCAGTAGATCCAGTGGCGATGGGGCGGGTGCGCGCGAAGCTGACACGGTTTGAGGGCGGGTTCGACCGCGATGTGACGAACAAGGTTGTGCCGATCATCATGCATGGCGACGCGGCGTTTGCAGGACAAGGTATTTGGGCGGAGACGATGAACTTGGCCGACCTGGACGCCTACACCGTGGGCGGAAGCATTCACATCATCGTGAACAATTTGATTGGATTCACGACGCGACCCATTCAGGAACATTCCTCGCGGTTTGCGGCGGATTTGGCGAAGCGGCAGAACATTCCGATATTCCATGTGAATGCAGAAGACCCGGATGCGGTTGTGCGCGTGGGCCGCATGGCGGCGGAGTATCGCGCGACGTTTGGCAGCGATGTCGTCGTGGATTTGATCGGTTACCGCCGGCACGGGCACAGCGAAGTGGATGATCCGACGATCACGCAACCGTTGCTGTATGAACGCATCAAGAATCATCCGCAGCTTTGGAAGATTTATGCAGAGCGCACCGGGATTGATGCAACGAAGACGATGGAATCGGTACGGGCGGAGTACGAGACGGAGCAAGTCAAAGCGGGACAACTGAAGAAGATTCCACACCTGCGGCAACTGCCGAAGTATTGGTCTGCGTATCACCGCGGCGCGTTCAAGCCGGAATATGACGTGGAGACTGGGCTTTCACTGGAGAAACTGGGCGAAATTACGGACGCACTGGTGCGCGTGCCACAAGGGTTCCACGTCCACCCCAAGATTGTGAAGCTGCTCGAACAGCGCGCGGAGATGGGCCACGGCAAGCGCGCGCTGGACTACGGATTTGCGGAAGCGCTGGCGTTCGGCTCGTTGTTGGAGGAAGGCACGCCGTTGCGATTGACGGGGCAGGATTCGCAGCGGGGGACTTTCAATCAACGGCACGCGGTTTTGATCGATACTGTGAACGAATGGGGCCACGTGCCACTGGCTGCGATTGCAAACAGCGCGGCGGCAAAGCCATTTTGCGAGATTCACAATTCGTCGCTGTCCGAGGCGGGCTGCCTTGGATTCGAATATGGCTTCAGCCGCGATTTTCCTGAGGCGCTCGTTTTGTGGGAAGCGCAGTTCGGCGATTTTGCGAACGGCGCGCAAGTGATCATCGATCAATTTATCAGTGCGGGCGAGGACAAGTGGGACTTGCCGGCGGGCATTGTGCTGCTCTTGCCGCATGGATATGAAGGGCAGGGGCCGGAACATTCGAGCGCACGGCTGGAACGGTATTTGCAGTTGGCCGCGGAAGAGAACATCCAAGTGTGCCAGCCTTCGAGTGCCGCCCAGTATTTCCATATGTTGCGGCGACAAGCGCGGCGGCCGTGGCGCAAGCCGCTGGTTGTCTTCACGCCGAAGAGCATGTTGCGGCATCCCGATGCAAGCTCTTCGATTGAAGAATTGACACAGCCGAAGTTCTTGCAACTGGTCCCTGACCGCGAAGTGATGGACGCAAAACGCATTTTGATAGCGAGCGGTAAAGTCGGGCACGAATTGAAAGCGGAGCGCAAACGCCGCAAGGATGCAACTACAGCCATCTTTTTCCTGGATCAACTTTACCCGTTGCCGCGCCACGAAATTGGCGCCGCACTCGATGCCCATCCGAACGCGAGGGAAATCGTTTGGGTTCAGGAAGAGCCGCGAAATATGGGACCGTTTTTCTATGTGATGCCGCGCCTGACGCAAATCGCTCATGCGCGAGGGTTAAGTATTCGTTCGGTGAAACGCTCAGCGAGCGCTAGCCCGGCGACGGGCTCCGCAAAAGCCCACGAACTCGAGCAAAAAACACTGCTATCTCTGGCATTTACGACTACAAACGCCCAATAACGCCACTCTGCCGGAGCGCAGCACCGCTGCAACGCCCAGTACTTTTGTTCATCATTCATTCACATTCATGTAAACCTTTTGTTACCGAAGGTTTGCAATACTCACGGGTGTGTTAAGAAATGTTCATGGCACGACCGGAACGCCGGCTGCCTACCGGAACGCGAATTCCTACGATACACTGACGCCAAGCCGGCAGGCGGTCCGCCCTGCTTCACTTCCGGGTGACCGTAAAGCGGTTCAAATGAAAAAGATTCTGATCATCGAAGACGACCGCGATATCGTCGAGCTTGTCCGCTATAACCTCGCGAACGAAGGGTTCCAAGTCAGCTCTTCCCATGACGGGTCTACTGGCTTGAGCACTTTGAAGAAATCGCCTCCGGATTTGCTGTTGCTTGACCTCATGCTGCCGAAACTTTCCGGGCTGGATATTTGCCGGGAAGTCCGCAAGGATGAGGCGCTCAATCGCCTTCCCATATTGATGCTGACCGCGCGCGGAGAAGAAGCCGATCGCGTGGTGGGCCTTGAAATGGGCGCGGACGATTACGTCACCAAGCCGTTCAGTCCGCGCGAATTGATTGCGCGCGTCAAGGCGCTGCTGCGTCGCGCCGAGCCGCCCGCGGATTCGCCGCGAACGATTGAGGTGGGCAAGCTGGCAATCGATCCGGCGTCGTATCGCGTGAATCATTCGGGCAAGCCGGTGCCGCTGAGTACGTTAGAATTCCGGCTGCTTTACTATCTTGCTTCGCGTCCGAATCGCGTTTTTACGCGAGACCAGCTTCTGGATGCCGTTTGGGGCACGGATCGTTTCGTGACGCCGCGCAGCGTGGACGTTTACGTGAGGCGGTTGCGGGAAAAAATCGAAACCGATCCGGAAAATCCCGTCCATCTGAAGACGGTTCGCGGCGCGGGGTACTTGTTCGAAACCCGTGCGGCTTAACTTATTCTGGAAACTCGCTCTGACGTTTCTGACGCTGCTGCTGGTGGCGCTCATTGGCGTGGATATTTCCGCGGAGCGCGCGCTGCGGCGGGATTCCGAGCGCGCGGTCATGGAACAACTGAAAGCGATAGCCGGTGTTGGCCAGGCGCAAGCTCCGGTTCTCTCCTCCCTGCCGCCTTCCAAGAGCGAAGAAATCGATGGCTTGCATGCGTGGATAAAGCGAATGCAGGCAAGCGGCGCGCGCGTTACGGTAATCACCCAGCAAGGACTTGTCCTTGCGGATTCGCAATCGGATCCGCAGACGATGGAAAATCATGCGAAACGTCCGGAAGTAATCGATGCCCTGGCACAGGGGACGGGCCATTCGATTCGCCACAGCGTCACGATCAACAGCGACCTTTTGTACTATGCGGTCCGCCAGCAAACGGCAGCAGAACAGCCGGTGTTGCTGCGGTTCGCCCTTCCGCTCGAGACAGTAACGTCCGTGGTTTCCGATTTTCGCAATACTCTTTGGCTTGCTTCGATTTCGCTGCTGATGATTCTCGGCGGGGTTACTTTGCTGGTGTCGCGCAGTTTTACAAATCGAGTAGATCGACTGACTGTTTTTTCAAAGCGAGTGGCGGAAGGCGATTTTCACGCGGAACCCACGGGAAGTTCCGGCGACGCGCTGGATTCGCTGGGAGCTTCGCTGAATCAGACGGCGGCGCGACTGAACGAGACGATACGCACCCTTACCGAGGAGCGAAATCTTTCCTCAGCGATTCTCGGAAGCATGGTGGAAGGCGTGGCGGTCGTAAACGCGGGCGAACGCGTGCTGTTTTCGAATCCCAGCTTTGCGTCCATTCTTGGATTGGATGTGCCGCCCCGGCCCGGCAGCGGGCTGGTGGAAGTCGTTCGCCAAACCGAATTGATTGAGGCTGTGCGGAAGGTGCTGGCGGGCGAGCCGCGCGTTGAATCGGAAATCGTCACGGGAACGCTGCGGCAGCATTTTTTTGCGGCCACCATTGCAGCGGTTCGCGCGACAGAGGCAAACGGCGCCGTGATTGTGCTGCACGACATTACGGATTTGCGGAAGCTCGAGCGTGTGAGGCGCGATTTTGTGGCGAATGTGTCGCATGAATTTCGCACGCCTCTGACGGCGATTCAAGGATTTTCAGAAACGCTGCTGGCCGGGGCGATGAACGATCCGCAGAACCGGGACCGATTCCTGAAAATAATCGTGGAACATTCGCGGCGTCTGGCGCGGCTCACGGAAGATTTGCTGATGCTTTCGAAGATGGATGCGGACCGGCTGGAGCTGGAAATCCGAAAATTGCCGGTGGAGCAGCTCATAACAAGCTGCATTGAGACCGCGCAGCCGCGCGCAAAAGAAAAAGATCTGCGCCTATCCGTGAATCTTGGAAAAAACATTCCGGAAATCGCGGGCGACCGTCGCCGCCTGACGGAAGTGTTGCAGAACCTGATCGACAACGCGATTCAATATACGCCTGCGGGCGGACAGATCATGGTCAGCGCGGAAGCAAGAGATTCCGAAGTGGTGATAACGGTTTCCGATACAGGCATTGGCATTCCCGAAGCGGACCAGTCGCGTATTTTTGAACGGTTTTATCGCGTGGACGTGGCACGTTCGCGGGAAGTCGGCGGTACAGGGCTGGGGCTCTCCATTGCGAAACATCTGATGGAAGCGCACGGCGGCAAGCTTTGGGTGGAAAGCGAAGTCGGCAACGGGTCGCAATTTCACTTCTCGGTTCCGGTTTTCGATGCGGAACGGCCGGGTCCGCGCTCTCGGACGAACGGCCGCTCCAACTGAAATATTTCCGCATATTCATCCCTGTTTGAATTTCTTGTAACCAATGTTCAGTAGAGTTCTCCTAGCCGGAGGAGTGTGCAAGCTTCCCGCCAAGCGAGGAAAACGAATGGCCGCCGCCACGTCGTCCCTTACAGAAACGGTCCTTTACGAAACGCTAGTCAACTATCTGATTTCGATGACGCGCACGGTGGAGAGCGCCATGAACCGCGCGCTGGATTCCATTGTGAGTCTTGAAAATCCGCGAACAGCGTCTCTGCCGAGCGAAGTGTTCCTGCTTGAACCTCGAATCAATGAGATGGAAATCGTGATTGATGAGCACGCAGTGAGACTGTTGCGCCGCGGCTCATACTCGGACGATGAGCTGCGGTTAATTGTGTCCGCCCTGAAAATTACAAACGATCTGGAACGAATCGGCGATCTTGCGGTGAACCTGGCCCAGCGCGCAGTCTCTCTTCGCGAAATGCCCGGAGCACAGCTTCCGGAAGAGCTTGCGCCGATGGCCGCGGCCGTTCGCGCGATGGTCAGCCGCAGTCTTGGCGCGCTGATCTTCCGCAACGCGAAAATGGCGGCGGTGGTTTTAGAGAGCGATGATGTGGTGGACAATTACCGCGACGCGATTTTCGAAAAATTAATGGAGAACATGACGCAGCAGGCGTCACAAGTGAGTTCCGGGCTTCAGTTCGTGCTGGCCACACGGCATCTCGAACGAATCGCGGATCACGCGACAAACATTGCCGAGGACATTATTTATTGGGTGCGCGGTCTTGACGTGCGTCATGGACGCGGACACGTTGTCAGCCCCGAAGTATCCGCAGAGGCAGATCAACAAGCCCCGGACATTACGGAGAATTCATACGAGCTTCATTCGGGTGTGAATATTGCCAGAGATACTACCCGCGCTTGAACTTCTGTGAAGTAACCTACCTTGGGGATCGGCGCACCCCTGGCGGCGATCCCCATCTCCTCTCTGGCGTGCTAATTCCCGTAAATAATTGAAAATAAAGCCGATGACTGGAAGTTACGACGATTTAGAGCTAGTTCAGATTTATTCAACTATGAATGAATTGTAACACGGCTGTAACAACCGCCACCCAGACTGAGCTGTGTCAATTCACTACAAGTTTCGAGTGGAGAATAATCTATGAAACGTCTAACAGGATTGCTCCTGGTTGTTCTAGCCCTCGGCGGAATCGTCCTGGCGCAGAACGCACTCCTGATCAACGGCGCGGGTGCAACATTTCCCAACCCGATTTATTCGAAGTGGTTCGACGAATATCACAAAGCAAATCCGGGCATTGCCATCAACTATCAATCGGTCGGCTCAGGCGCAGGAATCAAACAGGCAACGGACGGAACCGTTGATTTTGGCGCATCCGACGGACCGATGAGCGACGAGCAGCTCAAGGCATACAGCGACAAGCATGGCAGCGGCATCCTGCACTTTCCGACCGTGTTGGGCGCGGTTGTCCCCACCTACAACATTCCCAACGTGAACGCTTCCCTCAATTTCACCCCGGAAGCGCTGGCTGGAATCTTCCTCGGCCGGATTACCAAGTGGAATGACCCGGCAATCGCCGGCCCGAACAAGGGCGTGAACCTGCCGACTGAAGACATTGTAGTCGTGCACCGCTCGGACGGCAGCGGCACGACTTACGTCTTTACCGATTACCTTTCGAAGGTCAGCGAGGATTGGAAGAACAAGGTGAGCAAGGGCACCTCAGTGAATTGGCCCGTAGGCCTCGGTGGAAAGGGCAATGAAGGTGTAACCGGCCTTGTGAAACAAACGCCATATTCCATCGGTTACGTTGAATTGATCTACGCCGCGAACAACAACATTGCCTATGGGGCAGTGAAGAATGCGGAGGGCGTTTTCCTCAAAGCGGACCTTGCCGGCGTCAGCGAAGCAGCGGCGGGCGCTGCCAAGAACATCCCGGACGATTTTCGCGTTTCAATCACAAATGCGCCCGGGAAAAATGCATATCCGATCTCCACGTTTACATGGCTTTTGATTCCATCAAGGATTTCAGACGCTGCAAAGCGGGACGCCATCAAGGGATTTCTGAAATGGGCGATCACCGACGGGCAGAAATTCAACGAGGATCTCAAGTACGCCAAGCTTCCGAAGGAAGTAGTGGCGAAAGAACTGAAGGCAATCGGATCGATTCAGTAGACGACAGTGGCAACCTCAACAACAACGGTACCGAGCGCGGGCCCCGCAGAGGGCTCGCGCTCATTCCTTTCGCGCTTCAGAAACGGCGACGAAATCGCGCGAATAATCACGTTCTTGTTTGCGGCCAGCGTCGTGCTGATTACCGTCCTGCTCGTCTTACAGCTTTGGCACGATTCCAGCATCACGCGGCATAAGTTCGGCCTCAGCTTTTTGGTTACCCAAGTATGGGATCCGATTGCCGAAGAATTTGGGGCACTGCCCTTTATCTACGGGACGCTCGTCACCGCGGCGGTGTCCTTGCTCATCGCTGTTCCGCTGGGCATCGGCGCCGCGATTTTCCTTGCTGAACTCGCCCCACAAAAGATTTCGGATACCCTGCAGTTCTTCATCGACTTATTGGCCGCGGTTCCCAGCGTGATTTACGGCTTGCTCGGCGTATTCATCGTCGTGCCTCTGATGAGGGTCTATATCCAGCCCGCCCTGAAGCACTCTCTTGGCTTTTTGCCCCTCTTTAAAGGACCCGCTTACGGCGTTGGTTTTCTCACAGCTGGCATCGTCCTGGCCATCATGGTTATTCCCTATATCATTTCCGTTTCGCGCGAAGTCCTATTGTCCGTACCTCGCGACCAGAGGGAAGCAGCCCTGGCTCTTGGATCGACGCGCTGGGAATCCACATGGAAAGTCGCGGCGGGATTATGGGCTCGATTTTTCTGGCGTTGGCACGCGCGCTGGGCGAAACCATGGCTGTCACCATGGTCATCGGCAACAGCCCGGTAGTGAATACTTCTCTGTTGTCTCCGGGCTATTCCATTGCCGCAGTCATTGCCAATGAATTTACCGAGGCCACGGGCCAAATCCATCTGCAGGCGCTGATCGAATTGGGCCTTGTTCTGTTTCTTCTCACATTTATCCTGAACGGCTTCGCGCGTTTGTTGCTCGTTCTAACCGCGCAAAAAGGCAGCGGAATGGGGCAAACATGAACCCCCGGCTGCGGTGGAGAAAGTTTGTCAGCAACTTCATGCTGACGATGACGGGTGTCTGCGCGGTCGTCGCCGTGTCTGTGCTTTTCTTTATTCTCGGCTATCTTGTCTACAACGGCGGGGCCTCGATCAACTGGAATTTTTTTACCAAGCTGCCCGCCCCGGTCGGGGAATTGGGCGGCGGTATGGCGAACGCCATCGTTGGCAGCGCAAAGCTGCTTCTGCTCGCCTCTCTGTTTGGCGTGCCAATTGGGTTTTTCGGGGGAATCTATCTTTCTGAATTCAGCAACTCCGCCATTGCATTCGTTGTCCGCTATGCCGCGGATTTGTTGAACGGGGTGCCTTCGATCGTAATCGGGATCTTTGCGTACGCCCTCACGGTGCTGCCCTTTAAGCATTTTTCGGCGTTTGCCGGGGCGTTCGCCCTGGGCTTGATGATGATTCCCATCACGTTGCGCAGCACGGAAGAATTCCTCCATGGAGTTCCGCGCGCTTTACGCGAGGGATCCATGGCTCTGGGCGCCAGTAAATGGCGCACGATCATGTCCGTCGTCGTGCCCTCAGCTTACCGCGGCATCATGACAGCGATTTTGCTGGCCCTGGCGCGCGTCGCGGGGGAAACCGCCCCGTTGCTCTTCACCGCGTTCGGCAATCGATATTGGAGTCATGGTCTCGGGGAACCGACCGCATCGCTGCCGGTCATGATTTTCAACTACGCGATTTCACCTTACGACGATTGGCACCGCCAGGCGTGGGCGGCGGGTCTCGTATTGCTTGCGCTGATCCTGATTGTGAACATAGTTGCCCGTTCGATTTTGTCCCGCGGCGGGACTGTTTTGAGGTAGGAATAATGCATGCATCCGTGAGGCAGGCTGTGTCCGTAAACGTCAATCCATCCACAATAACGCAGGGACGCGAAGCCGCCGCGCCCCCGACAATGCGGATGAACGTCAGCAGAGTCAATTTCTTCTACGGGCAAAAGCAAACGCTCTATGACATCAACATGGGAATCGCGGCCGGCAAGGTTACGGCGCTCATTGGCCCTTCCGGTTGCGGCAAATCCACTCTGCTCCGCACGTTCAACCGCATGCACGAAACGGTTCGCGGTGCGCGGTTGCAAGGAGAAATTCTGCTCGATGGGCAAAACATCCTTTCGCAGGATGTGACTTTGCTTCGCCGGCGAGTCGGCATGGTTTTTCAACGGCCGAATCCGTTTCCGAAATCGATTTTTGACAATGTGGCGTACGGATTGAGGATTAACGGATCGAAATTGCCGATTGCGGATGCTGTGGAAAAGAGTCTTCGCCACGCCGCACTTTGGGACGAAGTGAAGGATCACCTGCACAAGTCGGCTTATGAACTTTCCGGCGGCCAGCAGCAGCGCCTTTGCATTGCGCGTGGCCTGGCGGTTGAACCGGAAGTCCTGCTGCTCGATGAGCCTTGCTCCGCTCTTGACCCGATCAGCACCGCAAAAATCGAAGAGCTCCTGGTGCAGTTGAAGGATCTCTGCACGATCGTCATCGTCACGCACAACATGCAGCAAGCGGCACGCGTGAGCGATTACACGGCATTCTTGCTGATGGGGCAGCTCGTGGAATTCAGCCCGACGCCGCACATGTTCACAACGCCGACCGATCCGCGCACCGAAGCGTACATTACCGGAAGGTTTGGATGAGTTCGTTTGAATGAAGAGACTATGCCGCTTGAACGCCTGAGGGTGAGGTCGTAAATGGAACGCCATTTTGAACGAGATTTGAACGAACTGAAAGAGAGGCTGCTCTGGATGGGCAGCCTGGCTGAGCGCGCCGTCCATCAGGCTGTGCACGCGGTTTTGGATTCGGATGAGCAGCTTGCGAAGCACGTGCTCGATGAAGAAGACGCAATCAACGAATTGCAGATGGAGATTGACGATCGCGTCGTGCAGTTGCTTGCGCTGCATCAACTGATGGCCATGGATTTGCGCTTTGTCCTGGCCGTTTCGCGCATCAACAATGATCTCGAGCGCATCGGCGATCAGGCGGTGAACATCGCGCAAGGTTCGCTGCGCATTCTGCGCCACCCACGGGTAAAGCCCTATGTGGATTTGCCGCGCATGAGCGAAGTGGCCGAGGAAATGGTGCGCGATGCGCTGAACGCAGTGGTGCGGCGCGATGTGGAGCTTGCCCGCAAGGTCCTCGCCAGCGACGACAAAGTAGATCATTACCGCGACCAGATTTTTCGCGAATTGTTGACCTATATGATGGGCGATTCGAGCGTGGTGTTCCCGGCATTCGAACTGATTCTCGTTGCGAAAAATTTGGAACGCATCGGCGACCACGCCACGAATATCGCCGAAGATGTGATTTATCTTGTGCAGGGCGAAGACGTTCGCCATCCGACCGTAGACCGCCGCTAAGCGCTACGTATCGCGCCGCTTCGAAAAGCCAAACAGCAATCCGGCAATCGCCGCGGCGAATATGGACACCCAGCCGCCAGCAACGCGGTCTGCGGTGCGTGTGAAACGAGCTTCAACGCGGGATTCTCCGGCCGGCAAATAAACGAGAATTGCATCATAGGAGTTTGTGCGCCCGGTCTGCGCCGGCTTTCCGTTTAGCGTGACGGCCCACGCGGGGTGATGCAGCAATCGCAAGCGGAGCACTGCCGGGTGTGGCACTCGCGCTACCACGATGCGCTGCTCCGCTGTCCAACGAATTACTCGCAGATCACCCGAAGGAAGCGGATCGGCTTCGTCATCCGTGATGAGAGACGCTTGCGGCTGGTTTTGCGGGACGTCCGTGCGATCGTCGCCCAGCGGATCGTATTCATCCGTGCCTTCGAATCCTGCGCCGCTGTCCACGGCCGTTTTCACGGCGTTTACGTCCTCAGAATCCCACCAGGTGTGCCGGACCAGATACGCGCCAGTCGCGCTCAAAACACAAGCAAGCACGATCCACCAGACGAGCGCGCGTCGGGTAGCGGCAAGTGCTGTAGCAATCGCCACCGCAACCGCTAAAACGACCGTCCAGCGCCACGGAAACTGCACGAATCGCAGTTTCGGCAAATAGTTCCAAAGCAGAGCCGTAGCTGGCGTCATCATCGCGCTCGCAACAACCGCCAACACACCCATCGCCCAATACGCGCGTAGCGGAGTCGCACTTCCTTGTCGGATGTCTTTCTTGCGCCAAACGGCAAACGCCGCGGCAAGCGCCCAAAGCATCAGCAACACTGCGATATACGATGCAATACGGTTGAATGCATCGTGCTCGGGGTCCGCCGTTATTGCGAAGAGAAAATTGTCCGATGGCGCCAGGCCGGTTGCGAGCGCGCCGTAAATATTCACCCACCGTTGTTCATACGCGGCGGGAATAATGTAGAACGCGGCCAATCCTAGCCCAAGTGCGAGTCCAAACCCTCCTCGCACCAATGGCAGCAGGCTTTTCTGCCGGAGTGCAGCCCACAAGAAGAGCAGGGCCAGACTATAGCTGGCCAGGACGCCTGCTGGAGCATTGGAAAGCCAAACGGCGGCGAAAAAAAATCCGCACCAGAAAATGCTTCTGCGCGGCTGTGAATCGCTTTCCAGGAATCCGCATAGCTGCAGCGCAAAGAGGAAAAGCAGCGGATAAAACGAGGTCGCCAGCAATTCCGCGTAGTCGCTGCGGGTGTAGATCACCAGCAGAGCGTAAGGATTCGCGGCGTATGCGACCGCGCCCAGAAGCGCGGGCGAATAACCCGAAGTAAACCGGCGTGCGAGAGCGAACGCCGAGATTCCTGCGAAAGTTTGCACACACAGGACAAAAACCGCCGGAATCCAAGTCCAGGGCAACACGCTGCCAAGCCCGGCGCCAAATATCCACGAAAGCGGCGGATAAAAGATGAATCGCGGTTCGCCGAAGCCGTAATTTGCCCATTCCGTCCAGCGAGGGAAGAGAATTCCCTCTTTCCACTGCCCGGCCGCATCCAGCCACGACGAAATGTGAAATTGAATGTCGTGCCCCGACGCGGTACCGAGCCAAAAAAACGGGGCGAGAATGGCTAACGCGGTGGCTAGCGAAACAAGACCAGCCCCTAGCCATGCGCGGGATCCATTTCCGACCTGCGCTGCGGATGGTTCCGTTTGTTCAATCATCGAGGGGGCATTTTAATGGAGCACTGCAAGATTTTTTCAAATTTCACCATTCTGCTCTGTCATCCGCTCAAGCGTGTGAGCGATAATACCCAAGCTTATGGCCACCGCGGAAACAACTTTGGCGCCTATCATCGAAGCTCGCAAGCTGGAGAAGTTCTACGCGCAGGCGGATGGTAGCCGCGTTCAGGTGGTTTCGCCGATCGATTTGGCGATCTATCCCGGACAAATCGTTGCCCTGCTCGGCCCCAGTGGCTGTGGCAAGTCAACGTTGCTGCGCATGCTGACAGGTCTTTCCCCCGCTTCCGCCGGAGGTGTGTACTGGCATGGCCAGCCGGTGCAAGGCGACGCGCCAAATGTTTCCATCGTTTTTCAGAGTTTCGCGTTATTCCCCTGGCTCACCGTTCTGGAAAACGTCGAAGCGCCGCTCGAAGCGCGAGGAATGGCTCCCATGGAGCGCCACAAGCGAGCGCTGCGAATTATTGACGCCGTGGGTCTCGATGGCTTCGAGTCGGCCTATCCGAAGGAGCTTTCCGGCGGCATGAAGCAACGCGTGGGAGTCGCCCGCGCTCTCGTCGTCGAGCCGGAAGTCCTCTTCATGGATGAACCCTTTTCCGCGCTGGACGTTCTTACCGCAGAAACGCTGCGCGGCGAAATTCTGGAGCTTTGGCTCGACCACAAATTCCCCACTCGCGCGATTTTTATCGTCACTCACAATATTGACGAAGCCGTTTTCCTCGCAGACCGGATCATCGTGCTCGGTCGCAACCCCGCAAAGATCCGCGCGGATTTCTCCGTGAAGCTTTCACATCCGCGCGACCACAAGATGCCGCAGTTCGTAGAACTGGTGGACGCAATCTATCGCGCTCTTACCAGCCCTGACGCGGAAGATTCCGCCTCCGGCACGCCCGCAGAACCAGCCACAACTCGGCAGCGCAAAGTCATCATGCTTCCGCACACGCGGCCCGGAGGGATGGCTGGACTGCTGGAAATTCTCGCTGATCAAGGCGGCCGGGCCGATTTGCACAAACTTGCCGACGATCTCAGTCTGGAAGTTGACGCGCTTCTTCCTACCGTGGATACAGCCGTTTTGCTCGGCTCCCTGAAAGTGGAAGAAGGCGACGCGCAAATCACGCCCGAAGGGCTGGCGTTCGCCCGGGCCGACATTCAAGAACGGAAAATGATTTTTCGGAAGGCCGCGCTGGCAAATATTCCGTTGCTCCGCCAGATGGAGCAATCCCTCAAAGCAAAAGCCGACCGCACTCTTTCTTCTGATTTCTTTCTCGACATTCTGGACGAGCATTTCAGTGACGATGAAGCGCGCCGCCAGCTCGAGACAGCGATCCAATGGGGTCGCTACGCTGAACTCTTTGACTACGACGCCGCCACAGGCAAGCTGACGCTCACGGAGGCTTGATCTCCGTGCCTTTTCTCCAGCTTCCCGCCAAGCACAGCGCTGCGATTCCGCCGGCTGGCATTCGCCCCGCGGGCGCGCGCTGGCCTTTCGCCATGGTGATTGACGTCGCCGTCTTTCTTTTCGTGGCCGTGGCGATTTACGGCATCTATTCCATCAGCCGTGCGTGGCTTGGGCCGGTAAATCCACACGTCGAAATTTCGCAGAGCCCCCGCATACTCCCTCTTTATGCGTTGTATTCCCTCATTCGCCTCGGAATTGCTTATGCTCTGAGCCTCGTCTTTGCGCTCGCATACGGCTATTTGGCTGCGCGCTCGCGCCGCGCGGAACTTGTTCTAGTCCCGCTGCTGGACATCCTTCAATCCATTCCTGTCTTAAGTTTTCTTCCCGGCGTCATGCTCGCCATGGTCGCGCTTTTTCCGCGCCGCCAGCTTGGCGTCGAACTTGGTTCCATCCTGCTCATTTTCACCGGGCAAGTCTGGAACATCGCGTTCAGTTTTTATTCTTCCCTGAAAACGCAGCCGCGCGAACTGCGGGAAGCTGCCATCATTTTCCGCTTCACGCGCTGGCAGCGTTTCGCCGAACTCGACCTTCCGTTTTCCACCATTGGCCTCGTTTGGAATTCCATGATGTCGGTCGCAGGCGGCTGGTTTTTTCTCATGGCATGCGAAATGTTTGTCCTGGGCGACCGCGATTTTCGTCTCCCCGGGCTCGGTTCGTTTCTGCAAACCGCGGCGAGCAACGGAGACACGCGCTCCATTTTGTGGGGCGTTGCCGCAATGATCGGAGTCGTTGTGCTGCTCGATCAACTTGTATGGCGGCCCATCATCGCCTGGGCTGACAAATTCAAGTTTGAGCAGGTTGAAAGCGGCAAGTCGCAGGCTTTTTCCATTGTGAATTTGCTGGGCCGGGCTTCCTTTGCGATCCGCGTCTATCGCGCAGTGGCCGCGCCCGTCTTTGGATGGCTTACTGTAACGTTCGCCGCAGCTTCCCGAGTCGCCCGCTCTCTCGCTGCTCCTGCTCGCGTTCCTTCGCGCCGCTGGCTGATGATCTTGCTTGGAGTCGTCGTGTTTGTAGCCATGGCCTACGCTTCCATCCAGGGTGGACGCGAACTCGCCAATCTAAGCCGCGCAGACTACTCACACCTTGCGAAATCCGCCGGCCTCACCTTTCTGCGAGTAAATGTTTCGCTTCTTCTTGGAGCGCTCTGGACCGTGCCCGCTGGCGTCGCCATCGGGTCGAACCCCCGCCTCGCGCGTATCGCGCAGCCCATCGTTCAGATAGCCGCTTCGATTCCCGCCACGGCGCTCTTTCCCGTGATTTTGCTGGTTCTCCTCCGCCTGCGGGGCGGAATGGAAGCTTCCGCGCTTCTCTTAATGTTGCTGGGCACACAGTGGTACATCCTCTTCAACGTTATCGCCGGTGCCATGGCGCTTCCCACCGATTTGAAGGAAGTTGCGCAGATTTTTCGCTTTTCGAAATGGGATCGCTGGCGCCGCCTGATTCTGCCCGGAATTTTTCCGTATCTTGTCACGGGCTTGCTTACCGCGTCCGGCGGCGCGTGGAACGCCAGCATCGTCGCGGAATATTTTCATTTTCAGGGAAAAATTCTTTCGACACCGGGCCTCGGCAGCGCCATCAGCCGGGCCAGCGATTCCGGCAGCTTTGATGTCTTGCTCGCGGCCACGCTGATCATGGCTACGATAGTCGTGCTTATTAATCGCGTGCTTTGGCGCCGGCTCTATCGCTTGGCCACTTCCCGCTACAATCTGCAGGCTTAGGCGCTTCTCACTTTTTGAGCTCGTTCACCAAATAAATGATTTGCCCGACGTGGTGGTAGGCGTGCCCCGCGGAGCGCAGGAAAATGTTGAATCGCTCTCTCGCCTCGGGCTCCCGTTCCGCGGAGTACGATTTCAACCAGTCTTCCGGTTTCTGCCTTCGGATTGTGTCCACAACCATCGCAATCGTGCGATCGAACGCAGCGAACACTTCTTCTTTTGGGATCGGCTTGGTTTCCGTGAATTCCAGGTCCCGATTGCGCACGTATCCCGTTTCTGCCACGCGCGCCCCGATGTAGTAGCTCAGGTTTCCTGTCAAATGCAGAATCAGGTGGCCGACACTGTTTCCGTAAGGGTAGGGTTTGCGCCAGAGCTGTTCCGTAGTTAAATCGCCGGCCCAACGGTGCACGCGCTCGCGCACCATCTCGTAGTACGCCGCCAGATCTTCGGCAATCGTTTGTGCAAGATCCCCCATGTGTTTTCGCGCTCCGCCTAGTTCTTTGATTCGTTTTTGTAGATTGTTCCTTCTTTCATCACAAAGAGCACATGCTCGGTCGCGCGAATGTTCTGGGAAGGATCGCCCGGCACGGCGACGACATCCGCAAGCTTGCCGTTCTCGAGGGTGCCAATCTTGTCCGCGAGTCCCAATAACTCCGCGTCGTTTGAGGTCCCCGCCTTCAGCGCATCAATCGGCTTCATCCCCAGGTCCACCATCTGGTGAAACTCTTCCGCATTTCTCCCATGCGGATATACGGCCGCATCCGTACCCAGGCCGATTTTCACGCCCATCGTCACCGCTTTCGCAAAAGTCTTGCGCACAGAAGCAATCGCCGCGTCTGCCTTTACGCGAATCGCCGGAGGAATCGCCACGCCATTCGCAATTTGCTCGGAAAGTCCCTGCACCGCCATCAACGTCGGCACATAGTAGGTGCCTTTCTGTTTCATCAATTGCAGCGTATCGTCCTGCAGGAACGATCCGTGTTCGATCGAGTCGATTCCGGCCAGCACCGCGCGCTTGGCCCCTTCGTTGCCATGGGCGTGTGCCGCTGTCTTCAGACGCAAAGCGTGCGCCTCATCCACAATTGCGTCCAATTCCGCTTGCGTCAGTTGCGGAGTATCCACGGCATCCGCCATCGAAAGTACACCGCCCGTCGCGCAAGTTTTGATCACTGTAGCGCCATATTTGTGTGCCAGCCGTACCGCGCGCCGCGCTTCATCCGCGCCATTCACGACCCCGACCTCTGGCCCCGTCTCCGGCCCCAGAGCGCCTTCGCGGTATCCCGTTTCGTCGCAGTGTCCTCCTGTCGCTCCGATTGCATGAACGGCGACCAACATCCGCGGTCCCGGCACAACGCCGCGGTTAATTGCGTTTCGCAGGCCGGCATCCAGAAAGTGAGCGGAGCCCACGTCGCGCACCGTGGTAAAACCTGCCAGCAACGTGACTCGCGCGTTCACGCTGGCGTCCAGCGCCATTTCCGGTATGGGCTTGCGCAGATTGTCCAGGGCCGCCCGTGCATAATCGTCGCTGTACATCATGGTCAGGTGCGTGTGCGCATCAATGAAACCTGGCAGCAGCGTTGCGTCGCCCAGATCGATGGTCTCTGCGCCCATGGGAATCGGTGCTCCCGCACCAACGCCGGCAATTTTCCCATCGGTTACCACGATCACGCCCGGGGAAGTCACGCTGTTGCTCTTCCCGTCGAACATCCGTGCGGCCTTCAGAACATAGCTCTTGCCTTCCATTTTCTGCTGCGCTTGCGCCGAAAACGTCAGAAATATTGCACAAAGAATTGCCGCTCCAATTCGCATCCTGCCCATTCTGCTCACCTCAGTTCCAACTTTACCTGCAACCGAATCGCCCACAATATTCTGACGCGCGAAAATGTCAAGCGCTTCACAACCGCTCGCTCCGCCGCGGAATATACTTAAGCCTTACTGCTGGCTGGATACGAACTCTCTCTTCAGAGAATCCCGCAAACCTCAATTTGGGTCCACTCGCCCGCGGGGTTCTTTGGTACACTCGTGTGGGAACAAGTATCGGGCAGTAACCTCTCATCCGCGGACCCACCCAGCAAGTCCTGCATTCTGCCCGGTAGCCATGCCAGCCGCGTTCCATGAATAAATCTTGAGGTGGGCGTCATGTCCGCAACTGCTCGTGTCTCTGCTTCCCCTTCTCCGCGAGGCTTTTTTCGTGCTGCGATCGGCAACCTTTTCCAGTTACTTGGGTTTGAGGCATCGTCGAAAACCCCTAAAGGCCACGATAGGAACCAGGTGGTGCGGTCCTCTCATTCTTGGGGCATTTTTCCTGCAATGCCGCGGGACTACATCCGCCGCCGCCGTGCCATACGGCGCATCAGCAATGTGATCATCGTGGTTTTGCTCAGTCTCGTAGTCGCCTACGCGATCGTGCACATGTCCGGGCCGGCTGCGTTCTCCGCCCCGCATCATTAAATCCCCCAAAGCTCCTATTCCACCATCAAGTGGGGAATAAACGGCCTGAATGGCCGACAAACTTGCGTAGCATACAAAAAGGTCAGCGAAGCCGTTGCGAATATTTTTGTGCTACAAAGAAAAAAACTCCGCACACAATTTCCACATACTGCACCCTTTGCCAACCTTCCGTACTATTGACCGGGGTACTTTTGCTGTCGAAACTCTCAGTATGGCCCGCTACTCAGCCTTTCTCGGGCGCAAGGTAGAAGTCCACTATCGCGCTGGCGATATTTGCCTGCCTGCTTCCGGGGTGTTCGTAGCCGATTCCGGCCGCTCCATCTTCCTTGAACAGCGCTTCGAGCAGCGCGGCGACCAAAAAACTTTCCGCTGGGAAGTCCCCTACCAATACATCATTCGCATTGACGAACTTCCTTCCGAATCCGCAGGCGTTCGCGATCCTCTTCTCGAGAAGCTTTCCGCTGAAGCGGCCGAATTGAACGCAAATTCACCGGACTCCAAAGCGAAAGCTGCCGCCGCGGGAGGTGCGGTCGCCGCTATCCCTTTCGTCCGCGGCGCTAAACTGGCCTGATCTCGCGGCCCTGATTTTCTCTTCTGCCTTCCGTGCCAAATCTTCTTCCTGATTTTTAAGCGACCCTTTTCCGCTACAATCTTCCTTTTCATTCTTGGAGGAATCGCCGTGTCGCAACCCGCCGTTGGACTCATTGGTCTCGGTCTTATGGGCAATCCCATGGGCCACAACCTTCTCAAAGCCGGTTTCCCGCTCACCGTTTGGAACCGCACTGCCTCGCGCGCAAATTCTCTGGTTGCCGCTGGAGCAAAACTGGCCGCATCGCCGCGCGAAGTGGCTGCTTCCTCCGACGTCCTCATCACCATCGTCAGCGATCCGCCGGCGCTCGAAGAAGTCCTCTGGAACTCCGGCGCAAACTCCGCGTTTCCCGCCCTCAAAAAGGGAAGCATCTACATTGACTCAAGCACCGTATCGCCAGCCCTAGCGCGAAAAATCGCCGCTGCATCCGCGCAAGCGGGAATTCGCTTCCTCGACGCGCCCGTCACGGGCGGTACGTGGGGCGCCGAAAAGGGCGAGCTCGTTTTCATGATCGGCGGCGAAGCCGCGACGCTCGAAGCCGCCAAGCCCGTCCTCAATGCCATGGGCAAGAAACTTTTTCACCTCGGCCCGAACGGCGCCGGCCAGACCATCAAGCTCGCCATGAACTCACTTCTCGCCGTAGAAGTGCAAGCCTTCGCCGAAGCCCTTGCTCTCGTGCAGCGCGCAGGCCTCCCCGGAGAAAAGCTCGTCGAAGTCATGCAATCCTCCATGGCACGCGCAGGAATTCTCGACATCAAAGCCCCCTCCATGCTCAGCGGCGATTTCAAACCTAGCTTTCCGCTTCGTCTCATGCACAAAGACATCAGCCTCGCACTGGACCTCGCCAATCAAATCGGCGTCGCACTCCCTGCCACCGCCGCCGCACGAGAAACCTACAGCTACGTCAAAGGTTCCACTACCGAAGACCTCGATTACGCCGGAGTCATGCGCTTCTGGAAAAAATGATCTTCTGCCCACGACTTGCGTTTGCATGGCTTCGCCAAATTGCGACATTCTCATCCTGATTCACGGTTTGAGCTTGCATAGCCACCCTCAATGGCGGCATTGTCATTGCTTTTTCATTCCACCAGGTCCGGGTTCGCTTCTTTTTTCCTATTTCTTGCCTGCTGCGTATTTTTCTGCGCCCATGAAATGAAGAGAAACATACGGCTCATCTCCAACCACCCAGCTATCATGCCCAGGCCCGATATAAAAGAGGTCCCCCGTTTTCATCTCAATTACACGGCCGTCATCCATCGCCGCCGTAGCGCAGCCTGAAACCACCATTCCCACATGCTCAACCATGCACGACTTAGCTCCCGTCGCCGCGCCAACGTGCACCGACCATTTCCAGCCGGGTTCATAAGTCGCGCGGCCTATGGTCATTCCTCCTAGATGTACGAGTTCAAATTTCCCTTTTTCGAAAGCTCTCGTCTCATCCGGCTTCTCAAACCGCTTAAGAACCACGTCGATCATTTTGATTCACCCTAGTCCTTTCCCCCACTCTGCGGTAGTCTCCGCCAATTCGCGCAACACTTCCGCATCGCTCCGCCCCGACTTTTTCAGCACATGAAACGAATGATCCGCCGTCTCAATCACATGCAGCGTCGCGCGCTTCCCCAGTTTCTTGCAAATCGGCTTCAATAAGTTCAAATCCGCTAGATCGTCCCGCGTCCCTTGCAGAAACAGCATCGGCACATTCACTTTCGCCAGATGTTCCGCCCGCTTTGTCCCCGGTTGCTTGGGCGGATGCAAAGGGAAACCAAAAAACACCAACCCACGCGCTCCTTCCAGCTTCCCCTCGGCCGCCGCCTGTGAACTCATCCGCCCGCCCATCGATTTCCCTCCCGCCAGCAAAGGCAAATCCGGAGCCGCTTTCGCAGCCGCGTGCACCGCAGACGCAACCGTTGCCATCAAAACCGCCGGCCGATCCGGCGCTTTTCTTCGCTCTTCCATGTAAGGAAACTGGTAGCGAAGCGTAGCTACACCCACGCCAGCCAACACCTCAGACAGCGCTTCCATAAAAACATGCCGCATCCCCGCGCCCGCTCCATGCCCCAGCACGAGCATCCACTTCGCCTTCTCCGGCCGCACCAATATCGCCGAAACTTCCGCGCTCGCGCCCGCCCCGGATGGTGGTCCAGTCCCTTCCACTGCCAATCGCAACTCTTTCGCCGTATTCATACACGTTCTCTTTTCAACCGATATTCTATATCCCGCTAGTCCTCGCTAACTCTCCTTTCCACTTTGCTGCCTAACAAAAACACCGGTCTGTACCAATCCGAGCGGTTCCCTGTCCATGTGTGCATGAATGCGCGACTACTGCCCACCTCCCTTTGGCACAAGTTCTTTATTTCCCATACTTACAGGAAAAAGGGGAGAGAGGATGCCTCAGCTCCGCGCACACCTCTCCGCGCGCAGGAAGTCCTAGCTTCCTTACCTCATTGCATCCTTACTACTTTTTCAGGGTTTGGCTGTCGGGGCGAAAAAGCCAATTGGCAGATCGCGCGAAGTTCGCAATCCCGCCGGCGAACTCAAAATCACCGGAATCGAGTTGACCGCCACGCTTGCGGTAGCAATGTCTCCGTGCGAACCGCCCGGAATCGTCAGCGAAATATTCGGATGACCGGTCAACGTGATCGTATCCGCCGGATCCTTCGCGCCGACGTACATCTGCAGCTCCATGTAAATCAGTTCCTTGCCGCCGGCAAGACCGCGGGCAATCTGATGCACGCCAGCTGCCTGTCCCGGCTCAACGCTCAAAAACTCCGTCACCACTTTTTCTGTAGCGACCTTCGGCTCAATCGTCTCGGTAATTTCGTCTACCGCAAGCCCCAAACTGTCTGCGACCATCGCGACCGATTCCGGCAATCCCACGTGCTTGATCGTTCCTTCTTTCACCCGAGCGCGAAATTCTTCTACACTCAATCCGGCGCCGATCTTTTTCTGCAGCGGCAAACGCCTCTTCGACGCATCCACAATTCGCAGCGCCTTCGCATGATCGATCCGCTGCGAGACTGCTCCCAGCGTGATCGCCAGCTTGTCCATCACGAATCCCGGATTCACACCTGTGCCAACCAGCGCCACGCCCCATTCTTTCGCCGCCGTATCCAGCTTCGCCGACAGTTCCGGATACGTCCGGTATGGGTAGGAAAGCTCTTCGCAAGTCGAAACCACGCACGATTCGGCTTCGAGGCACGCCAGCAACTGGTCCATCACCTTCGGAAGCGAAGACGAAGTCGTGTGCATCACGACGTCCGCAGCCAGTCCCAGCACTTCCGCCGCATCCGCGGAAACTTTCACGCCCCACGGAGCATCGCTCGCGCCAACGACTTCGCCCAAATCGCGCCCCACCTTGGCGGGATCGGTATCGATCGCGCCAATAATTTCAATGGACTGCTTTTCGCGCAGCAATTTCACAATCGAAGCGCCAATCGGTCCGATACCATACTGAATTGCTCTGATCTTCTTCTTCACCGGAGTTCTCCGCCTTTGCGGTGTGGGCGCACACCGCGCATTTTAGTTGCAAAGGAATCTTCTAAGATAATGGATTCTGGCAAAGCTCGCAACGCCGTAGTGGCTCAACCGGTAAGCCATTTGCGCCACGGCCATTCTTGGCCGTGCGGTGCGGACACGCGTAACATAGAAACGCCAGCACCGGGCCAAGGCTCAAATCGTGGAGGACTTTCATGCATGCACGCAAACTCACCGACGACGAAATTTCAAAGTTAATGACAAGACTCCCCGGCTGGAAAGTGCAAAACGGAAAACTTCATCGCGAATACGAATGTAAGGATTTCGTGGCCGCCTTCGGTAACATGACTCGCATCGCGCTCATCGCCGAATCCATGAACCATCATCCCGAATGGTTCAACGTCTGGAATAGAGTCGTCATCGACCTCGTCACACACAGCGTCAAAGGCATCAGCGATCTCGATTTCGTGCTCGCCGAAAAGGTCGAAGACGTTTTCTCCGGCGCTCTCGCGAAGCAACAGTCCTCCGGCTCATGAAAGGAGCCCGCCAGCCGGTCAGCAGCACTCGCGGATGGCTTTTCATTGCACTGCGCTGGGCCGCAGCGCTTTTGGTCCTCGCTGTTCTTTTTCATTTTCTTCCGTTCGCAACGCTTCGCACCGCAATCGCAAGAATTCCCCCCGCAAGATTCCTCATCATCCTTTTCCTCTATCTCTGCGCCCATTGCGTCGGCGTCTTGAAATGGCGAATGGTCGTCAACGCAGCAGGCGCCTCGCTCGATCTCGCCACCAGCGCGCAATGTTATTTCGGCGGGCTCTTCGGAACGCTCTTCCTTCCTTCCATCGTCGGCGGCGATGCGATTCGTCTCGCGGTCGGCCTCCAAAACTCTCCTCGCCCCGCGGCAGTCCTGGCTGGAAATCTCGCCGACAGATTGCTCGACGTCGCCGCGCAAGCCACACTGGTCACCATTGGATTGTCTCTTCTTCCCGGTTCGCTTCCCCTGGCTTGGAGAGAAAGAGCGATCCACTATCTGCTGCTTCTTGTTGCCGCCGGGCTTGCCGGGCTTGCCCTTCTTTACGCGATTTGCCGGGTTGTCGTGAAGCGCAGCTCATGGAAATTGCGGCGCCTCATTGTGCGGTTGCGATTTGCATTACGTTCCGTGAAGCGGCGGCCGGTGGTCCTCATCGCGGGCTGGCTCACGGGAACGCTCATCCAATTTACATTTCTCGTACTCACCGCACTGCTGGCGATTTCCTGCGGACTTACGCTTCCTCTGCGCGTCTGGCTTTTTGCGTGGCCGCTCGCGAAGCTCGCCGCGGTTCTTCCGCTTACGCAAGGCGGAATCGGAGTACGCGAAGCTGCGCTCGTCGCGCTGCTATCTCCGTTCGGTGCGCCCGGCGCGCTCGTTCTCGCGGCCGGCCTGGTCTGGGAAGGAATTGTAATTTTCGGCGGACTAATCGCCGGATTATTCGCCCTGATTCTTAGACAATTCTCATCCTCCGAAAAGACTAGTTAACTTTACGAACCACTTCTTGACACTCGAAATTCCCGCGCGACAATACAAGAACCCCTTCTTTTCTTAGTCCAGAAGACTGTCCTCTCCAGTCGCGAAAACAAAAGAAGCGCCAGCGACGCCAGCAATGCGAGCGAGAAATTGCAATCCTCGCGCGTCGCCGGCGAACCGTTTTATCACGCCGCGCGGAGAGGAAAAGCGATGAGCGCAACGCACAAGTTGTCCCCGAGCGCCGCGAGTCCCGGGCAGAAATTGCGAGTGCTGATCGCGGAGTCCGATCCGCAAAATATATCGCGACTGCTGCGTTCGCTTTTTCCCGATGAAGAATCTTCGCTGCAACTCACAACTGTTTCCACAATGTCCATTCTTCTTCCGACCATTCAGCTGGTAGGACCTGAAGTCTTATTTCTGGAGCTTGCATCGTCGGGACAGGACGCGCTGGCCACGGTTCGCGCGGTGCATCGCGCCGCGCCGAGCCTGCCGCTGATCACGCTGGCGACTTCCGCTGATAAACCGAAAGCGGAAGAGAGTTTGCGGGAAGGCGCTCTGGATTTCTTGCTGAAGGACGTCGCTGACGCGAAAACGCTGGAGCGGGTTTTGAAAACGGCGCTCGAACGAAACACAGTTTCCGGGCTTGCGGATTTGCTGCGCGATTCACTGACGGGCCTCTATAACGCGGACGGATTCCGGGCACTCACCGCCAAGCACGTACACGGAGCACAGAGAACGGGAGGCCAGGTAGTCCTGCTGGCGGTGTCCATAAAGAATTTGCGAGAACTGGAAAAAGAATTCGGGCCATCCTGTGGCGAGAGCGCGATCAAGGAAACCGCAGACTTACTGAGAGCAAGTTTCCGAAGAACCGATTTGATCGCCCGGCTTGGACCGGCAGAATTCGCGGTACTGGCAGCGGATGCCGCAGAGCCGAGCGTGGCCATAATCAGGCAGAGACTTGAAGCGCGACGCACTGCATTGAACCATTCTCGGGCGCCATGGGGGACGATCGAACTGGCGATGGATGCGGCGTGCTGGTCCGCAAGAGAGCAACGGACGTTCTTCGAGGCGGTGGAACCCATACTGAGCGGCCTATTGGGAGCGATGCCGGGATTTGCTGTCCAAAATGAAGCCGGCGAGAGGGGTGCGGCATGATGCAACGAGCGCTGCAATTCCGAAAACGCTTAATCGAAGCGGGAATTTTCCTGGTTTTGCTTTTGCTTGCCGGGGTATTTGTGGGGGTGCGGACCGCTTCTCAAACGCACACGATGATCGGATGGGTGGCGCACGCGCAAAAAGTGCTTAGCGAGGCCGCGACGGTGAGGCTTTGCCGGATGCGGCTGCACAACTACTTGTGGGCATACCGGGCGTCTCCCCGAGCGGATTTGCTCGACCGCTACCGCGCGGAGCGCACCAGGCTGACGGAGAGCATCGTTCAGCTGCGATTTCTAACTGCCGACAATCCGGGGCAAAACGGGCTGCTACGGGAAGCGGATGAGACGATTCAGGCCCAACTCGTTGCGCTGGACCAAGCGCTGGATGAAGCACAAGCAGCAGCGAAGAGCGGGAAACCGCAGAACATGAAACCGATCTCTTTTCCCGACAGCAGAATACAGGGTTTGCTCGATCAATTCGAAAACACCGAAAGAAACCTGTTTCTGCAGCGCACGGAAGTGGTGGAAAAGAATGCGAGATGGACTCTGGTCATTTTACTGGTCACCGGAACACTGGGTTGTGCAGGGCTAATGATCAGCGGCCATTACATTCAAAGGGAAATATTGGCGCGAGCGAAAATCGAGGCTGGGCTGATGAAGGCGAGGGAGTTGATGGGCACGGAACTGGATCAGCAGCGAGCTGAACTGGGACACACCATGGAGGACTTACATCTGCAGATCGCCGCGCGAAACAGGGCGGAGGAAGCGATGAAGCGGCTCAATGCAGAACTCGAAGAGAGAGTCGCGGAAAGGACAAGGGAATTAGAAGAAACGAATCACGAACTGGAATCGTTCAACTATTCGGTGTCCCACGATTTGCGCGCACCGCTGCGGCACATGGACGGTTTTTCGAAGATTCTGGAAGAAGAAGCCGGACCGCAGCTGTCCGAGGAAGCACGCCAGCATTTGCAAAGAATCCGGCGGGCGGCGGCGCAGATGTCCGTGCTTGTAGACGATTTGATGGAGCTATCCCGGCTAGGGCGGCAAGAAGTAAAGCGCAGAAGAGTTTCGCTGCGCGAGATGGTGGAACAACTGAAAAAGGAATATTCCGAAGCGGAGGGAAAGCGGGAAATCGTCTGGCGAATCGGAGAGTTGCCCGAGGTTGAGGCAGATCCCGGACTGCTGCGCCAAGTGTTCACCAACTTGATTTCGAACGCGCTGAAATTCACAAAGTACAGAAATCCAGCGGTGGTGGAGATTGCCGGAAAAGACGAAGGAACCTGGGCGACCGTTTTTGTGAAGGACAACGGCGCCGGATTCGATCCCCATTACGCGGACAAGCTATTCGGAGTGTTTCAGCGGCTGCACCGGCAAGACGAATTTGAAGGAACGGGAATCGGCCTGGCGATCGTATCGAGAATTGTCCAAAAGCACGGAGGCAAGGTCTGGGCCGAATCGAAACCCGACTACGGTGCGACCTTTTACCTCACGCTAAAGCAAAGCGGTATGCATAGACGGATTGAGACTGAGTCGATCGGAGCGAAAGCATGAACACCAGAGAACTGGAAATTCTGTTAGTCGAAGACGATCCGGGGGATGCAGAGCTGACGACGCGGTCTCTGCGAAAGGAGGGATTGGCAAACAAGATCCTCTTAGCCCGAGACGGAGCGGAGGCGCTGGAAATCCTGTTTGCCGCCGTTGCGACCGGAACAGAAGTAGCGAAGGGCGGCCCACATATAGTGTTGCTGGACCTGCAATTGCCGCGGGTGAGCGGGCATGCAGTGCTAAAAGCGATCCGAGGCAACGACCGGACGCGCTGCATCCCGGTGATCGTGCTCACTTCTTCCGATCACGAGCGCGATTTGACGGAATGTTACCAGTTGGGTGCAAACAGCTATGTGCAGAAGCCTGTGGACCTGGGCAAATTCCAGGACGCGGTGAAACAGCTAGGCCAGTACTGGCTGAAGGTGAATCGCACGCCGCAATGGACTGCATGCGCGTCTGGCAGCGCAGGGTGAGGCGATGACGACCCGGGCCACGATTACGACATCCGACACGGCGATTTCCCTGCGCGCCTTGCTTCTGGAAGATGCGGGGAGCGACGCGGAACTGATCCTGCATCATTTGCGGAGCAACGGAATCGTCCTTGAGCCGAGATTCGCAAGGAACCGGCTGGAATTCATACGGGCACTGGAAGAGGAGAGCTTCGACCTGATTCTGTCCGACTACCGGCTGCCGGATTGGACGGGACGGGACGCGTTTGTATATTTGCGGGATTCGCGACGAGACATCCCGTTTGTGCTGGTGACGGGAACGTTGGGCGAAGAAGCCGCGGTGGAATGTATCAAGCAAGGGATCAGCGACTACGTTCTGAAAGGCCATCTGGAACGGCTGCCACTGGCGATAGCGCGATCCTTGCAGGAAAAGAGGCTGCGGGAAGATGCGGCAACGGCCATGAATGCGCTGGCAGAGAGCGAAGCGAAAGCAAGAGAACAATTCACGGAGCTGGACCTGCTTTACAGGACGACGCCGGTGTGTTTCGCCGTCCTGGACGAACAACTGAATTTTTTGCGGGTAAACGACGCGATGGCGAAGAATCACGGGATCACAGCGGAAAGCCACGTTGGAAGATCGCTCTACGAACTTGTGCCGGAAGCTGCCAGAGAATCGGAGCATATCTACAGACGGGTGTTTGAAACCGGAGAACCCGTTCTGAACCTGGAGGCAAGGGTCCGCCGGGCGGCTCCGCCCTTTGAAACGCGCTACTACCTGGCGAGTTTTTTCCCCCTGCCCGAACCGCTGGGAGGGAAAAAAGCGGCGTGTGTGATGATGGTGGACCTTACCGAGCGGGAACAAGCCGAGCGGGCACTGCAAGACTCCGAAGAGAGAAACCGGGACTTGGTGGAGAACTCTTCGTATGGAATCTGCCGGCTGAATGCAGACGGCGACTTCCTCGACGCAAACCCCGCGTTATTGCGAATTTTGGGTTGCGACACGATGCAACAGTTGCGCGGCTTGCATCTGTTCCGGGACATTTTCCGATTTCCGGAGCAGCACGCAAAACTTTTCCAGTCCTGCCAGCAAGCCGGGCAAGTGCGCGATACTGAAGCAGAATGGAGGAGGCTCGATGGAGGATTTGTCAGTGTACGGCTGCAAATGAGAAAGACAAAACGCAAAGAGGGCGAGCCGGAATTCGAACTAATCGCAGAAGACATTACGGAATTACGCGCAATGGAAAGACAACTGGTGCAGGCGCAGAAATTCGAAGCGATCGGACAACTGGCGGGAGGAATTGCGCACGATTTTAACAATGTGATCGGGGCGATTCTGGGCTGGGCGGAAATTGGGTACGACCAAAGCAGCGCGAATCCACAGGTTGCGGATCGGTTCACTAAAATCAGGGAGCAGGGGGAACGAGCGGCTGCGCTGACGCGGGAACTGCTTGCATTTGCCAGGAGACAGGTGCTGCAGCCGCGGCAAATCGATTTGAACGGAATTGCGAACGGACTGGTCACGTTTCTGGACCGGGTAATCAGCGAGGATATCGAGCTGAAAATCACGACGGTGCCGCTGGAGCCGATCAAGGCGGACGCGACGCAGATCGAACAGGTGATCATGAACCTGTGCCTGAATGCGCGAGATGCCATGCCGAAGGGCGGAAGATTGCTGATCGAAACGGAGATGGTGGAATTGGACGATGCCTATTGCCGGTTCTATCCGCACGTGGCGCCTGGGAAATACGCCGTGCTTTCGGTATCGGACACAGGAATTGGAATGGATGCGGAAACGAAAGAGCGAATCTTCGAACCGTTCTTTACGACCAAGGAGCCTGGAAAAGGCACAGGGATGGGGCTGGCTTCGGTATATGGCATCGTGAAGCAGCACGGGGGATTCGTCCATGTATACAGCGAGGTTGGCCAAGGGACATTATTTCGCGTGTATTTGCCGTCCTCGGCCAGTGAAGGAATTCCAGCGGCGGCGAATCTCAACGTTACAGTGATCGCCTCGCAACCACATGGGACGGAACTAGTCTTGCTTGCCGAGGACCACGAATCGATCCGGGAGATGGCGCGGCACACGCTGATGAATCTGGGATACCGTGTGCTCTCGGCAGCGGACGGAGAAGAGGCTTTGCAACTTGTGGAGCGCGAGAAGCCGGCGCTAGCGGTACTGGATGTGGTCATGCCCAAGCTGGGAGGAGTAGCCACGTCGACCCGGTTGCTGGAGAGATTCCCAGGGCTTCCGGTGATTTTTACCAGCGGGTATAGCCAGGATTCGACGGGACTTCCCGCGTCGAGCACGGAATTGACATATCTGCAGAAGCCGTATAGCCCGACGGCTTTGGGGAAGCTGGTAAGGCAGGTGCTGGATGGTCCATAGGAAAAGGTTATCACCCAGATAAGCGTTGACAGCGGCAAGCCCAGGTGCTACATAACGCTCACAGACGAGCCCTTTGGTGGTAAGTCTCTTACCGCGATGCGGCAAAGCAACACGCGAGTGATGCGGCGCCCCTGCCTGGCAGGGCAGGGAGGCGCGGCTGCTGAGGGCAACGTCCCGTAACACCCCACCCCGGGAGGCGAAATCCAAAAGGTTTTGCCTCCTATTTTTTTTGCAGGACGGTTTGAATCTTTGGTTTTTTGTGTCACGAACCAAGAAATTCAAACCGCCCCCCTCGATTTTCGATCCAGCTAGCGATGGCGCCGGAGACGGCGCTTTTTTTGTTTTAGGGGAGCTTGGGTAAGATAGCCGAACGTATTTGCGCCTAAGTTGCTCTGGAGGAGTAATCCAAGTTCATGAGTTCGCCGCTGATTGAGCTGAATCGTGTGACGGTGATGCGCGGAGAACGCGCCGCGCTGGAAAATGTGTCGCTGCGGATCGAGACGGGCGAGCACGTTTGTATCCTGGGGCCGAATGGATGCGGGAAATCCACGCTGATCAAAACGATTACGCGAGAGTGCTATCCGCTGGCGCGCGAAGGATCGTCGATGGCGATTCTGGGGCGCGAGCGATGGGATGTGTTCGAGCTGCGGAATTTGCTGGGGATTGTTTCGCCGGATTTGCTGGCGGCGTGCACGACGGATGCGACGGGGCGGGACGTTGTGCTCAGCGGGTTTTTCAGCAGCACGCGGATTTTTCCGCATCATCGGCCGGACACGGAATTATTGCGTCGAAGCGACGCGGCTTTGGAGAGGCTGGGAATTTCGCATCTGGCGGACCGCTGCGTGATGCACATGTCGAGCGGAGAAGCGAAGCGGACTTTAATTGCGCGGGCGCTGGTGCACGAGCCGAAGACGCTGCTATTCGATGAGCCGAGCAATGCTTTGGATATTGCGGCGCAATTTCAGTTACGGGATACGATGCGGGAATTGGCTCAGTCCGGGCTGGCGATTTTGCTGGTGACGCACCATGTGAATGAAATTATTCCTGAGATGGAGAGGATAATCCTGCTGCGAGGCGGCGGAATCCTTCTGGACGGCCCTAAGGAAGCGGTCCTGACTGAAGCGAACCTAAGAAAGCTGTTCGGGATCGAAGTCTCTCTGCAGCGGTCCAGAGGATTTTTTCACGCTTACTGATGGGGGTTATTTTTTCTGGGTCCAGGTGTTCGATACGGTGCGGGACTCGGGGCTCTTGGGGGACCAGTCTTCGGGCGGGAAGGCAACGCGCCAGAATTGCGGACGCGGGGCGGAAAATTCGAGGCCGATTTCCGCTTTGTTGCCGCGAACGGGCCCGAGAAACACAACGTGGCACTCCTGCTCTTCGGAAGTGCGTTTGTGCTGAAGCTGAATTTTTGAGCCACTGGTGAGGCGCGCCTGAATCAGGACGAGGGCGCCGTGGGCGTTGATGGCGAGAGTCTCGGTTTCTTCCTCGAATTTGGCCCCTTGCGCGTCCGCGCCAGTCAACTTAACGGGGACTTGCATGAGCACGCGCTGGCTGCGGCGGCGCGGGCCTGCGTGCAATGGCGTGTTGGGAGGCTGAGACATTCTTCCTCTTTAATTCAAGGTTTCAAATCCAATCACGATTGGCCTGGCGAACCCGAGAGGCGGATTCGCTCCACACGAAAGCTTTCCAGAATTGTAACAGCGGTTAACCGCGCTTATCCATCGGCACGTAGCCGCGTGCGTCATGGCCAAGATAGATCTGGCGCGGGCGCGCGATTTTCTGTTCTGGATCGAGCAGCATTTCCTGCCACTGCGAGAGCCAGCCGGAAGTACGCGGAATGGCGAAGAGAACGGGGAACATGGTCATGGGGAAGCCCATGGATTGATAGATGAGTCCGGTGTAGAAGTCCACGTTCGGGTAGAGCTTGCGCTTGACGAAATATTCGTCTTCGAGGGCGATGCGTTCGCACTCGAGCGCGATTTCGAGGAGCGGATTCTTGCCCATGAGGTCGAAGACTTCGTAGGCGACGCGCTTGATGATGCGGGCGCGCGGATCGTAATTCTTGTAGATGCGGTGGCCAAAGCCCATGAGTTTGGTTTCGCCGGCTTTGACGCGCTTGATGAAATCGGGAACTTTGGAGACGGAGCCGATTTCATGGAGCATGCGGACGACTTCTTCATTGGCGCCGCCATGAAGCGGGCCGTAAAGGGCGGCGATTGCAGCGGCGGTTGCGGAATAGGGATCGACATGGGAGCTGCCGACGCCGCGGATAACGTTGGCGGAACAGTTTTGTTCGTGGTCGGCATGGAGGATGAAGAGAATGTCGAGGGCGCGCTCGAGTGTGGGATTCGGGCGATAGCGCGATTCGGTGGTGCGAAAAAGCATGTTCAGAAAATTGCCAGGGTAGCTGAGGTCGTTATCAGGATAGACGAACGGCATGCCGAGCGTGTGGCGATAAGCGAACGCGGCGATGGTTGGCATTTTGCCGATGAGGCGAAACGTTTGTTTCCGGCGCGATTCGGGATTCAGGATGTCTTTTGCGTCGTGATAGAAGGTAGAAAGCGCGGCGATGGTGGAGATCATCATGCCCATGGGATGGGCGTCGTAATGAAAGCCGTCGAGAAATTTCTTGATGCTTTCGTGGATGAAGGTGTGATGGGAAATGTGCCAGGACCAGTCTTTTAGCTGAGATTCGGTGGGAAGCTCGCCGTGAAGGAGGAGATAAGCGGTTTCGAGATAGGTGCTCTTTTCTGCGAGTTCTTCGATGGCATAGCCGCGATAACGCAGGATGCCTTTGTCGCCGTCGATATAAGAGACGCGGCTGATGCAGGAGGCGGTGTTGTTGAAGGCGGGGTCGTAACTCATCATGCCGAAATCGTTGGCGTCGACTTTGATCTGGCGGAGGTCCATGGCGCGGATGGTGCCGTGGGTGATGGGAACCTCGTAGGATTTGCCGGTGCGATTGTCGGTGATGGTAACGGTTTCGCGGGGGGGCGCGGTGACGGCAGTCTTTTTCGATTCTGCGGTGGAAGTGACGGAATCCATAGATGGTGAGCCTCAGTCCATCTTTCACTTTACACCAAAGAAGGAAGGGCGCGAAGAGGAGGGAGGGACAGGTGAGGAAAAGGGTGGAAAGGGTGTAAAGGGAAGAGGGGAAAGGAGATAGGGGCGACCCAACATTCCTCTTGACAATAGTCGTTATAACAACTATAATCGGGGTGTCAGTTGGATGTGACCCAGGGGGTGGAGGATGATTACGATTCGCAAGAGCAATGAACGCGGGCATGCCGATCACGGCTGGCTGAATACGCGGTTTACGTTTTCGTTCGCGGAATACTTCGATCCGAAGCATGTGGAGTTTCGGACGCTGCGCGTGATGAACGACGATCGTGTGGCGGGGGGCGGCGGGTTTCCGACGCATCCGCACCGCGACATGGAAATCGTGACGTACGTGCTGGAAGGCGCGCTGTCTCACAAGGACAGCATGGGGAATGGCTCGACGATCAAGCCGGGAGACGTACAGTACATGAGCGCGGGAACGGGTGTCGCGCACAGCGAGTTCAACGCGTCGAAGACGGAGCCGGTGCATCTGTATCAGATCTGGATGTTCCCGGACAAGAACGGGTACAAACCGGCGTACGACCAGAAATATTTTTCGACGGAAGAGAAGCGCGGAAAGTTGCGTTTGCTGGTTTCACCGGATGGACGCGATGGTTCGGTGAAGATCCGGCAGGACAACGATTTGTACGCGACGATTCTTGGTGCGGGAGAAAAGGTGCAGCACGCATTAAAACCGGAACGGCATGCTTACGTGCAGGTGGCGCGCGGAAGCGTGACGCTGAACGGGAAGAAGCTCGAGACGGGCGACGGCGCGGAGATTTCGAAAGAAAAGACGCTGGAGCTGGTCGGAGCGGACGAGGCGGAAGTGCTGTTGTTTGATCTGGCGTAAACGAAAGTGAGTCAAAAAGGAAGGGCGCGGCTCGACGGCGAGCGGCGCCCTTTTTTCGATTATTAAGCTGCCTTGTTGCGAGTGAGCGCGGGGATACTCAACAGGAATCCAATAATCAGACCGGCGAAGAGCTCCAATAGCGAGCGACCAAAGGGAGGCTTGGTCACCATCGTAAAAACGATGGCGAGAGTTGTGAATGTTCGCAAACGGACTGAGACAGGCAGCGCTCTTGTTTGCAGAGCCGCTGCGAGTGAAGGGCCGCCGTTGGGAATCGCCGCCCGGATCGCACGCAGTTTAGGAACGTTGATAGCTCCTCCAATTGCAGCGACGATGGCGATGCCAATAAAGGAAGCAGAAACCCAGCCTTGCTTGAACGCGCTGTTAAGTGATGCGAGATAGGCGCCCGATAATATTGCGACCAGAAGAGCCGGTCCGTTGACGATGGGAGCCAGCTTGGCCAAACGCAGCCAATGCCCCGCTTCTTCAGCGTTCTGGGCTTTGCCAAGAAACGAGACTGCGGCCCATTCGATCCCGAAGGCGAAAAACAAAATCAACGCGGAAGAAATGTGGATGAAAATTGTAAGGTTATGGGCGCTCATAATTCTCTGTGCCTATTCGAAAGTTATCCGCGTTTGCGCTGGAATTCTTTCATGAAACCGGTCAGGGCCTCGACCGCAGCTAGTTCGACTGCGTTGTAGAGAGAAATGCGCATCCCGCCGACCGAGCGATGCCCTGGCGTGCCGACGAGTCCCGCAGCTCCAGCCTGCTTGGCGAATTCCTTTTCTACGGCTTCGTCTCCGCCGGCTATGCGAAAGACGACGTTCATCAGCGAACGGGAGTCTTTTTCGACGGGGCACTTGAAGTAGCCGCTGCTGCCGTCGACGGTGTCGTAGAGCAGCTTTGCCTTGGCTTCGTTGCGCTTTTGCACCGCTGCGATTCCGCCCAGGGAATCGATCCACTCCATTACAAGGCTAATGATATAGACCGCGAAGGTTGGCGGCGTGTGGTATAGCGACTTCTCCTTGATGTGCGTACGGTATTGGAGAAGAGTCGGCAGATTTTTATCTGCGCGTTCGGCCAGGTCTTTGCGGATGATGACTACGGTCGCTCCGCTGGGGCCCAGATTTTTCTGCGCGCCGGCAAAGATGACGCCGAATTTTCTTACATCGATAGGGCGTGATGCGATGTCTGAGGACATATCGGCGACCAGAGGAACTTCACCGGTTATAGGCATGGCGTGAAACTGCGTGCCTTCAATGGTGTTGTTGGTGCACATGTGAACATAGGAGGCGTCAGCGGAGAGAGAGAGTTCGCTTTGGCTGGGCACTCGCGTGAACCTTACGGGTTCGGTGGTTGCCGCGATGCGGTGATTGATTCCCTTTTTCAATTCCCCAAGGGCTTTTGCGGTCCAGGTGCCGGTGTGAATCAGATCCACAGGCTTGTTCGGCACACAAAGGTTCATTGGCGCCATAGTGAACTGCATGCTTCCGCCGCCCTGGACGAAGATGATGGCGTAGTCGTCGGGGACGGCGAGATGCTTGCGCAAACCTGCTTCCGCTGCCGCATTGATACTTTCGAATTCCGGCGAGCGATGGCTCATTTCCATGACGGACATTCCGGAGCCGCGCCAATCGAGCAGCTCTTCGCGAATGCGCTCGAGGACGGAGAGCGGCAAGGCAGCGGGGCCCGCGTTGAAATTGAAGACGCGTTTTGCGGCAGGAACGGTAACCAGGGAAGACACGTTTTTTCTCCAGAGGGGCCAGTGGCCCTTTTTTTTGCGTGCAAGCCGGAGCGGCGAAGGATTGCAGGGCCGGCAGCAGGGTTGCGGCCCTCTAGAATATCACGCCGCGGAGGATGCAAAAGTGGAGGTAGAATGAGCGCGGAGCGGGGGCCCAATGAAACGACGGGAACTATTGAAGAAAGCGGGGCTGGCGGCGGGCGCGATGGCAATACCAAAATGGACGAGCGCGGCGCGAGCGCCTAAGCTGGACTGCGTGTTCCAACTTTCCGTAATCACCGATGAGATCTCGCAGGATTTCGGTCACGCGATAGAAGTTGCTGTGAATGAATTTGGCCTGAGCAATATCGAGATTCGGGAGTTATGGCAGAAAAATATTCTAGGGCTCGGCGATAAGGAACTCGCGGAAGCGAAACGGCTTGTTGCGAAATACGATTTGAGAGTCACGGACATTGCCAGCCCGCTATTCAAAGTGGATTGGCCTGGCGCGGCAAAATCGAAATTCAGCCCAACGGGATCGGCTTACAACGCGAACTTTACGTTTGACCAGCAGGACGAGGTGCTGGAGAAGAGCATCGCGATTGCGGGATTCTTTGGCACGAACAAGGTGCGCATGTTCGACTTCTGGAAACTGGAAGACGACAAGCCGTATCGCGATGCAATGGACGCGAAAATCCGCGAGTTTTGCGCCAAGGCTGCCAAGAAGGACGTGGTACTCGTGCTTGAAAACGAATACGAGTGCAATACGTCCACGGGAGCGGAATCGGCGCGGCTGCTTGCGGCGGTTCCAGCGAAGAATTTTGTGCTCAACTGGGATCCGGGAAATGCCGCGGCAGACGGGGAAGTTCCCTTCCCGGACGGATACGCAAAGATTCCGAAGAATCGCATCGGGCACGTCCATTTGAAGGACGTGATTACGAAGGCCGACGGAAAATTCGGCTGGGCCGCGATGGGACAGGGAAAGATTGCCTACGTCGAACAATTCAAAGCTCTGATGAAGGATGGCTATCGGGGAACGATGAGCCTGGAGACGCATTGGAGCGGAGGCGGAACGCCGGAAGAGTGTTCTCGCATCAGCATGGCGGGGACGAAAGATTTACTTCGGAAAGCTGGCGCACTGAAATAGCATGCGCTTGAAATTATCGCGCGGCCTCAATTCGAAACAGGATCAAGACGAAAGATTCCGCGGCCGAGGGAAGTCACCTTCGTGCCTACGGGAGT
>JAFDVY010000029.1 GCA_018268785.1 Acidobacteriota bacterium | reverse complement strand
CCGGCGCGCTCACATACGCAGCCACAATTTGGCCGTCGCTTTCGATGCCCATCAGCGTGCCAAACGTCGGAATCCCGCGCGAAAATTCTTCCGTGCCGTCGATCGGGTCAATAATCATCCGCGGGCGCTTCGTCGCGGGAGCGTTCGCTCCGTCTCCGCCCATTTCTTCCCCCAAAACGTCCAAGTCGAGCCCGCTCGCGGCCACGCGCGCACGCGCCATCGCTTCCACTTGCTTGTCCGCCTGCGTCACGCGCGAACCGTCGCGTTTGTTTTCAATCTGCAAATCCGCTGTGCGAAAATACTTCAACGCAATCGCGTCCGCCTCCTCCGCAATCTCCTCCAGCAGCTTTCCGTAGGTTTCGCTGTATTTGGTCATTTCCGATTCGGGATTCTCCTTGCTGAGAACTGAGAACTGATGACTGATGACTGACAACTTCTCCCCGGTTTGACTCCCGTTCCCGCACTCCTTAGCATGATAACTCACGCTCATGCACACTCCCGTTCCCACTGGCACAGTTCTCGACCGCATTCTCGAAGCGCGCTTTGCTGAAGTCGAGCACCGGAAAAAAGTCCTGCCTGAAACCGCGCTCAAATATGGTGTTGCCGCAGCTACGCCTCTTCGCGATTTTACAGCCGCGCTCTCGCGGCCCGGTATCAATGTGCTCGCCGAACTAAAGCCCGCCTCGCCCTCCCGCGGCGTCATTCGCGAACCATTCGACCCTGTCGCGCTGGCCACGTCTCTTGAAAACGCCGGTGCGGCCGCCCTTTCCGTGCTCACCGAAGGCGAATTTTTTCGAGGCACTCTCAAGAATCTTCGCGACGCGCGCAAGAACATAAAAATCCCGGTATTGCGCAAGGATTTCATTTTCGATCCCTGGCAAGTGTGGGAATCCCGCGCCAATGACGCCGACAGTTTTCTATTGATCGTAGCCGCCCTGGGCGACAAGCAGCTCGCCGAGCTTCTGGCTCTCGGCAGGGAATTGAAAATGGAGCCGCTCGTCGAAGTTCACACGCCTGCTGAACTAGACCGCGCTTTGCAGGCCGGCGCAAAAATCGTCGGCGTCAACAATCGCAACCTGAAAACGCTCGATGTCCGCGTCGAAACGTCCTTCGAGCTCATTGAAAAAATTCCCGAGGATTGCATTGCCGTCAGCGAATCGGGAATCAAGTCCCGCGATGAAATCGAAAAGCTCCGCGCCGCCGGCTTCGACGCTTTTCTCATCGGCACCAGCCTCATGCTCGCGCCCGATCCAGCCGCCGCACTTTCTACTCTGTTGGGAAAGGCCATCTAGACGATGTCATTCCGAGCGAAGCGAGGAATCTGCTTTTCTCTTCGATTCGGTGTTTTATGGTTCGCGTAAAAATCTGCGGCATCACCCGCGCGCAGGACGCTCGCCTCGCGGAAAAACTCGGCGCCTACGCCATAGGCTTGAATTTCCACGAAAAGTCTTCACGTGTGATCTCTCCGGCAGACGCCTGGAAAATTCGCAAGCGACTCGATCCTGCAACCGAAGCTGTCGGCGTCTTCGTGGACTGGAAAGCGCGCCTGGTCGTCGCCCTCGCGCACTCGCTCGAACTTTCCGCCATTCAGCTTCACGGCGACGAGTGCTCCGCATACGTCACCTATTGCAATAAATTCCTGCCGGTCATCAAAGCTCTGCGCATTGATTCGAAATTTTCTCCGGCCAGGCTCGGCAAATACCGCAAAGCCTCCGCGTTTCTTCTCGACGCTTCGCAACCTGGTCAATTCGGCGGCACAGGGAAAACCGCCGACTGGTCCATGGCTCAGAAAACCGTCGAAGCACGCGGTGCTGTGCGGCCAATTCTGCTCGCCGGCGGCCTCACACCCGAAAACGTCGGCGAGGCCATCCTCACCGTCCGGCCTTATGCCGTAGACGTCGCCAGCGGTGTCGAATCCCGTCCGGGCATCAAGGACGCTGGAAAGCTGCGCGAATTCTTCGCCGAAGTCGCCCGCGCCAATAAGGCTCTCTCACACAATTCGTAGTGGCGGGTCTTCAGACCCGTTCTTGGCGCTCTGGTATGCGACAATAGTTCCTCCATGGCATCCCAGCTCACCACTCCTGCCTCGGTTCCTGGGCGCTTCGGCCCCTACGGCGGCCGCTACGTTCCGGAAACGCTCATGGTGCCGCTGCTCGAACTTGAACGAGTCTACGAACAAGCCAAATCCGATTCTGTCTTTCAGACAAAGTTCAACGATCTGTTAAAGAATTTCGTCGGCCGTCCCACGCCGCTGCAATTTGCCGATCGCCTTACTCAGCACCTGGGAGGTCCGCGTATTTATCTCAAGCGCGAAGACCTGCTCCATACCGGCGCGCACAAAATTAACAACGCCATCGGCCAGGGCCTTCTTGCCGTGCAAATGGGCAAACCGCGTATCGTCGCGGAAACCGGCGCGGGCCAGCACGGAGTTGCCAGCGCCACTGTCGCCGCGCATCTCGGCCTTGAATGTGTCGTTTATATGGGCACCGAGGATATGGAGCGCCAGGCGCTCAACGTCTCCCGCATGCGTATGCTTGGCGCGCAAGTTGTCGGCGTTGACTCCGGTTCGCGCACGCTGAAAGATGCCATCAACGAAGCGATGCGCGACTGGGTTACCAATGTCCGCACCACGCACTATCTGCTCGGCTCTGTGCTGGGTGCGCATCCTTATCCGACCATGGTCCGCGATTTTCACTCTTGCATCGGCCGTGAAGCCCGCGCGCAAATTCTCGCTGCGGAAAAGCGCTTGCCCACGCACCTCATGGCCTGCGTCGGCGGCGGTTCGAACGCCATTGGCCTCTTCCACGAATTTCTAAAGGATTCCGAAGTGAAACTGATCGGCATCGAAGCAGGAGGCCGTGGCAACGGACTCGGTGAACACGCCGCGCGCTTGGCCGCTGCGCAGGGTTTCACCGGAGCGCGCCCCGGCGTTTTGCAAGGTACCTACACTTACGTTCTACAAACGGAAGACGGTCAAATCGCCACAACCCATTCCGTCTCCGCCGGTCTCGACTATCCCGCCATCGGCCCCGAGCACGCCTGGCTCGCCGATCAGCGCCGCGCCGAATATTCCGCAGTCACGGACGCTGCCGCGCTCGATGCTGCTCGCACCCTCGCCCGCATCGAGGGAATTATCCCGGCTCTCGAATCCGCCCACGCCATCGCCGGCCTCATCGAACGCGTCCCGAAGTTTTTCAAGAACGATCTTGTCATCGTCAATCTTTCCGGCCGCGGCGACAAAGACATGGCCACCTACTCCCGTTCTCTTTCTTTGTAGTGGCCGGGCTTCAGACCGGTTCTTTTCTCCTACAGCTGAACCTTCACTCCGGTTTCGGCGTGGAATTCCACATCTCCTGCTGCACGCGCCAATTTCCATCCGCCTCGCGGTGCAGCACCAGCGCAATCTTTCCCCAGTGATCAATCACGGGCTTGTCGTCCGGCGGCTGAATCACCTGATGCTCGATCCCCCATTCCGTCGCCCAATCGCCGCACGTGCGAATATCCTTGAATGTCATCTCCACCTTTAGCATTTTGTAGCCGGTCAGGCGCGCCACTGCTTCGCGAATGAAACCTCCTATCGCCGTTTTTCCGACAACTGGCGCTTTCTCCGGTAGCAAACTCACGCCTGTCTCCGCCCACATCCCGATAATTGCGTTTGTATCCATTCGCCCATGGGCATCTTTAAACTGCTGGTTGAATTGCCAAACCTCCTGGTTCGCCGTATCGCCTGCCGCCCCGGAGGACGCGAATCCCAAGGCTGCCACAAACACGCTGAACGCAATTCCTGCCAATCCCAGTATCTTTCTGTTCATAGTTCTCCCCTCGTTCCAGCCGCGACAGATTCTATCCCGTCATGCCCCTCGGAAACACTTTGTCATTTATCCGCGGAATCAATCCCGTTTTGAGCACCATGTCTGCTGCGAGCGTTGTGGCGCCCTGCGCCGGATGTTACGTTTCTCACATTCTAATGCGGAGGTTTCGATGTCTCTCTCCCCTCGGGCCTCGGTTTCTCATATTGCATTTTTGTTGCTTGCTTCATGTGCAATCTCCTTCAGTGCGCACGGCCAATCTTCCCCGGCCAAGCCTCGAATCGGTTTCTTAGTCGACTCTCTCAAGGTGGAGCGCTGGCAAACGGACTACAACTCTTTCGAGAAGCGCGCCAAGGAACTCGGCTCGGATGTTGTTTTGGAAGATGCCGACGGCAATGACGACACGCAATTCAAGCAGGCCAGAAAACTGATTGAATCGCACGTCAAGGCGCTCGTTCTTGTCCCTCACAATTCGGAAAAAGCTGTTCGCATTGTCGAACTCGCCAAATCCAAGGGCGTTCCCGTCATTAGTTATGACCGCTTGATTCGAAACAGCGACATCGATTTTTTCATTGGAGCGGATGTGGTCGCCATCGGCGCGTTGCAAGCCAGTTCACTAACCTCCATCGCGCCAAAAGGGAACTACATTCTTCTCGAAGGCTCACCGTCTGATGTAAACGCCCATCTCCTTCTCGAAGGCCAAAAGAAGGCTCTGCAACCGTTTGTGGATCGCGGAGACATCAAAATTGCCGCCGAACTGTGGTGCGCCGATTGGAGCCCCGCGGAGGCCTACGCTCACGTCAGCAACGCACTTTCGAAAAATCACAATCAGATTGCTGCCATCGTCGCGTCCAACGATGGCACCGCGGGCGGCGCCGTTCAGGCTTTGGAAGAAGTGAAGCTCGATGGCAAAGTTGCGGTCTCCGGCCAGGACGCGGATCTTGCCGCAATCATTCGCGTACTCAAGGGCACTCAATCCATGACCGTTTATAAGCCGATCACGTCGCTCGCTGCTCAGGCCGCCGATGTGGCCGTCGCTCTGGCAAACGGGCAGAAGCCCGCCGCAACCGGCACCATCGCCAATGGCAAGCACGACGTTCCCGCGATTTTCGGCCCGGTCGTGGCCGTCAACAAGACCAACGTAAAGGAAACCGTCATCAAAGACGGCTTTCAGAACCTGACTACAATCCAGAGATCGCTCCCGAAGGAGCAGTGGCCCCAATAATCTCCTGAGCCTCCAATAGCGATTCTCATTTTTCCAGGTTGGCGAGCGGCGTTGCGGCCGCTCCCATTTCTGCATTTGCCCTCGACGCAGAACCATCCACTTGTAACGTTTTTAACTCTACCGTCACTATCTTGCAGGAGAGTAATGGTCATGTTTCCCCACAATCCCGCTCCGGCGGAATTCCGCTATGACATCTTGATCGAAGACGCCGACGGTCGCGATCTTCGGCTCGAAAGTGTCCGCGACCTCTCTACAGCTCGCGAACGCCTCCCCTTGCTCGCCGCTCAATATCCCGGGACGCGCCTTCTTCTCCGAAATCGCCTTACAAAAGTCATTCTCGCTCAATCCGAAGACCGCTAGTTTCCATCCCTTGCTCCTCCTGGCCTCGCAGCGGTTTTTCACTCTCCTTTTTCTTGACATCCCTGCTCTTCTTCGCCATCATTCGCCCATTCTAGAGAAAGAACCCCGCGACTTGCCGCACAGTTCGATCTGCCACCACCCTGCCCAACACCAAGCCTTGTCCGGCAGATAGATCGTTCCGCACGCGGGTGGAGGAACTTCATGAAGAAGCATCTGTTCAGGCATTTCCTGCCGTTTCTCGCTGTGTCGTTGCTTCTGTTCGCCGCCCCGGTCATTCACGCGCAGCAAACTCAGCAGCCCACGGATCAAACGGACTCCAGCACGGCAAAACCAAAGGCAAAATCCAAATCGAAATCCAAATCCAAAAAATCGGACGCTACGGCCGACTCTTCGAAGTCCTCCGACACCAAGAGTGCGGACTCTTCCGCCACAAGCGCTTCCAAGTCAAAGTCGAGATCCAAATCCAAGAAGGCCGAATCCGCTGATTCTTCCGCTGCTGCGGCGAACAATTCGGCTTCGACAGGCACAACCAAGAAGAGTTCTCGCTCGAAGAAATCGGCCAAAGCGGAATCCGCTGATTCTTCCGCTGCTGCGGCGGATAATTCGGCTTCGACGGGCACAACCAAGAAGAGTTCTCGCTCGAAGAAATCAGCCAAAGCAGAATCCGCTGCTCCCGCTGCGGCTACAACTAGCTCGCCCTCTGCGCCGGCCGCTATCCCAAGCGCCACGCCCGCTGCTGCAACGACCCCCGCAAAACCGGCAACGACATCCAAGCCCGCCGCGCAGCAGCAAACTCCCCCTGCCAACAGCGCCGGCATGGTCTGGGTCAACACAGATTCCGGTGTCTATCACAAGCCCGGAACGCGCTGGTACGGCAAGACGAAACAAGGCAAGTACATGACGGAAGCGGATGCGCAAAAAGCAGGTTACCGCGCCGCCGAAAAGGAATAATCAGTACCCAGCAGCAAATGAAGTAGCAACTACCTAAAAGGAGAGACGCATCATGAAAAAGCACTGGATGAAGTGGTTTCTCGCGATTGTAGTTCTCACTGCGGGTGTTTCGCTGGCCGTTGCTCATCCGCCTCAGGGTACTGCGGCAAAGAAGCCCGCGGCAGCCGCTGCTCCCGCTGCTGCTGACTTGGTGGACATCAACTCTGCCTCGCTCGATCAGTTGAAAGCGCTTCCCGGCATCGGCGACAAGTATGGACAAAAGATCATCGACGGCCGTCCCTACAAGGTGAAAACCGACCTCACTCGCAAGAAGGTTATTCCAGCCGCTACCTACGCGAAGATCAAGAGTTTGATCATCGCAAAGCAAAAGTAAGCGCCTTTCCCGTATCGGAAATTTCGAAGACGGCGCAAAGCGCGCCGTCTTCGTCTCCGCATCAGATTCGAATTCGCTTAGGAGGAACCATGGGACTTCTCGATGATGTTCTAGGTATGGCAGGAATCGGCGGCGCCGCTCAGTCTCCGCAGCACGCAACCGCAATGGGCGCCGTCATGGATTACATCAACAGCCCGCAGGTCGGCGGCATCTCCGGTCTGCAGCAGATGTTTCACAATCAGGGCCTCGGCGGAGTCGTCTCCTCTTGGATCGGTACGGGACAAAACCTTCCGATCTCGCAGGAGCAACTCCAGAGCGTTCTCCACGGCGAAGCTCTGCAAAACGTCGCCGCAAAAGCGGGCATTGATCCGTCGCAGCTCACCGGAATGATGTCGCAGCTTCTCCCGCATATCGTAGACAAGCTCACCCCAAACGGCCAGGTCCCCGATTCAGGCGCGCTCTCGCAAATGATGAAGGGTCTTGCCGCGGGCCGGTCGTAATAGTTTTTCGTAAGATCGAATTTCGCAAACGGAAGGCGCCCGGTTTTTCAGCCGGGCGTTTTTCTTTTACTTGTCGCGAAGCAAAACTTCGCCGCGACCCACCAGTTGATCGTTCAGCCACACACGGTATTTGTACGCGCCCGCTTTTGCTCCCATCACCGCGGGCCCGCTCAGCAATCTCATCCCGATCGGCGCCTGAAATACATTCGATCCGAACGGGCAGCGGTTTACGTCGAATTCCACCCGTAAATTTCCCTGCTCGGACATCCACGCCACCTGGTCGCCTTTTTCCAGCACGACCGCTTCAGGAATCACTCCCACCAATACTGGTCGCTCAGCCATAGTTGTTCCAGTTTATCGTCAACTCCCCATTCCGCAAAGTTCCTGCAATTTGCCGCGAACCGCTTACAAAACTATTACACGGTTTGCCCTTTCGGCCAGTTGACCCTCGCTCTCCCGCTTTCTACACTGAAAATGGATTCGTTTTTCGCCCCGCTCCGGCTGGGTCCGCACTGCATTTGATTCCACGGAGGAACTCGCCGGATGGCTACTCTCTCTCGCAACTGGTGCATACGGCTTTCCAACGGTTCCACCATTTCGATTCTTTCCACGATTCCGTTTGCCGTCATTCATCTGCTTTCCCTCGGCATTTTCTTTTTTCCGTTTCATTCGTCGTACCTCGTCGCATGCCTCGCCCTGCTCGTCGTTCGCATGTTTTTCGTCACTGCCGGCTATCATCGCTATTTTTCCCATCGCTCTTACAAAACCAGCCGTGCCTTTCAATTCTTCATCGCCTTTATGGCGCAGACGTCCGCGCAAAAAGGCGTTCTCTGGTGGGCTGCTCATCACCGTCATCATCATCGCTATTCCGACCAGGAAGACGATCTCCACTCCCCCACGCTTTTCGGCTTTTTCTGGTCGCACCTCGGCTGGATTGTTTCCGATAAATACGTCGGCACGCGCCTCGACTACATCGGCGATTTCGCCAAATTTCCCGAGCTCCGCTGGCTGAACAAATACTATCTCGTCCCGCCGGCCACCCTCGCGATTGCGCTCTTTCTCATCGGCGGTCTTCCGCTCTTTTTCTGGGGTTTCTGCCTGAGCACCACGCTTCTCTGGCACGACACGTTCACCATCAATTCGCTTTCGCACCTTTTCGGCTCCCGCCGCTACGAAACCACGGATACCAGCCGCAACAACTGGTTCCTCGCGCTCATGACGCTCGGCGAAGGCTGGCACAACAATCATCACCACTATATGGCCAGCGCGCGCCAGGGTTTCTTTTGGTGGGAGATCGACATCACCTACTACACGCTAAAAGCTCTTTCCTGGTGCGGCCTCGTCCGCGATCTCCGCCGAGTCCCCTCCCACATCCTCGAGCCGCAAGAACAAAAACTCGCCGCCTGACCTGCTTTTCTTAATCCCAGCGCAGCCCCATCGTTCACCTTAACCGAAGGAGCCTCGCTTTTCCCCTGAAGGTGTTTTCGCCTGGCCTCATTGCAGACGTGAGGAATCTCTCTTCGATCTCTCCGCTCGCCGCTCAACCCGTGAGAAAATCTCGTTTATTCCCATAAGGGGAGCCAAAAATGCCCGCCTACATTTTCGTCAGCGTCGAAGTCCGCGATCCCGTCCGCTACGAGGACTATCGCAAAACCGTTCTCCCCACGATCGAAAAATATGGCGGCCGCTTCCTCGTGCGCGGCGGCAAGATGGAAGTCCTGGAAGGGAACTGGCCCGCGCGCCGCATCGTGATCGTCGAATTTCCATCCGCCGAGATCGCCCGCAAATGGTGGAACTCGCCCGAATACGCCGCGCCTAAAGCCCTCCGCCAGGCCACCTCGCAAACCGAAATGATCCTCGTCGAAGGCGTCTAGCCGCTTCACGCTTTCGGCATGTCTGACTTTTCGCTATTCATAAAGGCTGGCGGTCCGATTTCCAGAAACGCAATCGGCGAACTGCTGCTAGGAGCTGGGCCGCATCAGGACTTGAAACAGATTGCTGTAATCGTCAGTCCACAATACCGGCCGCCGCGTCAGATTGAGGGGTTTTGCTTGCTCTGCGAGGCCGGGGATTCGAAACATTGCGGGGTTAGCCGACAATAGAATCCAATGGTGTTTCCGTAGGTGTACTTCGGCGCTGCTCAATTCGTACCTTTCACCCAAAGCAAAAATTACAGGACTTAAATTCAGGTACCGATTGCTCACGTGAAAAGCCAGCATGCTATCTGTACCTCGCAAGTGCCTTAAGTAGATCCCCATCGCCTCCTCGGTGAGCAAGTGTGCAGGAATCGAATCGCTTGTAAACGCATCTACAGCCAGCACGTCGAATTTCTGAAATTCTCCCCTACCTGCTTCCGCTTCCAGCGACAACCGCGCATCTCCCAGCACCGTTTCGATCTTTGCCGGTGAATCCGAGAGAAAATGAAAGAGTGGCGCCGGTCCCGTGGAGAGTTGAATCACCGCTGGATCGATCTCATAAAAACGTAGGGAGTCATTTGGTCGCCCGTATGCTGCTAGCGTTCCAACGCCCATCCCGATCAGCCCAACGCGAAGAGCCCTTTTGCCTTCGCTCCCTCGAGGGAAGTTCTTCAAGACAAGCCCGATCCCGCTGTCTTCGCTGTAATAGCTCGTTGGCGTGTGCCGGCTCGCCGCGCTCTTCAGTTCAACCCCGTGCACCGTATTTCCGTTCATCAAAGCTATGCTGTTCGAGTTGTCTACCACCGCTTTGATACCGAAAAAGTTTCTTTCCCGGAAGAGCATATGACTGCCTGCCACCTGCGCGTAGCCAATGGCCAATACGCCAAAGAGTGCTATCAGCAGCGTGCTTGCCACCGGCTGCCATGGAAAATGATGCTTCGCCTCGGGGGCTTTCTTGCGCCCTCGCGCAATGAGCCAGAAAGTCAACCACATTGCACTGAGCAGCGGTCCTGTGTAGTACTCATGGTTAAGGGGCTTCCAGCGATTGAAATCTGGAATGAAGCTGTCCATCTGCGGAACAAAAAATGTCCCTAAAATGATCACTGCGAGGCTCCACAACTTCTGTTCGCTCTTCCCCTGGCGATCCCCCAGGCAGTACGCCCAGAAGATCAGGATTCCGCTTGCAATCAAAGCGGTTTGAAACTCCCAAAATCCCAGAAAGATCCGAGGTGCAATCAGCACCACGAACCCCCCTCCCAGCGCTCCGCCAAGAGCAACCATCAGATAGAAATTCGTTAGATATCGAGCCTTCGGTCTTGACCGCGCCAGCTCGCCGTGACACACCATGCACACAACAAACAGCGTCACGCAATACGTCGCGACTAGAAACAGCGTTTCGCCTCGCGCTCGTTCAAAGCTGCTCTTGATTCCTACTCCCACCGCAAGGAAGTACAAGGGCCAGAAAATGCTCCTTCTGTACCAACGGGAGCTCTCAAACGTCACAATGAATGAGAGAAGGTAGATGCTCAGCGGCACCACCCACAGCAATGGGATGACCGTGATGTCCTCGCATAAAAGATTAGTCGTCGCGAACAAAAGCGTCGTGGAACAAGCGCTTAGTCCAAGCCACAGACCCAGCTTGGATGCCGTCGGCGTTCTCTCGTCTGCTTCATCTTCACCGCGATTTACCTTCGCATACTCGCGCGTCTGTATTTGCTGCGGCTTCCCCAAGGCGCGCCAGCCCGCTACAGTGGCAAACACCGTGAATACGGCATAGGCGCTCGACCACAACCAGGTTTGATGCCTGATTGTGAATGCCCATTCGATCAGAAAGGGATAACTGACCAAACCTAACAGCGATCCCGCGTTCGATAACGCATACAAACGATACGGCGACCCTGGATTCCCACTCGCGGAATACCACTTCTGCAAAAGTGGTCCGGTTGTCGACAGTAGGAAAAAAGGGAATGCCACAGTTATCCCAAGCAGTTCCAGAATTTTCCAGACCTGATTGTCGCCCGGCTTCGGCCTCCAGCTCACGCCGGGAGTCAGCGGCGATCCCCACTTCATCCACAATACCGCTAGGAGGAGCAGTGAACCAATCAGCAGTGTGCCGTGGACACTTACTTGAAGCCGCGCCGGCGCTTGAGTTCCCAAAGCATGCGCGTATAAGTACCCGAGGAGCAGCAAAATTTGGAAACACAACATGCACGTGCTCCACATTGCCGGCGTTCCACCAAACAGAGGCAGCAGATATTTGCCAGAGATGAGTTGGACTTGGAACAGCAGAAACGCACTCAATGCAATCGTCAGTCCATAAACCCAGATCGGGCAGCTACCCTCCTCCGATTCGCGGGCGCTTGGCCCCGCTTCGCTCTCCGCCATCTTCACTTCGACTTCTTGAAGCAATTCCGCCATTTGTCAATTTTGGCAGTCTGTTAACCAACGCTCCCATTCATTCCACTGCGCGTGTATCCTGAGCGGCAATGCAATATACGCTCCAGCGCTCAACGACGATCACTGCAAGCAGATAGTAGGGAAGCACCTCTGCGGGCTCTTTTTTCCAGTGCGTTCCAAGCCAAAGAAAATGGGAAATCGGCATTTCCCCGGTCAGCAAACGCTCGCACGACTACTCAAAATAAACTTGCGCCGCCTGCGGTGTTCGCACTCTACTCCCATCGGACAATCCGCGTGTCGTCCGCCGGGAAGTTTGCTAGTTTCTCTTCATGCCTAAACCCGCGCGCCCCAAAAAATCGCCCGCCTTTTCGTTCGTCCTCGACGAACTCGAAGATTCGCCGCTCGCCGGGCGCGTCCGCATTCGCCCCATGTTCGGTTCCCACGCGGTCTATGTGGATGAAAAGATTGTCTTCATCCTTCGCCAGCGCAACAACAGTCCCAAGACAGTCCGCGACAACGGCATCTGGGTCGCCATGCTTCCCGAATTCACCGATTCCATCCGCGCTGAATTTCCCGCACTTCGCCCCATCGAACTTTTCACCGCACGCAGCAAAACCGGTTTCACCGGCTGGCTCAATCTCCCAGTTACTGACGACTCCTTCGAAGAGTCCGCCCTCGCCCTATGCCGCCTCCTCATCCGCGGCGACAAACGCCTCGGCAAAATCTCGAAGTCGACTTCCTTGCGCAAGTAGGAACACGATATCGAAGATTCCGGGCAGCAGCCGGAATATCGTGCCCTCTTCGCGAGGCGATTCATAGAACTTGCCTCTCAACGATCCACCGGCTCAATGCCTGTGTAGTGGCCGGTCTTTAGACCGGCTCTTTTTAAATTTGCTCTGCTATCCTGTCCCAATGCGCTTAACTCTTTTCGCCGCACTCTCATTCACGCTCTTTTCCTCTTCTCTCTCCGCCCAAACGCCCCTCCAAAATGAAATCCGCAAAATCGCCGCCGAAGCCCATGGCAGAGTTTCCGTCTCGTGCTCCTTGCCTGGCTCTTCCCTGAATTGCGATCTCGATCCTCATTCCCATCCTCCCATGCAGTCCGTCTTCAAGCTGCCTCTCGCCGTCTGCGCACTGCACCAGATTGAACTCGGCAAATTCTCGTTGGACCAGCCCATTCGCTTTCTTCCCAGCGACCTCTTCCAGCCGCAGACCTACAGTCCCCTTCAAGACAAATATCCCAATGCCAACGCGGACGTTCCGCTCCGCGAACTTCTTCGCCTCTCTGTCTCACTGAGTGACAACGCCGCCGCGGACATCGTCTTGCGCCTGGTCGGCGGGCCTGCAGTCGTGGATGCGTACATCAAATCCGTGGGTGTCGAGGGATTTCACCTGGAAGATGGCGAGCACGGTTTGCATCGCGACGCGCGCGCGCAATATCGCAACTGGCTCGAACCTGCGGGGGCCGTCCAATTTCTCCGCAAAATCAGCGACGCCTCTCCGCTCAACCCGGAACACACCGAACTTCTCCTCGCCTGGATGAAGGATTCGCCCACCGGCCTAAATCGCATCAAAGGCAATCTGCCTGACGGAACCATCGTCATACACAAGACCGGCACATCGGGAACTCACGACGGCAAAACCGCTGCAACCAACGACATCGGCCTGATCGTCCTCCCAGACGGCCGCCGCCTCGCTATCGCCATCTTCGTTACTGACGCTTCGGCAGACTCAGCCGCTATCGAATCCACCATCGCCCGTATCGCCGCCGCCGCATACTCTGCTGCCACACACTAACTCCTATGCTTCCCCGCCACCGATTTCCAAGTGGCTTCTGTCCTCAAATTGATTGCAAATTGAGCATAAAGTACGTCCGCAACTTTTTCTTGAAGGTATGCGATGGCAAAAATTATTTGTCTCTTTAATCACAAAGGTAGGGTAAGCAAGGCCAAGACAGCCTCTAACTTGGTTGGATGATGGCGCTAAAGGCAGGACTGTACTATTGGCAGACTTCGATCCACAATGCAATTTGACAGGAAAGGTTATAGGGTTCCGAGGAGTCGACGACCTAGCCGCAATCTACCAAGGCGTTCCGCCAAACAATATCAAGGACGGACTTGTTCCTCCATTCGAGTCACAACCTCGTTAGATTGCGCCTGTCAAATGCGCCACTTCGGAATTGCTCAGGAACTAAGTGGATCACTTCTTAGGCGGCGAATTTCTTTACAGCCGTCCTCTCCAGAAGCCAGGACGACGGCTTGCATGTGCGACGGCAATTATTTGGATGGCCGACGAGAACTCTCGATAGAACACGGCAAACGGAAATCTCACTACCAAATACTTTCGCGCACCAAAGTCTGCAAGTGGCCACCGATCTGGCGATTCAGCGATCTCGCGGATCCCATCATCCACCGCTTGTAGAAATCTTGCTGCGGCCCATTCGCTCCGCGCAAAATACCATTCGAACGCGGATTCCACGTCCGTCGAGGCTTCTTCGTGGAATTGAACGGCTCTAATTGCCATTCGCAAGGCGGGCTGCGAGGCGGCTACGAATCTCTTCCCAGGGGACCGTTTTCGCTTTTCCCGAATCAAGGTCGGAAATTCGGCGCGAAACTTCTCTTTGCCACGCCTCTTCAGCGTCGGCGTCCACCACTTGTTCCAGACTCTCCAGCAGAGAACCGGCTAGCGCGGCCCTGTCGGCCTCGGGAAGAGCCAGCGCCTTCTGCAGAAGCTCAAGTACCTGCTTGGTCATAAAGAGAGTATAGCCCTCGACCGGTGCTTCTGGCGATACGGACTTTGCTGATTCCTGTAATTCATGGGGCCGACCGTGTGAACGGATTTTTTGCCTGGCTCAAATTCTATCACCTCAACAACGCACGAGATCATTCGCTTTAAGTATCTTATTGACAAAGTAAACCGCAGATGCTACCATGCCGAGTGCCTGCCCCGCTCCAATCCGAATGACCAGCCTTTGCTCAGTTTTCCCTTACCCCGAAGGTACCTGAGGCGTATCCCCTTTGTTTTGACAACGATCCAAATTGCTCTTCGTATAACTCCTTTCTTTTGATAATCATCTGGACTGCCCGGGGGGTGGGGTACCAAATCCATTTCGGCACTCTCCTCCGTCGGCCCCGGCAACTCATCTCTTTTCTTTTCAATCGCCTGCGCACTCTTTGCAAAAATGCCGGGGTGTGGCATCCCGGACGGTTTTGCGGGACACCCGGGTGCCACCCATGTTCTCTTTTCCTTACCTCCTTACTTCGCACCTCCCAATCCAAAATGGCCATTGTCCCCAGCCTCCGGACGCGGGAAAATAACTCCCTGCACACGAAAGGACTCTTTCCATGCCAATAGGTGAACTCGCCCCGCCACTCCGCCTGATGATGACTCCAGGCCCATCCTCCATCGATCCGCGCGTCTACCGCGCGCTCGCCGCTCCGGTAGTCGGCCACCTCGACCCGTTCTTCAAGACCTGCATGAGCGAAACGCAGGAACTCATGCGCCAGGTCTTCCAAACCGCAAACCGCATTACCATGCCGATGTCCGCCACCGGCTCCGGGGGAATTGAAACCGCCATCGTCAACACGCTCGAAGCGGGCGACGAAGCCATCGTCTGCGTCAACGGCTACTTCTCCGAGCGCATGTATGAAATTGCCACACGCACTCAGGCGAAAATCACCAAAGTCGAAGCCCCGCTCGGCCGCGCCGTCGATCCCGAAGACGTTCGCCGCGCCGCCGCTGGCAAGAAAATCAAAATCATCGGCGTCGCGCACGGCGAAACATCCACCGGCGTGGTTACCCATCTTGACGGCCTCCGCAAAGTCGCCGACGAGCTCGGCGCGCTCCTCGTTGTGGACGCAGTTGCTTCTCTAGCTGCCGTTCCCATGAATGTTGACAAGGAACGTCTTGACGTCGTCTTCAGCGGCTCGCAAAAAGCGCTGAGCGCACCTCCGGGCATGTCTCCCATCACCGTCAGCCCGCGCGCGGAAGAAGTTTTGACGCACCGCAAAACAAAAGTGCAGAGCTGGTATTTCGATATCACCACTGCCATGGCCTATTGGGGGCAGGGCCGCCTCTATCACCACACGCCGCCTATCTCCTTGATTTACGCGTTGCGCGAGGCCATGCGCCTCACTGTCGAAGAGGGCCTCGAAGCTCGCTGGGAGCGCCACCGCGCCAATCAGCAAGCGCTCATCGCCGGCTGCGAAGCGATGCACATAAAAATGTTCGTGGAAAATCCCAAAGACCGCCTTGTCACCGTCACTCCCGTCATGATCCCTGCCGGAATCGACGACGTGAAATTCCGCGACCAGCTCCTCGAGGAATTCAACATTGAAATCGCCGGAGGCATTGGCCCGCTAAAGGGAAAAATCTGGCGCCTGGGCCTCATGGGTTACTGCGCCCAAAAAGCCAACGTCCTGCTGCTCCTCAGCGCTATGGAAAAAGTGGCGCTCGATCAAGGAGTCCGAATCCCGGCGGGTGCGGGGGTGGCCTCCGCTATCCGCAGCTATTCGCAATCCGGCGTCGCCCTCGCCGCGAAATAGGACCGCAAAATGAATCACCCTACTCAAACCTGTCATTCCGAACGGAGCAGTTTCTTCTTCGCGATTCATTCCGACTTGTCCTTGCGAGGGTGAATCGGCCCGCGGATGGGCGAACTCCGAACACGAGAAGTTGACACTTTTTACCGAATACTGAAAACTGATGACTGAAAACTGAACACGGAAACCGGAGAATCAAATGGCAACGCGCCCCATGCTGGCGAACAACGGCAAGATGAGCGAATTCGTTGGCGTCTTTGACGTCCAATCGAAACTCACCGGCCAAAATTACCGCTGCCGCTTTTCGCACCTGTGGAACGGCATCGCCACGCGCCACGCGGATACCATCGACACCAAATTTTTCGTTGAAGACGACGCTCTCGTCGTCGGCCTCGCGCATACCGCGTTCGTGGACTTTCGCACCAAACACGGCCGCGACCTCACCGATCGCGAAGCCAGTTTCATCGCCGCCGAATTTTTGCGCGAACGCCTGGAAGAAGACGACGAACGCAAACTTTACGACGTCTTTCACGACGACGTCCTGCGCCTGATTCAACAGATCGGAATCAAGTAAGTAGCGCAAGTAATCTTGTTCTCGGAAGGACCTGCGCTCTTGTTTTTAGGCGGACGGAGTTTCCGGCGGCTCCGCATGAAACGCTTCCACCGCGGGATGCCGCAATCCATCGCGCCGGATAAAGTGAATCACCAGCAGCATCAGCAAAGCGCCGCATACCAGAACAGCCACGGCAATTTGCAGTCCCACCTGAAGATCGCGCAAATCCGAGATTTTTCCAATCACCTGCGGGCCCAATCCGCCGACAAGCTGTGTCGCAAACATGTACAGCCCAATCGAAGTCGAGTGCGCCCGCCTCGGCATCATGTCGTGGATCACGGCAGTGACTGGGCCGTGGTACCACGACATGAAAAATCCAGCGATAAATAATCCAATGAGAACGCTTCGCTTTTCGTCTGACTGAATCGCCAGCAGCAAAAACGGAGTTGCGAGCAGCAGGGCAAGCCCGATGGCAATCAATCGGCCGTACGGAAAACGCTTCTGCAATTTGTCCGCAACGTAGCCGCCGCACAAAACTCCGAGCAATAGCGAAAGCAGGGTGATGATCCCCAGCGAAATAGACGCCTCGCGCAAGCTGAAGTCCTTGTAGTTGACCGCGAAATCCACTCCCCACGTAAGCAGCGAAACACTGGCAAAGGTGATGCAGATTCCGCCCGCGGTCATGGCGAGAAAAGCCGGCACGGAAATAATTTTGAGGATCGGCACAACTTCCGAACGCGGGCCGCGCGGCGGTTCCTGCACCCCGAACAGCGCGAGCGCTGGAAAAACGCCCGCAAGGGCGACGATGAAAAGCGCGTAATGCCAGCCGTAGCGCGGGCCGATGATTCCGCCGAGCGCTTGTCCAAAAACACCGCCCAGCAACATGCCTGTGGCGAAAATAGCTTGCGCGAACGCGCGACGCTCCTGCGGAAACGATCCGGAGATCATGGATTGCGCGGCTGGCGCGTAAGCGGCTTCCCCGAGCCCCACGAACGAACGCGCAATGAGCAGCACAGCGAAACTAGTCGCGAGGCCGCCGGCAAAGGTGGCGACGCTCCAAAACAAAATTCCGATGGCGATGATGATTTTGCGGCTGTAGCGGTCGGCGAGAAATCCAAACGGAATGCTGCCGATGGCAAGAACGATGAGCAGCCAGGTTTGCAGCGAACCAAGCTGGGAATCGGAGACGCCGAGGACATCGCGCAACATGGGAATGAGAGGAACGAAAACCTGGCGAGCGGCGAAATTGACAAAGTTTATGAGAGCGAGGACGGCAAGCAGTCTAAACTGATACGAAGTCAGCGGAGTGGATTTGGATGACATGCCGCAGAATTTTAGTTCTTGACCTGTGAGCCCTGTTCAAAGGGATTATATACCGCCAATGAAAAATACCGTTGCCGCGAAAACGACGACGAGTGACCGCCTGACAACAGTGCTTTCGTATGGAGCGCTGCTGCTACTAGGGTATTGCGTTTACCGGATCGTGGAACCATTTTTTGTGCCGCTGGCGTGGTCGGCGGTTTTTGCGATTTTCTTTACTCCTTTGCATGAAAGAATCGCGAAAAAGCTAAAGCCGACTCCGTCGGCACTCGTGAGCACGGTGGGAGTGACGTTTTTGCTTGTGGTGCCATCGCTGGCTTTGGGCACGTATACGGCGAGGCAAGCAATGGATGCCACAACAAAAGCACAGGCGGTGCTTACTCACCCGGATACGACGGCAATGGATCGCGTGGAAGCGTGGCTGAAGTCGAAATTTCCGGCGTCGATGCAGGACGTGGATTTCTCCGAGCAGTTCCGCCAGGGCGCGGAAAAGGCGGCGGCGTATTTGGCGGGCAAATTGACGGGGCTGGCGAAAAACCTCGTCGATTTTTTTGTGGATCTGTTTTTGATGTTGTTCGCGCTTTTCTTCATGTTCCGGGACGGCAAGGAAGTTGTGCGCGGCGTGAAGCATCTTTTGCCGTTCGACAGCGACATTCAATCGGAGATGCTGGCGGAATCGCGAGAACTGATTTTTGCAAGCGTGGCGGTGGCGCTGGTGATTGCGCTGATGCAAGGCGCGCTGGGCGGATTGGCGTTCACGATTGTGGGAATTACTTCGCCGCTTTTTTGGGGTGTGCTGATCGCGTTCTTTTCGCTGGTGCCCGTGGTTGGGTCGGCGCTGATCTGGGTGCCGGCGGGGATCTGGATCGGACTGAACGGACATTGGGGCAAGGCGGTCGTGATTCTTGCAATTTGCGGAGGCGTGGCGGGAGTTGCGGACAATCTGGTGCGGCCACTTTTGCTGCGCAACCGGACGCGCTTGAACGAGTTGCTGCTGTTTATAAGCGTGCTCGGAGGCATCGAAGTATTTGGATTGCTGGGGATTGTGGCCGGGCCGACAATCATGGCCGCGGCGATGGGGGTGTTCCGTGTCTATATGGAACATCGCGACGAAATGGAAGATGCAGCGGCCTGACGGTTTGCCAGAATAAACAGAGCGAACCAGGAGACCGCCCGACAAGGCTGTGCTAGAGTACCCGCCCGTATGAAAGAGCCGGAGAAAAATTTGGGGAAGCCCACGGAATTGACGCCGGAAAAACTGCGGTGGCGGTGCGAGCCGTCGCGTCTGCCGTTTGAAACGACGGCGCAGGCGGAGTTGCGGGAAGGCTTTGTCGGGCAGGAACGCGCGTTACGTGCCTTGAAAATGGGCGTGGAGCTTGGCGCGCCGGGCTACAACGTGTTTGTGTGCGGGCTGGCAGGTACGAGCCGGGGCGGCACGATTGCGCGGATGATTGAGGAGTTGAAGCCTAGTGTAAAGGTGTCTCCCGACCGCTGCTATGTGAATAATTTCAAGATATCCGACCGGCCGCGGCTGATTTCGCTTCCGCGGGGACAGGCGAACGGATTCAAGAAGGACATGCAGGCGGGCGTCGATTTTCTGCGGCGACGGATTCCGCAAGTGTTTGAAGGCGAACCGTTCCAGCGGCAAAAGGGAAGAATTGTCGAACGATTTACGGGGCGGGAAAAAGATTTGATGGACGATTTCACGCGGCGGATTGCGCGCGAGCAGTTTGCGCTGGGCCACATGCAGGTTGGCGCAGTGGCGCTGCCGGAAATTTTCCCCGTGCTCGAAGGGCAGATGGTGCCCATTGAAGATATTTCGAAGATGGTGCACGAAGGGAAGCTGGATTCTCCGGTCGCGGAAGAAATTGAGCGCAAGTACGAGCAGTTCCGGCAGGAGTTCACGGTTGTTTACCGAAAGACGCTGACGCTTTCGCGTGAACTGGCGAGCGAGCTGAGCTACCTGGAACAAGAAGCGGCGTCCGTGCTTGTGGACGGCGTGATCGAAGAGCTGAAGGAAAAATATCCGGACCCGAGCGTTTCGGAATATCTGGAAGAAGTGCGGCACCACATTCTGGATAACCTCGATCCGTTCAAGGAACGCGAAGGGGAAGGCGAAGACGCGGCCACGGATTTGCCGGAAGTACCGGCGATGAAGCCACAAGGGCCGGAACGCGATCCATTTCGCGTGTACGGCGTGAACGTGATTCTGGCGCACGGAGACGAATCAGAGTCTCCCGTGATTTTCGAAACGACGCCCACATACGCGAATCTGTTTGGGACAATTCAACGGGCTTACGATGCGCGCGGAGGGTGGACGAGCGACTTCATGGATTTGCGCGGCGGATCGCTGCTGCGCGCCGACGGCGGCTATTTGATCATGTACGCGATGGAGACAATTTCCGAGCCGGGGGTCTGGCGAGCGCTGAAACGGACGCTGAGCCACACGCGACTGGAAATTCAGCCGGCCGAGATGTTTTATCCGTTTGGCGGCAGTTCGATGAAGCCGGAAGCGGTGCCCATCAACGTGAAGGTGATCTTGATCGGCGACCGCTCGATGTACGAGTTGCTTTACGAATACGAAGAGGACTTCCGCAAGATTTTCAAGGTGCGCGTGGAATTTGACGAAGAGATGCCGATGAGCGACACGGTCATCGCGGAATATGCGGGGCGATTGCGCACGCTTTCGGAAAAAGAGAGTTTGTCGCCGTTTGACCGCGGTGCGTTCGCGACAATGCTGGAACACGGCGTGCGAATGGCGGGGCGGCGGAACAAGGTTACAGCGCGATTTGTGGACATTGCGGATCTGGCGCGGGAAGCGAACTATGCGGCGCGGGAAGCCGACGAGCACGTGGTGCGCGCGGAACACGTGCGCAAGGCGCTCAGCTCAAAGATGGAGCGGCACAACCTGGTCGAGACGCGCATTCGCGAAATGATTGAAGAGGGAACGCTGCTGGTGGACGTGGCCGGCGAGCGCGTGGGCCAGGTGAACGGACTGAGCGTGCTGGAGATTGGCGGCTATTCCTTCGGCAAGCCGGTGCGGATTACGGCCACGGCGGCGCTGGGGAAATCGGGGCTGATCAACATCGAGCGCGAATCAAATTTGAGCGGGCGCTTTCACGACAAAGGCGTGCACATTATTTCCGGGTATTTGCGCAGCCATTTTGCGCAAGACAAGCCTCTTTCGCTTGCGGCGAGCATTTGTTTCGAGCAGTCGTATTCGGGGGTGGATGGAGACAGCGCGAGTTCGACGGAAGTGTATGCGCTGGTGTCCGCGCTATCCGGTTTGCCGCTACGGCAGGACATTGCGGTGACCGGTTCGATGAATCAGCAGGGGGATATTCAGCCGATTGGCGGCGTGAACGAAAAGATCGAGGGATTTTACGATGTTTGCCGGATCAAGGGGCTGACGGGGACACAGGGAGTGCTGATTCCTGAAGCTAATATTGAAGATTTGATGTTGCGGCAGGACGTGGTGGAAGCGGTGACGACGAAGAAGTTTCACATCTGGTCGGCGGCGAAAATCGAGCAGGGCGTGGAGCTGCTTACGGGCAGCGCCGCCGGTTACAAGAACGGCTCAGGGGCTTTTGACTCGGGCACAGTTTTCGCTCGCGTAAACCAACGTCTCTCCGAAATGGCGAAAACGTTGAAAGAATTTGAGTAAGCCAACACTCCTTCATCAAAGATTCCTTCAGAGGCTAAGCCCGCATTTCCCGCGTCTTTACGTGGGCGTTAGAAGCCCCACTTCCCATTGAGCTGTTTATGCGATAGCTGATGGCTTCTAGAAGGAAAATCTCCAATTAATTTGGCGGAGGCGGCGCGAGGTAAGCCTGGCGATGGTCCACGCGGGCAGCGCGTTTGGCGGTAACGGTCAGGGTGTGGAGCTTTCCGTCGAAGGTTTGCGGAGTGAAGGCCAAGTTGTACTCGTGGCGAACGATTTGGGCGATCTCCGCGTAAGCCTTATCGTAGCCTTTTGCGTTTTTGGGGAAGTAGACTCTGCCTCCTGTCGAGTCCGCCAGATTCTTCAATGTGGCGTCAGCATCCACAAAAGCCGATTTCAGTTCAGCGCTGTTGGCGCGAGAGTCCGGATCGTGTTTGCGCTTTTTGGGCGACTTTTTTAGTGAGAGAGAAGTTGATACGGCCAGGACACGGACTTCGCTGGCGATGATCGCGGATTTGTAGTCGTCCGGGATGGTTGGAGGCGCGCTGTCGATTCCGCTGCTGATGAGAACGATTGTTTTCTTGCCCGGAACAGAATGGAGCCAAACGAGAACCTGGAGCAGACTTTTGGAAAGATCCAAATTTGCGAAGCCAGCATTGAAACTCAGGCTGCGGAGCGCCATGCGGGAAGCGGCGAGATCGTCGCTGAGAGGGAATTGAAAGGATGGGCCGGAGGAGTAGCAGACAATCGCGACCTTGTCCTGCGGCGCGAGGCGGGCGATGAGAGCGTCGGCCCTGCGGATATTTTCAATGCCAAACAGGCGCAGAGACGGACCACATTCGAGCATGAGAACGACCTGAGCAGGATCGTCGTTTGCGAGGAAACCGGCGATTGGCTGTTCGACGCCGTTATCGAAAACGTGAAAGTCGGACTGCGCTAATCCACTAAGAAATTTTCCGTGACCGTCGGTTACCGTGACGCCGACGTTGACGCGGCTGACGTCAACGCGAATGGCCGGGGCTGGGGTTTCTTGTGCTTCGCAAAATGCGGCAGCGGCAAAGCAGCCCAATATGACAAGTAACAGGGCGCGGCGAAAGAATACGCCACGCGAGAGATCAATCAATCCAACCTTCCAGATGGAGTCCGTTTGCATCCTTCCAGGAATAACCATAGCTCAAGTGAAGGTGGCGCGAAAAAACTTTTGGGTCGATTTCGTCGAGCCAGCTTTTTCGTTGCGGAGGAACGGTCTTGTCAGGCACGAATTCCAGCAAGACCGATGTACCAATCGCTTTGTTCCGGCCGGGAAGATTCTTCAGCGATTGCCAATCGAATTTCTGGAAATCGAGGAAGCTGAGGCCATTGACCGCGGCGGGTGCACCGGAGTGAGCCGCGAAGAAGGGCGCAAGCTGACTGGGCGTAGCGGAGGATTTTCTCTTCGCAAGAGGAGAGCGGAAAGCGGCTTTGTTGGCAGAGACCAGGATCAAGTCATCGGTTACCGCAAGATGGTATTGGACGGCAGGGGAATTTCCGGGAGTTGACGATGTGCGAGCGTTACCTGAGGAGAGCGTGACGAAGGTGACTCCATCCAAGTCGGTATCGGAAATGATGTTGTCGAGGAAAGCGTGGCGAATCAGCCTCAGGGCGTTGTCGCGATTGTTCACACCGAGGAAAAAGGTGCTTTTTCCGAGGCCAGAAAAGGAATCGGATTGCAGGTAGCCCATTTCACCGGTCAGAGAATGAAGAGCGTCCGAGGTAGACATGCCGAGCTTGGCGCGCGCCATGGATTCGATCATGTCAGTTTTGTCCTGATCGCCCTGTGTGAGGAAAGATTTTGCGACATGCATGGCGAGCGCATAGATACCCGGCAGATTCACCTGAAACTCGCGATAAGAAACTGCGTCTTGCGGAATATAGGCGATGCTGGCGGGCCTGGTTTGACCTGCTCCCCAGATGTCGAAGATGGTGCCTTCGGAAGTGTCGCCCAGAACTACCGTTTGGAAGCGGGTTTTTGTGCCATCGAGATAGACGCGTCCCGCGATCGAGTGCATGGCTTTTACGTTCAGAGCGTCGAGCACAGTTCCTGCGCGGAATCCGGCCGGGGTGGGAACATCCTTTGCAAGCTTTGCGATATCGGAAATGTTCAGGAAGAATTCGAGCGCGCCTTCGCCGAGAACCGCGCTTGCTTCCTTAAATGCGGGAACGCCGCCAAGGCCAGAGGCCGTGAAGGCCGGTGCAGCACCTTTCACGCTGCGGGCGGCTTGCTGCAGGGCAGCGGTATCAGTTGAAGAAAGCAGCGATGCAGAATTGGGGCCAATTTTCAGGCCGCGAAGGATTTGCTCGACGACGGAGAGTTCGCCGGAGCTGACGACATACTTACCTGATTCGACCCAGTAATTGGTTCCACCCTTGCCTGTCAATTTCATGGCGGGAATTCCGGCGATGGTGATTGGGGATAGGGTAGCGGGTTCTTTATCTGCAGCGCGCATCCGCAGAACGGCTTTGGCGAGGAGAGCTTCTTTTCCAGAGCGATCGTAGATGAAAAAGATTCCGTTCCATTTGTGCGCACTGGCGTCGGTTTTAAGCGAAACCGAGTTGGAGGAAGCTTGTGATGGATCACTTACGAAGCCGACGGCCAGTGGATTATCCAGTAGTGGGGTGTATTCGGAGAGCTCTTCACGCGTCAATTGAGATTTGGCATCGGCGGATTTGCGGGATTCGCTCAGGAAGCTGTCGAAGAGCGCGTTTCGAGCGGGAGCGAAATCGGGATCGTCCCAGAGAGCATAGAGAGAGTTTGCCGAGCGGGCGGATGGCGAAGGAGCGCCACGCCAGAGAACGTAGAAGAGCGTGTGCGGGGGAAGTTGTGATGCGTCGATGGAAGAGGGAGGGGTTTGCGCGAGCGCAGGCGAAACCGCGGAGAGGCTCAACAAAAAGGATGCACAGAAAAACAGGGCGCGAAGAAATAGTTTCATGGGGGACTCCGGCAGGACTGAGACGTATTTCATTTATTAAGGGTAGCGAGTGAAGAGGGCGGAAAAAAGCCCTGTTCCGTCTGGAGTTTCCAGAATGAGGAACAGGGCTCTTGATGCGAGTGAGTTTGAAGTTCAGCTACGGCTTGGCTGCGGCTGGAGCTGCCGCGGGAGCGGAGCCGGCGTCTTTAGGAGTCGAAAGGTAGCCGGTGATCTGGTCCTTGCCGACGTTGAAGACGACGATTTCGTAAGGCATACCACGGCTGCCGCCGACGTAGAACTGCACGGGTTCGCCGGAGGTCTTGTCTTTCTTTTCGATCTGTTTGTCGTCGGCAAAAACCGTGATGGTGTATTTGGATTTCCTGGGATCGGTCTTGTTGACGTTGACCTGAATGGGGCCGACGCGCTGGGCGTTCTTGGATTTGCGCAGGTTGAACTCGTAGTAGTTGCGATCGCCCCTGCGCTTGAGGTCTTCGAGGTCGTCGTGGTTGCGCGCAATGAGGCCGCTCATCACGCCCATGTCGCCCTTGGTGCTTTCCAGCTTGGCTTTAGTGGCTTCAAGGTCGGTGCGGGTGTCGGCGATGTCCTTCTTGGCGCCGCCGACTTCCGTTGCGACGCTGCCGATCTTTTCGTTGGCTTCGGTCTGCACGGCGGTGAGCTGCGTGGCGAGTTTCTGATCCGCGGCGATCTGTTCCTTGCGGATGGATTCGGCGCGGCTTTTGGCTTGCGCGACTTCACTGGCCGTCATGCCGACTTTTTGCTGCGTAACTTCGACAATGCTTTTCAGTTCAGCGAGGCGCGAATTTGCCTGCTCGAGCTGCGTGCTGAGCGTGGCGTTCGTTTTCTGCGCGTCGCTGAGATCCTTCGTGAGCTTGGACGTGGACGTGTAGGCGAATACGCCAACCGCAGCCAAAGCGACGAACAGCAGCCCAAATAAAACGGAGATCCAGCGCGGGGTCCCGGAGGATTCGTAGTGATAAGAATCCTGCGGGCTCGGCACGTTGGGAGAAATACTCATTGCCCCTCCTCAGAAAGTGGCGACCAACATTTATGCGGATGAAAAGCCCCAATAATTATGGCGCGAGGAAGGCGGGGAGGCAAGAAAAGGCTGGATGCATGTGTCTCATTGCCAGAGGGGATGCTTAGTGCAATCGAAGCCTGCGTGTTCGCTGGCTCAGCGAAAGGAATTCGCAAAAGCGCGGGCCGCGAACGATGCCAAAGCCGAATTCGCGAAGCTGCCGGAACACTAAATTCCTGCACCTGCTACCTGGTTAGGTACTAGGAGTCGCTAGTGCCAAAAAAGACTCTAACCGCCGCGGAGCCTGCCGTTTTCTTGACTTGGCGCTTACGCGACCTCAAAATAAATAGGCATGAGCACAGGGGGCGGAGGCGCCGAAGCGATGTTCCTCGATGTCAAAGAGCTGGCGGTCCGCAAGCTGAGCCTTCGCAAGAGCTATGCTCCGGGCGCCATCGACTACGGAACCAGCGAAATCAAGCAGATTGAGCCTTTGCAAGTGACCGCCACGGCTGAGTTGTTCGAAGGCACGGAGATCCGGATCAGCGGCGAGCTGGAAACGAAGCTGGAGCTTTCTTGCGCACGCTGCCTCGAACCGGTAATCGAAGACGTGCACCGGACGTTTGATCTCTTTTACAGCCCGCTTCCGAAAAGCGCCAAGCCGGAGGAAGAACAGCTCAAGGATGATGACGCAGATGTAGCCTTTTATCAGGGCAATGGGCTGTTCCTCGCGGATGTGTTGAGCGAGCAGGTGCTGCTGGCGGTGCCCATGAAAGCGATTTGTCGCAGCGATTGCCGCGGGTTGTGCGCCGCGTGCGGAGCGAATTTGAACCACGAAGAGTGCCGTTGCGAGACGCACAGCGTTGACGCGCGCCTGGCTCCCCTGGCGCGGTTGAAGCAAGACTGGCTCAAAAAACAATAACAGGTTCCGATTTGTAGTGATTTGTGCGGTTTTGTGTGCTTTTGTAGTGTTCGGACAAGAGCGCAAGAACTCGATAGGAATGGAATAAAGGAGTAGGACGATGCCGAATCCAAAAAGAAGACATTCGAAACGGCGGTCGAGCACGCGCCGGGCTCACGATCACCTGAAGTCCCCGGCCAGCTCGAATTGCCCGAATTGCCACGAGGCGAAGCAGCCCCACCGGGTGTGCCCGCATTGTGGCTATTACAAGGGCAAAGCGGTGAAAGACGTACGGTCATAATCGCCAGGGTTTGTTTGCACGCATTCCGAGCAGAGCGGTAACCAGTCCCCATGATCACAATTGCCGTGGACGCGATGGGAGGGGATAACGCCCCCCGCCCCGAAGTCGAAGGCAGTGTGCTGGCTGCACGCGAGCTGGGGGTGCGCGTGTTGCTGGTGGGGCAGCCTTCGGCAATCCGGGCGGAGATGACGAAACACACTCCTGCCAATCTGCCGATTGAGATTGTGCCCGCGAGCGAGGTGATTACGATGGACGATCACCCCGCGCAGGCGTTCCGCCGGAAGAAGGATTCGTCGGTGCACGTGGCTGCGCGTCTGGTGCGGGAAGCGAAGGCGCATGGGATGGTCAGCGCGGGAAATACGGGAGCGGTGATGACGGTCGCCCGGTTTTTGCTCGGCACCCTCGAAAGTGTGGATCGCGTCGCGCTTGCGGCGCCGTTTCCAAACGCAAAGGGCGGAGTCAGCGTTCTGCTCGACGTGGGCGCGAATGTGGACTCGAAGCCGGAGCATCTCGTGCAGTTCGCGGTGATGGGAGACATCTATTACCGCGCCACATTTGCGCATGGCCACAAGAAGCCGCGTGTGGGATTGCTTTCGATTGGCGAAGAAGAGAGCAAGGGCAACGAATTGACCCGCGAGGTGCACAATCGCCTGAAGAAGACTCATCTGTACTACATGGGAAACGTCGAAGGCGGGGATCTTTTTTCGGGCGAAGTGGACGTGATTGTGTGCGACGGATTTGTCGGAAACATCGCGCTGAAGATTTGCGAAGGCTTGGCAGTACAGATTTTCGGGCTGCTGAAGAAATCGCTCAAGGATTCGTTGATTACGCAGTTTGCGGCGATGCTGTCTCAGGGCGCGTTTCGCGGGCTAAAGAAGAAGATTGATTACACCGAATATGGCGGCGCGCCGCTGCTCGGCGTGCGCGGAGTTTGCGTGATCGGCCACGGACGGTCGAACGCCAACGCCGTAAAAAATGCGATTCGCGTGGCTGCCGGGCTCGCCAAGGCGAACATCAACGAAAAGATTGAACAGGGGCTGTACGCAACAAGCGCGGGGACGTGACGGAGACTTGCAGCGATGTGGAAACATCCTGTTTGTCATTTCGAAGGCCGCTTTTGCCCGAGAAATCTGCTTTTTCTGTCTGACGGAGCTGGCGGCATGCGACTCGCAGAGGTAGAGAGATCATGGGAAAAGTAGCGTTCGTATTTCCAGGGCAAGCATCGCAATACCCCGGCATGGGCCGCGAACTCGCGGAAAAATATCCGTCCGCGCGCGCCGTCTTTGAGGAAGCGGACAAGGCGCTTGGCTTTTCCATTTCTAAAATGTGCTTTGAAGGCACGGAAGACGAGCTAAGGCTTACGGCGAATACGCAGCCTGCAATTTTGACCTGCTCCGTTGCCGTGTTTCGCGTTGCGGAAGAAAAAGGCTTAACGCCGGACTTTGTCGCTGGGCACAGCCTCGGAGAATATTCCGCTCTCGTCGCTGCCGGGGCGCTGAAATTTTCGGATGCAGTACAGCTTGTGCGCAAACGCGGCACTTATATGCAGGAAGCTGTGCCGCAAGGCGCCGGCGCGATGGCCGCGATCCTTGGGATTTCCCACGCCGTTGTAGCCGATGCCTGCCAGAAAGCCGCCGAAGGCGAAGTTTGCTCCGCTGCAAACCTGAATTCGCCCGAACAGACCGTAATTTCAGGCCATGCCGGCGCGGTAAAGCGCGCCACGGAAATTGCTTCGCAGCTTGGCGCAAAGCGCGCCGTGATGCTGCCTGTATCCGCGCCCTTTCATTCCGCGTTGATGATGCCAGCGCAGGAGAGGCTGGCGAAAGATTTGCAGAGTGTGCAGTTTTCGGATCTGCGCTTTCCGCTCGTAACGAATGTTGACGCGGATACCATTGAAAAGGGCGAAGAGGCTCGCGATGCCTTGGTTCGCCAGGTATCCGCTCCTGTGCTCTGGGAAGGGTCCATCCGCCTGATGGTTGACGAAGGCGTGAACACATTCGTCGAAGTCGGCCCGGGTCGCGTACTGACCGGCCTCTTGCGGCAGATTGAACGCTCCGTAGCCGCACTCAATATCGAGGACGAAAAAAGTTTGGCCACGACGCTGGAGAAAATCGCAGCGGCCAAAGCTGACGCTGCGTAGCACAAAGTTTTGAGTTGTAAGTTTTAAGTCATAAGTCAGGGAAGAAGATGGATTCTTCACCGCGTGCGAGGCAGAAAGGGTGCGGTTAGTTACAACGAAATAACGATCCCTAATTTCTTTTGCCTCGTACTTAAAACTTAGAACTTATGACTTAAAACTGTTGGAAAGGTCCGAATTGGATGTTCAGCCTAAAAGACAAAGTCGCGCTGGTGACGGGTGCATCGCAGGGAATTGGCCGCGACACCGCGCTCGCGTTAGCCGAAGCAGGAGCAAAGGTCGCCGTTGCCGCACGCAACGAAGAAAAACTTGCAGCGCTAGTCAGCGAAATCGCAGCGGCGGGCGGCGAAGCCTTTGCCGTGAAAATGGACGTTGCCGACGCAGAACAAATCAAAGCCGGCTTCAAACAAGTCCTCGAAAAATTCGGCAAGCTCGATATTTTGGTCAACAACGCCGCCATCACCCGCGACGGACTTTCGATGCGCATGAAGCTCGAAGATTGGGAAGCCGTGATCAAGACGAATCTCACCGGCGCACATTTGTGCACACAGCAAGCACTTGCGGTCATGATGCGAGCGCGCGCCGGTCGAATCATCAATATCTCGTCCGTTGTGGCACAAAGCGGAAACGCAGGCCAGGCCAACTACGTTGCCGCAAAAGCTGGCCTCATCGGCCTCACCAAAGCCACGGCAATCGAAATCGCCTCGCGCAATATCACCGTCAACGCCGTCGCGCCGGGCTTCATCGAAACACCCATGACCGACGTGCTCTCGGACACCGTGAAAGAAGAACTAAACAAGCGCATTCCACTCGGCCGCATGGGCAAGCCTCGCGACGTTACCGCCGCGATCGTGTTCTTGGCCAGCGACGAGGCGGGTTACATCACCGGCCACGTCCTAAATGTAAACGGCGGCATGCATCTGGCGTAGAGGCTGTTTATGGTTGAGATTGGGAAGTTCCGTCACCTGCCCGAATGGGATGATGCGAGGAAAATGCTGGCTGGTCAGCTGCATCTCGATGACAAAGCCATCGATCTCGTTGGAGAGCAAGAAGGAGATTCTCTAGATTTGGTCGAAGTCTGTGTCGGCTTAGAAGAGGGATTGGATTCTAGTTTGAAAAACAGCCGCAAAAGTTGACCTTATGGTAGGGTCTCTCTAGAATAGTCGGGTTGCCTGGTAAGGCCAAAAACAGGGTATAACTACAGAGCTTGGCGCTGGCACTATCTGCGCCTCAGGGTAGAAACTCAGAAAACAAGTCCCGCCCAGTCGGGACGGAGGAAATAGGAATGGCCAGCGTAGAAGAACGCGTTAAGCAGATTATCGTCGAGCAGCTCGGTGTGGACGAGGCGGAAGTCACGCCCACCGCGTCCTTCGTGGACGACCTGGGCGCCGATTCGCTCGACCAGGTGGAATTGGTGATGGCGTTTGAAGAAGCGTTCGGCATTGAAGTTCCGGACGAGGACGCCGAGAAGATGGCCACGGTGAAAGATGCCATCGAATATATCGATAAGCACGCCAAATCCAAGTAACGGCGGCCTCGCCGCGGGATATTTCAAATCAACAGAGGTGAAGGAACGTTGACTCGCCGGGTTGTAGTCACGGGCGTTGGACTTGTCTGTGCATTGGGCATCGGCACCGAGGAAAGCTGGAAAAACCTCGTCGCCGGCGTCAGCGGCATTGGTCCGATTACGCATTTCGATACCACCGGCTTCGACTGCACCATCGCCGGCGAAGTGAAGAATTTCGATCCGCTCCAGTGGATCGAGAAAAAAGAACTCAAGAAGATGGGCCGCTTCATCCAGATCGCGCTGGCCGGAGCGGATTTCGCCGTCAAAGCGGCGCAGTGGAAGCCTGAGCAGTCGGACCTCGAAGAAGTGGGCGTGTACGTTGCGTCCGGCATCGGCGGATTCGATATCATCGAGCGCGAACACATCAAGCTCACCAGTGGCGGTCCTGGAAAAATCTCCCCGTTCTTTATCCCCTCGGCAATCATCAATCTCGCCAGCGGCCACATCTCGATTCGTTACGGCGCAAAGGGTCCGAACTCCGCCACAGCCACTGCTTGCTCAGCGTCGGCTCATTCCATTGGCGATTCCTTCAAGATTATCGAACGCGGCGCCGCGGAAATGATGATTTGCGGCGGCACGGAAGCTACGATCACTCCGATGGGCGTCGGCGGATTCGCCTCCATGCGCGCGCTTTCCACGCGCAATGACGATCCTGCCACGGCGAGCCGGCCCTTTGATCGCGACCGTGATGGTTTTGTAGTTGGCGAAGGCTGCGGAATTCTCGTGCTCGAATCGCTGGAACACGCGCAGCGCCGCAATGCTCCTATCGTTGCCGAAATCGTGGGCTACGGAATGTCCGGCGACGCGTACCACATCACGCAGCCCGTCGAAAACGGCGACGGAGCATTTCGCGTAATGCGCGCAGCGCTGAAAGACGCAAAGCTCTCGCCCGACGACATCGGCTACGTCAACGCGCACGGCACTTCTACGCCGATCGGCGATGCCATCGAAACTACTGCAATGAAGCGCCTCTTCGGCGACCGCGCAATTTCAAAGAAGCTTCCGGTTAGCTCGACAAAATCCATGACGGGACATTTGCTCGGCGGCGCTGGCGGCCTCGAAGCCGGCATCAGCGCCCTCGCTTTACGCGACGGAATCCTCCCGCCAACCATCAATCAATTCAATCCCGATCCCGAATGTGATCTCGACTATGTTCCAAACGTCGCGCGCAAACACACCGTCGATTACGCGCTTTCGAATTCCTTCGGCTTCGGCGGCACAAACGCCGCTTTGATTTTCAAGCGCTGGACAGGAAAGTAAGCGCTGACGACCAACCTGTCATTCCGAGGGCGTTGTTTGCCCGAGGAGCCTGTTTTTCTTCGTTGCATAGAGAAAAGCAGATTCCTCGCTTCGCTCGGAATGACAAACAAGGCAATATTCCATGAAAATTATCGTTTGCATCAAGCAGGTGCCGGCCAAAGACGCGCCGCTCGCCATCGCCGGTAGCTGGATCAAGGAATCCGACATCGGCTTTGAAATGAACGAGCCGGACAGCTTTGCCCTCGAAGAAGCCCTGCGCCTCAAGGAAAAGCACGGCGGCGAAGTGATTGCACTCTCGATGGGGCCCGAACGAGTCAAGCAAACGATCAAGGAAGCGCTAGCAAAAGGCGCCGACCGCGGCATCCACATCGCCGATGACAAATTCTTCGAGCTCGATCCGCTCGCTGCGGGAAAATCGCTTGCAGCCGCAGTAAAAAATGAAAACGCCGACCTCATCCTTACCGGCCTCCAAAGCGACGACCAGGGCTTCGGCCAGACCGGCGTGCTCATGGCCGCCGAACTCGATCGGCCCCACGCCACGATCATCATGGCGATCGAAGCGACGGGCGGAAAACTGAAATTGAAGCGCGAACTCGAAGCCGGATGGTTCCAGTGGGTCGAATGTCCGCTGCCCGCAGTGCTCTCGATCCAATCCGGCATCAACAAAGTGCGTTACGCCACGCTCAAGGGCATCATGGCGGCCAAGAAAAAAGAAATCGCTACGGTTACGCGCGAATCGCTTGGCGTGATCAGCGAACCGACGCAGCGCGTCGAGAAAATTTACGTTCCAAGCAAGACGAAGAAAACCGAATTCCTCACTGGCACGCCAAAGGAAATGGCCGCCAAACTCGTCGAAAAACTCAAATTCGAAGCGAGGGTGATCTGACCATGAAAATCCTCGTCGTCGCCGAACATCGCCAAGGCAAATGGAACAATGCGAGTTTTGAAACGCTCGCCGCAGCGCAACAAATTGCTGGCGCAACAAACGGCAGCGTCAGCACGGCAGTTTTGGGCAAAGGGATCGTCACGTTCGCCGATGAACTAGCCGCAAAGGCTGTCGCCGAAGTTCTCTCTGTCGAACACGACCTGCTCGCCGACTACACGCCAGACGGCTACTGCATCGCGCTCAAGCAGCTCATCGAGTCCGCGAAGCCCGATCTCGTCCTTTTCCCGCATACCTATCAGGTCCGCGATTTTGCGCCGAAACTCGCCGCATCGCTCGGCAAGGGCATGATCGGCGACTGCGTCGGCTATCGCTCCGAAAATGGAAAGCTCGTTTTCGTTCGCCAGATGTTTCAAGGCAAAACCGTCGCCGACGTTTCCTTCCTGGGCGCTGGCCCATGGTTTGCGTCATTTCAAGCTGGTGCATTTCGCGCCGATCTCGTGCAAGCGCACGCCTCCGGCAAAGCGCCAATCAATTCAGCGAGCGTTCAACTCGACGCGGCGCAAATTCGTACCAAGCCGCTGGAACTTTTCAAAGAAGCAAAGTCCGCCGTCGACCTCACCCAAGCTCCGCTCATCGTCGCCATTGGCCGCGGCATCAAAGCGCCCGAAAATATTCCGCAAGCTGAAGCCGTCGCCAAAGCGATGGGCGCGGAGATTGCCGCCTCGCGTCCAATTTGCGATGAAGGCTGGCTCCCCATGGAGCGCCAGATCGGCAGCTCCGGCCAGACGGTCGCGCCAAAGCTTTACCTCGCGCTTGGGATCAGCGGCGCGATTCAGCACGTCGTCGGAATGAAGGGCGCGCGCACTATCGTCGCCATCAACAAAGACCAGAACGCACCCATCTTCGAAATCGCCGACTACGGCGTCGTCGGAGACATCTTCGAAATCATGCCCGCCCTCACCGAAGAGCTGCAAAAAGCGAAGTAGTCCAATTTGCTCGGCGGGCTTTGTATGTCGCCAAAGTTACGCTCTTCCCATCTGCTAAACTAGCCGCAATATGACCATCCAACGCGAACAACTCGAAGCTGACGTTCTCATCGTCGGCGCCGGCCCCGCCGGACTCGCCTGCGCACTACACCTCGCCAATCTGATCAAAGCCCACAACGCCAGCGGCGCGAAACCTGAACTCTCCGCGGAAAATATCTACATCCTCGAAAAAGGCCGCGAACTGGGCGCGCATCAGCTTTCCGGGGCCATCATGAACCCAAAAGCTCTCGCGGAACTCGTGCCTGACTTCGAAAAATCCGCACCACTCGATACACCTGTCACCGATTCCGCCGCTCTTTTCTTCACCGAGAAGAACTCGTTCCGTTTTCCCATCACGCCGCCGCCCTTCGTCAACACCGGAAATTACGTCGTCTCGCTCAGCAAACTCGTCAAATGGCTCGGTGAAAAAGTCGAAGCCGCCGGCGTCAACGTCTTCAAGGAATTCGGCGGCGCGCAATTAATTTACGAGCGCGACGGCATCGGCGGCGTCATCACCGAAGACAAGGGCGTCGACAAAAACGGCAAACCGAAAGACAACTATCAGCCCGGCTACGAACTGAAAGCCAAAGTTACCGTACTCGCGGAAGGCACGCGCGGCTCGCTCACCAAAGAACTCGTCGCAAAAAAGAAGCTCGACAACATCAATCCGCAAAGTTACGGCATAGGCATCAAGGAACTTTGGGAGATCCAACCGGGAAAAATCAAACCCGGCTACGTTGCGCACACGCTAGGGTTTCCCGTTCCGTCTTCCATATACGGTGGCGGCTGGATCTACGGTCTCTCCAACAATCGCGTCTCCGTCGGCCTTGTCATCGCACTCGAATACGCCGACCCGCGCTTCGATCCGCACGCCACATTTCAAAAATGGAAAACGAATCCCTTCGTCGCGAACCTTCTCGAAAATGGAAAACTCGTCCGTTACGGCGCCAAATCGCTCCCCTACGGCGGTTGGTACGCCATGCCGCGCAATTATTTCGATGGCGGCCTCATCGTTGGAGACTCCGGCAGCTTCCTCGACTCGCAAAAACTGAAAGGCGTTCATCTCGCCATAAAAAGCGGCATGCTCGCCGCCGAAACCACGTTCGAAGCGCTCAAATCTGGCGACACCTCCGCCAAGACGCTCAGCGCCTACCAATCCAAAATCGAAAACAGCTACATCAAAAAGGAATTGTGGAAGGTCCGCAACTTCCACCAGGGTTTTTCCCACGGCCAGCTTGCCGGCTTCTTTAACACCGCATTCCAGCAAATCACTGGCGGCCGCGGCCTGGTCG
>JAFDVY010000299.1 GCA_018268785.1 Acidobacteriota bacterium | reverse complement strand
ATAGAGGTAAACAATGTTCGCAGTAAGACGTGTGTATGAACCTGCCAAGAAAAACGATGGATACCGCGTGCTAGTGGACCGCATATGGCCGCGCGGACTGACAAAAGCCAGGGCGCATGTGGACCTATGGCTGAAGGAAGTTGCACCGAGCACAGAGCTGCGGAAGTGGTTTGGCCATGAGCCGGAAAAGTGGCCAGAATTTCAAAAACGCTATCGCGCGGAACTGAAAAATGCGCCCGAAACGCTGGCGCACCTGCGGACGCTGGAAAAAGGACGCAAAAAAGTGACGCTGCTCTATGGTGCTAAAAATGAAGAGATGAATCAGGCGGTAGCGTTACTTGGGATTTTAGGCCGTGGAAAGAAAAATTAGCGATGGAAATTCTGGAACAAGCGAGGAAAGCGGAAGAGCTTCGCAAACTGCACCACGGGCCAAGACTGCTTCTGCTGCCGAATGCATGGGACGTGGCCAGCGCGCGCATTTTGGAAGAGGCGGGCCATCCAGCGATCGCGACCACCAGCGCTGGCATTGCGTATTCGCTGGGATATGCGGACGGACAAAATATTTCGCGCGACGAGATGCTGTCCATGGTCGCGCGGATTGCCCGGGCGGTACGCGTTCCGGTGACGGCTGATCTGGAATCGGGGTATGGGCGCACAAATCGCGCAGTCGCCGAGACGGTGGAACTGGCGATAAAGGCGGGAGCCGTTGGGATGAATCTGGAGGATTTGTCGGGCGATGCGAAGAATCCCCTGATGGAATTGCCGTTACAAATCGAAAAAATCCGTGCAGTGCGGGAAACCGCTACCGCGATGGGTGTACCGTTCGTTCTCAATGCACGGACTGATGTTTATTTGGCGGCAGCAGGACCAGAGGCAACGCGGTTCGAACGAACGGTGGAGCGGCTGCGCGCCTATCGCGACGCGGGCGCTGACTGTTTGTTCGCACCGGGAATTAGCAATCTAGCGACGATTGAAAAATTAGCGAGAGCGGTGGAGGCGCCGCTGAACATCTTGGCCTCGCCCGCTTGCCCGTCGATTGCGGAATTGGAACGAGTGGGCGTCGCACGCGTGAGCACCGGATCGGGAGTCATGCGCGCCGCGATGGGAGTTGTGCAGCGAGTCGCAAGGGAAATGATTGAAGAACGGTCCTGCCAATCGATGTTCGCCGGCGCGACGCCGTACCTTGACCTGAAAAAGATGATAACGCGCGAGCGTTCGTAGCGTCATGCTTGCCGCGGATTCCCACCTAAAAATACTGAATAAAGAAATTGTCGCGTGCAGGAAGTGCGCGCGGCTGGTGAAGTATCGCGAGGAAGTGGCTCGCGTGAAGCGGCGTGCATATCGCGATTGGGAGTATTGGGGCAAGCCAGCGCCAGGATTTGGCGATCCCGAGGCGAAGCTTTTTATTTTGGGA
>JAFDVY010000298.1 GCA_018268785.1 Acidobacteriota bacterium | reverse complement strand
GAGGCGCACCCGGAGATCGTCGAAGAGTGGAAGTGGAGCACTCCTGTATTTTCGCACGGCGGCCTTGTGTGCACGGGCGAGACATACAAGAAGACCGTTAAGTTGACGTTTGCCAAAGGAGCCGCGTTGAAGGACCCGTCCCGCCTGTTCAACGCAAGCCTCGAAGGAAATGTCCGGCGTGCCATCGACATCCACGAAGGCGAAAAAATCAATGAAGCTGCTCTGAAGGAACTTGTCCGCGCAGCAGTGGCGCTGAATCTCAAGGGCGAGGGCAAATCCAAACCTACGCATAGACCTGGTAAATCTGGCCGCACGCGGCGTTCCTAGTTACCATACACAGAAACGAAGGCGCAATTTTATGAAGAGCAATTTTCTGCCGCAAGAAATTCCCTGGTCCTGAAAAGTCGGATACAATTTTCGCGTCACGCAGCGGTCTGACAGGTGACTGCGCGACTCAATGGAGTTTTGCAACAGATACACGCAGAGAGGAATTTCCATGAAACGACGCGAAATGCTGCGAGCCAGCGTTATGACAGGCGCTGCTGCCGCACTAAGCACTTCCCTTTCGAGGGCGCAGACTGCGACCCAGAGCGCTTCGCAACCCGATGAGCTGACGCCAGCGCAGCGAGGAGTAGATGCATCGAAGGACCTCGCTTCAGCAGGCTGGAAGCCACTCTTTCTCGACGAGCATCAGAATGAAACGCTGATTCTCTTGAGCGATTTGATTATTCCCGCGACAGAAACGCCGGGAGCAAAAGAAGCGCTCGTAAACCGCTACATAGATTTGGTGCTCGCCGCGGAGAATCACGACGGGCAGCGAGCTTTTCTGAACAGCCTTGCGTTTCTGGATGGAGAAAGCATGCGCCGCTACAAGCAGGCATTCCGATACCTGGCGCGTGAAGATCAAGACGACCTGCTTCATTCGCTGGCTTATCCACTGGGCAATAGCGGCTGGACCGGCGAAGCCGCGTCGCCGGACACAGGGCACAAACATTTCGAAAATTTGAAGCAGCGAATCTCGTTTGCGTATTACAGCTCGGAAATTGGGGCGAAGGAACTGGGCTGGGACGGAAATGTGATGCACGGCGTCTATCAAGGTTGCGACCACGAAGAGGGAAACCACAAATGATTTGGAATATCTTCCAGCAGGATCCTTTGACACAGGTTTATGACGCAATTGTGGTGGGCTCCGGCGCAACCGGCGGTTGGGCTGCAAAAGTTCTTTCCGAAGCCGGATTGAAAGTGGCTTTATTGGAGGCGGGCCGGGCGGTCAGTCCTACAGAATTCACAGAGCACACTCCGGCTTTCAAATTGAAATATCGCGATCACTCACCAGAGATCGTGCGCACGCGGCCGATCCAGAAACAGTGCTATGCGTGCATGGAGTACAACTACGAATGGTTCGTGAACGACCTGGAGAACCCCTACAG
>JAFDVY010000297.1 GCA_018268785.1 Acidobacteriota bacterium | reverse complement strand
AACTAGAGCCATAACAGCGAGTGTGGTAATGATCCACGGTGTTCGTTGCACGCAACCTCCCGGATTTGGCCAAACCGCGGCGCGAAACGAAGTTGACCTCTCCACATAGGATGGAGTCACCGAAAAAAAGGATTCGGACTTCGAATCTGCCAGTCGGAGCAGCCTCGAACCCTTCTCTTTCTGAGACCCATCACATCGGTGCGAAGTTGTGAGGAGGCGGTGAAATTGACGTGACTGGCCTCAAGAGCCGGACAGTTTCCACGCCGTCTAAATTGCGACACTACCGTTTTTTCTGCGTCTTCCTGAATCCTTCTCCGTTTTGCCCCTATCGAATGTAACAAGGCGCGGCTGCAGGCCTTGCCGCGAAACAGCGCCTTCACGCGAAGCAGGGGGCCGGGCTACAACCGTTTCGCCATGTCCGCTTCAGGATCCCAAGTTGCTCTTTCACCCAAGCCGAAGCCGCGCTTCTTGGCGCCTGCGGCCGATGCGCGGTCCGCTGTTTCCATCGGCGTAGTTGTGCCGGTGTTCAACGAAGCCGAGACCCTGAGAAAATACATGGCCCGGTTGAAGGAAGTGAACCGGGGCCGTTGTCCGGTGGTTCTGGTGGACGGCGCGTCGACGGATGGCTCGGTATCGATTGGACGGCGTTTCTTTCATACGGAATGTTTGGCTAATGCGAGCCGGGGACGTCAGCTGAACCACGGGGCTTGTTGTCTCGGGACCGACGTGCTGCTCTTCCTGCACGCGGATTCCGAACTTCCGCTGGGATTCGATTTCCACATTCGCCGGGCTCTCGCTAATCCGGAAGTGGTGGGCGGGTGTTTCCGCTTGGAGTTTGACGTGGAGCATCCGCTGCTGAAGGCCTACACCTGGTTCACGCAGTTTCCCGGACGTTTCTTTCATTTTGGCGATCAAGGGTTGTTTGTTCGCAGGGAAGTATTTTGCGAACTCGGCGGATTTTCTCCGACGCCTTTCCTCGAAGATGTGGACTTTCTGAAACGTCTGCAAACGGTCGGAAAGTTCGTAACGGTACGGGCTGCAGTCAGAACCTCGGCGCGGAGATTTCTCCGGCGCGGAATCCTGCGCCAACAAATCGTCAACATTCTGGTGGTGGCGCTGTTTGAACTGGGGGTACCGGCGGAACGGCTGGCAGCGGTGTACCCGCACATTCGCTAGCGAGAACTGTATTTTTAGAACGGTCGAAAGGATGGAGTGGATGAGAGAGCCGCAAGGATGAAAATGCAAGGCAGACGATGGGAAGCGTTCATTTTTGTTTTCCTCATGGTTGCGATAGTCGGTCCGGCTTCCCCCGCCGCACTCGCGAAAACGAAACTGTGCGTCAGCGACGGCGTCGCAGCGCAGGAAAAGAAGCAGCAAGCTGGTGTCGACACTACGGAGTACGGCCGGCTGTTGCACGCCTATGTCACCGACGAGGGCTGGGTGGACTATACGGGTCTTGC
>JAFDVY010000296.1 GCA_018268785.1 Acidobacteriota bacterium | reverse complement strand
CGGAATTGCGCACTCAACTTGCGAGCCACGGCTTCCGCCAGTTCCCTGCGCAAAAGAGGCTGTTTATCCATGTTGATCTCCGGGCTGCTTGAAGTCACCGTTCAAGATGGGATGCGTGCGCTGGGTTACCTGCGGCTCGTCGAAATCCGAATAGGTCATTCGGCAGAGCGAGTTACGGCTTTGCAACTTCGGCGTTGCTGGCAACCAGAGTGGTTCGGGTGTGTCGCACGAACTGCGACGTCCGGGTACTAGGCTTTGGGCTTCTTAATTTGCGAGCCTTGTGTGGTGCGAATCGCTAACTTTCGGTCGCGAGACGACATCCTCGTTCGGCGCTTTAGCGTCGCGATGAACTCCGCGGTGTCGGCGCCAACGGCATCAAGGTATTCAAGCAGCTCCACTACGTCGAGTCTGCGATCCCCATTTTCCAGCTTGCTGACGAAGGTCTGCCGATTGCCCAACCGCTCGGCGAGCTCGACCTGCGTGACATGACGCTTCCTACGCTCCGCTCGAAGCAACGTCAAAAACGCCTGGTAACTGGGGTGGTTGGTGGACCTCGTCATCGTTTCGTCCGCATTGCGGACAGGAACGTACTAACCTGATATGGAATACCCCAAAATTGCTATATCCTGTTTCGGAAGGATTCACAGACATAGATGAATAGCCCGACTCCCCAAGGCCTGCGGTTCCGCCCGCCAACGCAGGTGGCTCTCCGGGATGTATTGCGCCTCCTCGGATTCAGAGAGGTGACGGGACGATTGACTGACGAAGAGCCAAGTTACGAATTTCGTTACGAGGCCATGACGATCGAAGCGGCGCAATTTGCGATAAGCCCTGATTCGTTCCAGCCTCATTTCCGCTTCACGGTGTCGATCCCAGAGCGCCGAGCCTTGCGCCCCGGAGGAATCCAGTTCGAGACTCCGCTCGCGGTCGAGTCCGATGAATACGGAGTCGCGCTGCTTTCGTGGCTGCTGGACAAGTCGATCGGTAAGCCCTACTCGGCCCCGGGCTGGGTGGAATCTGGCAGGGCTAAACAGCACCTCTTGCCGTGGGTCCAGGAGCGGAGAAACCACGAACTGCGCCCGCAGTGTCGGGTCCCGCGCGAATGGCTGAAACTGGCCATGCGCGATCTGAGCGATCGCCGCGGCACTGCGAGCGCGAACGATGTTGCACAAATCATCTTCGACGGTGAGCGGCTGCGTCTGACCGTCGCGGGCAAGTCGGTCGACGTCAGGGGATTTGGAACGGCCTGGCCGACATTTTTCTCCGTTCCTTACGGCAAGCTCAGGGCAGCGACGAGCAGGCTGATGAACCCAGAAGTCCACATCGAGGTCTGGAAGAACATGTTGCGCGTGGGTCGGCGTGCGATCGATTTGGTTCGGCCAGACGAAGGCAGTCAAGATCGCACATGGGCGCGCGATGGAAACGCCGAATGTGGCGAATGACAACTTGGGCACTTTCAAGAGAGACCGCGATCTGACAGTGGCAAGTTCAGTT
>JAFDVY010000295.1 GCA_018268785.1 Acidobacteriota bacterium | reverse complement strand
AGAGGCAGTTACGAAGGTCAAGGTGCTGAATCAAGGAAATGGGGACTTCCCCCCATGTTTCGACCATCCTAGACAAGAGGTTGGTTTCGGCCAGACTGAATCCCCGGTCAAATCGCACGGGAAACGCAACAGTTCTGTCTTGGTCGGGGCTATCTATATTTGTCAGATGGGTTTTCTGAAGTCGTAACTTCATCTGATGCTTCGAGATTCTTGTAAGATCGACACCAAATATGGAAAGCAATTCGCTGAATTTAACGTGATAGATCGTGCTGATGCTGTAAAGCTTGTAAATGCTAGGTGTGGCGTTTGTATTTTCGATTTGGGTGAGCCAGGCATTAGAAATGGAATACTCTTCGTTAGACTCAACTTCGGCAATGAGCAGGCTCTTTTCCGTGACATCTCGGGTCGTAATACCGAGATGCATGCGGATCTCCTTTAACCGCTCACCGGGCAGCAACGGATTTACCTCGCGAACTTGGTGACCTTGCCGTGAACACAAAGTGAGGGACATACGAATAGGTTTTTCCGGGGATTGCGCGACTTCGGAATGGTATAAAGCCAAGGCCTACATTAAACCAATCAGCATGCGAGGCACGGCAGTTCGCTAGGAGAAATTCCATCAGATTTTGTAGACGAGCGCCTCCTAACTACGAAAAATTACTTACGTAGATTACTTGATTGTATGGTTTCCGCAAACAAGTTCATGCTGTGAAATCATGAATAAAAAGAGCGTCCCTTCCTCTCTCGTTCCAGTCGCAGCAGAACCCAGTATCCACGATCCCTGCAAAAGATTTGAACGCATCGCCTCATCAAAAGCAAATGACGAGGTTATCCCAGGGAGGCTGCCCAAAGAAGCGCCTCCAACTAAGAAGAAATATTACCCGCCGATTCTTTTCGTGGCGGGACCGCTGAACGATCGATCATGCTATCGATAGTGTTGAAATTGCGGAGGCGTCATCCTTCCCAACGGACGTGATCTTGTACAATGTTGATCTCACTTAGACTCGGACTCCTCGTTTCTCTCTCTTGTCTTGGCCTCGGTCTTTATTTTCTCCATCAGGCTTTCGTCGACTCCGGCAAGGATCTGCTGGTGGTTGTAATCGTCGCTCCGGTCTTTTGTTCCGTCGGATTGGTATTATTTTGGGTAACCCTTTCGCATCACAGAAGTTCCCGCGAGTGGGAATATTACCGTCGAGAGCAAAACAACGAATCCAGCCTACAGAGGTGACCTAGGCCCATCTGACCTGCATGTGCAAATCACAGTCCATGCCTCGCTAACCAACAGAAAATAAATGGTGCGCAGAGGGATTGGCTTGAACATCCACCTCGTCGTTTGTCAGGGTGCGGTTAAGCTTTTGACGACAGCCTACAAGACCGTGGGTACTGCCAAAATACGCGCAAGTCGTGCCAGACATCGTGTGTTGTGCGTTCGGAAAATCACCAGGGACGTCACCCACATTCGTGTCCCATAACCCCGTTCTGGATAACTTCCGGATAGCAGACAATCC
>JAFDVY010000294.1 GCA_018268785.1 Acidobacteriota bacterium | reverse complement strand
GCAAGTCCATTCACGAGATCATTCACTCCGCAAGTCCAGACGGTATCGAACCTCGAGAGTCAGCCCAGCGACTCACTGATGTGGTTACAGACGGAGCACCCTATCAAAGCTCCCATGACTGGTTTCGCCGGAAGGATGGTTCCTTCGTCGCAGTCGAGTACAACTGTAAACCTCTCCTTCTTCTTAACCGCATCGAAGGAGCTGTACTTTCTTTCCGAGACATCACGGATCGAATTGCAGTCGAACGAGCGCTTCGCGTCAGCGAACAGCGATATAGGAACCTTGTCGATAAGAGTCGTGGCCTAATTTGTACGCACGACTTGACGGGCAAGCTAATCTCGGTCAATGAAGCTGCGGCCGAGCTTCTGGGTGTTACACCTGAAGAGATTATTGGGAAAAATCTTCTCAACTTCCTTGTCCGTGGTTCTGAGGGCGAATTCCATTCGTATTTGAACAAGATCGCTGAATGGGGAGTGCATCGCGGCCTTATGCGAGTGGTGAGCGGGCAAGGCGAGGAGTTGGTCTGGTCCTATTCCAACAAACTCATGAGTGAGCCTGGGCAGGCTCCTTACGTATTGGGGCACGCTCACGATGTTACCTCTCAGATGGAAGTGGAGCGCGAACTCCGAGAAACGAAGGAAATGCTCCGCATCTCGCTTGAGAACGAAAAAAGCCTGTCAAGGATTGATTTCCTAACAAAAATTCCCAATCGCCGGGCGTTCTATGAAGCCACCGAATTGGAGTTACAGAGGGCACGCCGATACAAGCGGCCTATTTCTACGATTTACATCGACATAGATAATTTCAAATGTGTGAACGACACTCTTGGCCACGAAATTGGCGATCAGTTGCTTCGTAACGTGGCTGAAACGCTGCGAACGAGAACGCGCGAATGCAACCTAGTCGCTCGCTTCGGAGGTGACGAATTTGGAATCCTGCTTGCTGAGACGGGAGCCGAAGGTGGTTTAGCCGCAGCCCGCAATTTGCGTAACGCTTTGACAAAGCTGGCCTCAGAAAACCATTGGCCTGTCTCGTTTAGTATCGGCGTTGCCACATTTCTAGACGCCGAACAATCCGTCGATGAGATGATTGCGAGCGCCGACGAATTGATGTACGAGGTGAAAAAGGCAGGGAAAGACTCGGTAGCTTCCCGCGTAGTCACCCGCAGTAGAGCACAAGAGGTCGCAATTCACTCCGTCGGCGGCAAAGCTTGTAATCCCATTGGCGATGCAGGTTCGCAATGACTTTCACACCTGCTGCTCATTCGCGGCTAGCTTGGGGTGAGGACGACTCAGGTCCGCACAAAGCTCTCGTTGTCGACGATGATCCTTCTTTTCGACGATTGCTCGAATTCATTCTCACGGATGCAAAGATTGAAAATCACTCTGTTGCCGATGGGGACGAAGCACTAGAGGCGCTTGCAAAGGAACGGTTCTCCGTTGTCCTTTGCGATTTGAACATGCCCCGGATCTCTGGTCGTGAGCTCCTAAGAGCCGTCCGTGAGGCATATTCAGACATAGCCT
>JAFDVY010000293.1 GCA_018268785.1 Acidobacteriota bacterium | reverse complement strand
CGGAGGCCCCTATCCTACACGTGCCAGGTGTCCAGTTTTTGAGGGGTTCATTACAATCCCCTCCCCTGTTTTGTGTATGTGTTGATTCTAAAGGAGGTTAAAGTCCTTTGTTTTCTACCAAATCTGTATGTGTTGATTCTAAAGGGGGTTAGGGGAGATCTCAGCGTTGAATGGAAGTTAACAGTTCTCAGTTTACAGTGGACAGTTTTCGAGAGGAGAGGTTCTTCAGTCGCGATACTCCCTCCCTTCGTCAGCACTCAGTGTACGTCAGTACCTCAGAAGGGCTCGGGGTAAATAGGACTCGCCTCCTTGTCAGATACTCGGTTGTCAAAGAGCGGGCCCCCCGGAAAGAAGAGAGGCAAGCAGACGGTCAAGCCGTCGCTAAATCGTGGAAAGTAGTCTAGCGTGAATGGCTCATATTGTCAAGACAATTATGTTGGCGTGCAGGTTAATTCAAATGAGAAAGGCGGTCAACGGCCCGTCTGTCCCCCTTGGTCGTTAAAGTCCGTTTTGATTTCATTGTTTTTTTCTTTAGTTCCGTTAGTCGTTTGGAGCATCCCAACTCTATCGCCTATTTCCCCGTTCGCGTTCGTCACTTGAGTGCCTTCGCGCTTTTGTGCATCCACAGATTGGCCGTTTCTGGTTTGAGAGGTCTCATTTTTTTCGGTTATGTTGACATTCGGGGTGGGCTTACCGTCAACTTTGACTGTGAACTCAATCGTTCCTACCACGCCAGTTGCCTTTTCGTCCGTGCCTGGAACCTTTTGATTTTGGACTGTCGTAGGCTTTTGCTCAATTCTCGCCTCTACTTTGACATTACTGCAATCCTTCTTTGCCTCTTGTGGCCCGCAGTGGCCATCGAGATCGGCGAAGGATTCAGGGTCGTCGGCGACCATAGCGTAGAGGTTGAGCGTTTGCGGATTGCTTAGATTGGCGTAAGGGACGGGAACCGGGACAGCCGACCAGTCAGCGGAGAGCCAGCGGCCGAAGCGGTTGGAGTAATTGCGAGCGCCGAAATCGTCGTTGCCGGTTTCGGTGTCGCGTTCTTTGCCTTCGAATTTATAGGCGTTTTGTGTGCAGGTGTTGGTGACGGTGCGCTCGCCGCCGTAGGGGTAGAAGTCTGCGTCGTAACAGACGGCGCCCGTGTTCGTGGTGACGACGCGGGACGTGCCGAGCAAATCTTCGACGTAGAACTGGGCAGTGTTTCCTGCCGGGAGCATGGCGATGCGTTTTCCGCCAAAGAAAATGTACTCGGCAGTAGTTGTACCTGCGGCATTCCGCGAGGATTTCTCCGCCGGAGCCGTACCAATAGAGCGGGCCGCTCGGAAAAGGGAGTGGCAAGCGGACGGTCAAGCCGTCGCTAAATCGTGGGAAGTAGTCTAGCGCAAATGACTTGTATTGTCAAGACAATTATGTTGGCGTACAGGTTAATTCGAATGAGGAAGGTGGTCAACGGCCCGTCTGTCCCCTTGGTGTCAGATTCGAATCGGAATTGTTGGATTTTATGTGATCGTGAAGAAGGAAAACGTTCC
>JAFDVY010000292.1 GCA_018268785.1 Acidobacteriota bacterium | reverse complement strand
GCGCCCATCGTGGGTGGCATGATTACGTCAACGATTCACGTTCTGATTCTGGTTCCCGTTTTCTTCGCGGTGATGAAGGAGCGCGCCCTGCGTCGCGGCGTGTTGCAGCCGAGTGAACCGTTGGCAGAAAACCAAGAGCCGTAGGTCGGGCAAGAACTAACGGACTCGCTTCAGCACGTCGCGGATCGCCTTGTCCAAGTTTTTCTTGCTCCGCTCGACGTCGTACGCTTTGCCTTTTGTGGCGGAGGCCAGGTCGTACAGGTAATAACCGAAGTGCCGCATTCGTCCACCCATGAGGTTGTGACTAGCGACGAGCAAAACAAAACACTGAATCCGCGCGGCGATTGCCCGCTTCTTGACTTCCGTATACTTCGCGGCGCTGCCCGCGTCATTCCCTTCCGCAATGATGACGAGGACCTTGGAATTCGCTTTGTTCGACGTCTCGAACTTCTTCAATGCGGCATCGACGGCATCGTAGAGTAAGGTTCGCCGGTTTTGTCCACTCTCCACGTCGAGTTCGATACGTTTCGAAGCGTCTTCCAGCCCGGGTTTGAGGGGAGACCAGTCCTGTAATGTCTCGATTTCGTCCGCATACCTCAACACAAAACTCTCCGTCGCCAAACCCCCAAATCCATCGGCGACGCTACGAATGACATTCCGCTGAAAATCGATCACCTCTTTTTGGTGAGCGCTCGTATCGATCAGAACTCCGAGTGAAACCCGCGATGTCGTGTCAGGGGCCGCAGCGGCTTGGGGAAACGCCACCGCGCAGGTCGCAGTCTCGAAAAGCACAAACAGAATCGCCGGAAACAAGAATCGAGAGCGCTGAGGTCCACGCGCCCTTATGGACATTATGCGCCACTCAGAATTACTCGGCATGGCTACCTCCGTTACGAATTGCACCTTGTGTACGCACATCGAGCAGTCGAAGCGCATTAAAGGCGAGGCTTCCGTGAACCCACGCGCAATACAACCGACGACTTCTCACTCAATTCTTTCACTTCACCGGCCTACATCGTCGCCTGAATCTCGTGATCCTGCGCAAAGGCCGAAAAGAAACCGCTCTTGTAAACATGGACGGTCATGGTGGAATGAGCTGCATCGACTTATCGGGCGCTGGTACCTGCGGCTTCCTCGGCTGACAGCCAGAGTAAAAGGGTTAGGGTGAAAACTGCGTGCCGGTCAAATCTCTTCATGGCTCATCCTCCCTATGAAGACTCGTGCCGTGCCTCAAATATTCCGTGGCGCAAAGCGAGCGTGGGTAGAACGAGAAGATTTAAGAGAGTCGAGGTCACAAGCCCGCCAAGGATCACCGTCGCCATGGGTCCTTCGATCTCACGACCCGGATCACCGCTCCCAAGTGCCAGCGGCAACAGACCCAGCCCTGTGACCAGGGCTGTCATCAAAATAGGTGCCAAGCGTTCGGAAGCTCCACGAAGCGCGGTCTCCAAATCCCAGGTCGCACCTTCTGTCTCCACCAAATGTTCGTAGTGGGAAATCAGCATGATGGAGTTCCGCAGGGTAATTCCGAACA
>JAFDVY010000291.1 GCA_018268785.1 Acidobacteriota bacterium | reverse complement strand
GAGGCCCCTATCCTACACGTGCCAGGTGTCCAGTTTTTGAGGGGTTCATTACACGGCTTTCCTATTAAAACGTGGATTCGAACCGGGTTAGGTTAGGACCAAATGGCTGAGCTTTCAAATGAACCCAAGGGTGCCGAACTTGAAGATTTTGTGTCAGCCCACTTCGCAAGCAGGGGATGTTACGTTGAGACCTGCATTAAGGAGCGAAAACCGGAAGAGATTCTGGAACTCGATGTGGTTTGGACCGATTATAGGAAAGACCCCGAGGAAAGGCACCCCGTCGAAATTAAATCTGGAGATTGGGGGCTTGGAGATGTCTTTAAGTTTTACGGGTGGACGCGATACCTCGCTATGGGTCCCGGGCAATTCATTCACAAGGAGCCGTGTGGCCGCTTAGATCCGGCGGGACTCGCGCATGTCCAGAAGCGAACTGGTATCAGTTTCCTCCATGTTGCCAAACCGGAGGATGCCGAGGGGCAATTCAAAGCACTTGGATTAGATGAACCTACATGGGACAAACTGCCACAACTCTGGAGATATTCGTTTTGGGCGCGGAGGAGACTGGGCAAATCCCTGAGCGTAGCGATTGATTCCTGCGTGTGTGTTGAGAATGCTAAGGCTGCAAAGGAATACCTTCGTCTAGTCAACGACGCGGTGTTTTTTGTCCCTGACATGCGTGACCGCATCGAGAAACTCCTTTCAACGCATCTCCGGCACCAGCAGTTAGGGCGGAGCGCCGCGTATGAACGTGAGACTGGGAAGGTTGAGTTCAACAACCCACCGGAGACTCGGACATTCAGGAGAGCCTACTTTTGGGGCGAGCACTTTCCCGTTCAGGCTTGCTTGTACGTGGAGCACCGGGCACGCTTATACATCATGAAGGCACTCGTTGAGTACTGGCTGGCACGGGAGCGCGGCGAGGTTGAAGCAAGGAAGAGCGGGGTTATTAAGGTGGGGAATAAACTCCTATTTGCTTTACCGGCCCAACTAACGAAGGCGATGGAAGCTGGAATCCAAAAACTGAGCACTTCCAAGAGTTTCAGATTGTTTCCTGTTTTTCGGCAAGCCTTTCTATGGAGTTGGGGAGGCTTCTTGCTAAAGGATCGGCTTGACGAGGAGTATGCGGAACTTGAGAAAGAAAGCGGTGTGCCACAGAAAGAAATACCAATAGCTCTGACTGCGTTCGACGAAATGTTCCCCATTAAAGGCGGCTGGTTTAGAGAACCAGTGGATGATGCACGCCGCGTTCTCATCCTGATGCCCGCCCCGATGCGTGGTATCGGAGCCTATAGGCGCTTAAGACTTAGGGGCGTCGAGAATTATAAGGAGTTGTCCTGTGGGGCGACCACTGCTAGTCGAATGGCTGGAGACCACAACGTTGTCGTGCGGCTACTCGACTGCGCCGAAGCGGACCTCGTGAAATAGCGCATACTAAAGACCCGCTCGGTCTCCGGAAGTGACGTGGTTTAGTTTCCTCGCGGTTCCCGCACTTTTCAGTCTTGCCGAGCCGTCCCGTGACCTCTCTTGCTGCCTCAGTGCCCCCA